>JANXTU010000576.1 GCA_025352235.1 Fimbriiglobus sp.
GCCGTGTCGCCGAGCATCGTCTCGGGCCGCGTTGTGCTGAATTGGATGAATCGATCTTCTTCCTCTTGCTGCCTCTCCAGATCGCCCGGTTCCAATAACGAATCGCCCATAATGATCGTGCCGTCGGGCAACGTCGTCCGGATCGGCGTGGAGAACAATTCGGTCAATGCGGCGACTGCTCGAGTGCCGACCGGTGCGCCGATCACGGCGTACTTGAATGTCCAGAAGCCGCCCTTGGTCGTCTCGGTGTAGGTTTCATCATCGGACACAGACGTTTGGAGTTGCGTATCCCAGTTCACCAACCGCTTGCCGCGATAGATGTAACCATCCTTGAACATGCGGAAGAAGGTCTCGCGCACGGCACGGGCACAGGAGTCATCGAGGGTGAAGCGCGTCCGCGAGAAATCGCAGGAGGCCCCCATTTCGCGGAGTTGACCGAGGATGCGGGCTTCGTACTTGTCCTTCCACTCCCAGATTTTCGCCACGAGCGCTTCGCGGCCGTACTCGCGGCGCTTGAAGGTTTTGTCTTCCGCCAGCAGCAGCCGTTCCACCACGGCCTGCGTGGCGATGCCGGCGTGATCGGTGCCCGGAATCCAGAGCGTGTTGCGACCCTGCATCCGTCGCCAGCGGACGAGGATGTCCTGCATGGTGTTGTTGAGGGCGTGCCCCATGTGGAGGGCGCCGGTCACGTTCGGCGGCGGAATGACGATGCAATACGGCTCCCCCGGCGCGGCCGGGTCGGCGCGGAAGTAGCCTTTCTCGTCCCAGAACTTCAGCCATTTGGCTTGCGCGTCCTTCGGCTCGTACGTCTTCGGCAATTCCGTCGGCATGGCGTGTCCTGACTGGCTTCGGTCGGTTCGGCGTCTGTTTTCGGCGGGAGCCGTTTTCTGCCCTCGACGTAAGTCTTAGGCGGGCTTGGTCATTCCGGAAAGTGAGTCGCTTTCCGGCGGGAACGGTGCTTTCCGACGGGGGGTGTGGCAGAACCGTCGGAAAGCAGAATTCAATCCCACGAGCCCGGTTTGCGATTCTCTTTGCGGTCCGCATTTTGGCGCTTGTCCGCGACGCGGCGCCGCTTCGACGATTTCGTCGGTTTCGTAGCGAAGCGCTTCTTCGGCGGAGTCAACGCGGATTGCAAGTACTCCGCCAGTTTCTCCAGGCAAATCTCTTTATTCCGGCCCTGATCCCGCGATTCCTGCGACGTGATGAGAAAGTAGCCCTCTTGCGTCAAGCAACTCGGGTGCGCGTTCTTCAGCCGCGCTTTCACCGGCTCGGCGATGGCCGCGGTCCCATCGAGAAACCACGAAAGCTGGGCCTTCGAGGCGACTTTGTTGACGTTCTGCCCGCCGGGCCCCCCGGAGCGCGAAAACGCCCACGTGATCTCGTCGTCGCCCAGCGCGATGGTCTCGGTGATTTGCAACATGGCTCGGATCGCTCTTCCCGTTGACGCTGGGTTCTAAATTACTTTAGCATCGGGTGTGCCGTGCGGAAATACCGGAGGATGCGGAGCGATGTCGACCCTCGTAGGCGGACGGATGGAAACCGTGGCCCCGATCCGCGTGACGGACAACTCGGATCGGATCCGGTTGATCGGCCTGCTGCTGATTTCGCTGCTGCTGCACGCTTGGCTGATCCGCAACAGCGCCATGACGGCCCGCGACAGCCTGGGGTTCGCGCAACTCGCGGTGAATCTCACGCACCCGTCGCACGGGCAACCGGGGCCGCGCTCGCTGCCGGATGTACTGAGGGCAGCCAAGCAACCCCCCGGCTACCCGTTGACGATCTACGCCGTGTATTACGTCTTGCAAAAGATCAACCCACCCGAGGTGGCGGTCGATTACTCGGCGCATCGACTGTTGCGCGCGGCTCAGATCGCGGCGGCCGGGGCGATGGTGCTGGCCGTCCTGCCCATGTACTGGCTCGGCCGGATGTTACTGAGCAAGGATCGCGGGTTCGCGGCCGTGTTGATCTTCCAATTCTTGCCGGTCGCCGCGCGGGACACCAGCGACGGCCTCAGCGAAGGCCTCTATTTTCTGGGGCTGTCGTCGGCATTGGCCCTCGGCGTCGCGGGGGTACGCAAACAGAGCGTCGGCCGCTGCGTCCTCTGTGGGATCGCCTCCGGGGCGACGTACCTCGTCCGGCCCGAGGGGCTTGCGGTCGCGTTCGGCGCGCTGTTCGTCCTATTGGGCTTGGCCGCCTTGCGTTGGCGACCCCGGATGAACATGCTGGCCTGCGCCGCGGCCGTGTTCGCGGGGACGTTCGTCGCCGCGGCGCCATACATGGTGATGATCGGCGGGTTGACGAACAAGCCGTCCGGGAAAGAAGCGATCGAAGGGGCGCCCGCGGGGCCGGTGCGGCCGGGGTTGAACGCGAATGCCGGGGGCGGGCCACTGTTCGCCGAGATCAGCACGGAGGTGGATCGCGGCGGACCAGTCCAGAAAGCGACCGAAGCGGGGTCGAAAATCGCCCGCGAGTATCTGCACGCATCGCACTACGCCGTCGGCGTACTCGGGATCGTCGGGCTGATCCTGATTCGGCACCGCCTGCGCACCCATCCCGAGTGGCTGTTGCTGCTGGCGACCGCCGGGATCCATTTGGCGGCGCTGGCCCGCGTGGCCTATTCACAGGGGTACGCCTCCGAACGGCATTTGCTCACGGCGGCGTTCGTCGCCATGTATTTCGCAGTGGCGGGATTCGAGCCGCTGTTCGCACGGTTCGCCCGCTGGCCGGTCGTCGGGAATTTCTACCGCTCGCCCGCGGCGCTCTGGGTTTGGACGGCGGTGCTGATCGGAATCTGCATCCCGAGTTTGACGAAACCGATGCACCAGAATCGGATCGGGTTCAAAGCGGCCGGGGAGTTTTTGGAAGGGACAATGAACCCGGATGACCGGTTGACGGACCCGTACGAATGGACGCAGTTTTACTCGGGCAAGACGATCTACCGAGCGCCGAACTCCGACTATCGCGATGTGGAGTACGCGGTCTTGCGGGTGGGCGCGGACGCGGACGATCGGCGGTTGAATCAAGCGGTCGTCGATTATGCGAAGTCGGTCGCCGCCGACCCGCGTGCGCAGGTCGTGTACCGGTGGCCGGTCGGCCCGGTGGAGGAGGCGAGAATCGTGGTGTACCGCCTCGACCGGCCCGCGTTCAGCGCGATCCTCGGCGGGACGAATCAGCGCTGGTAAATCGGCAAGTAGTGAGACGGAACCGAAAGGATCAAAATCGCGATGGCCGTTTGGTATGCGGGGCCGACGTGGCCTTCTTTGGGGTCCTTCCACGATCCGTTACTTTGCTGGCTTCCGAGGAGTTTGGTTTTCATCTTGTCGTAGAAGGCTTCCCACTCCTTGCCACCGACTTGGTGGTAGGCGTGGGCCGCGTAGTAGGCCCCGTACCACCAATGCTGGCGGTCTTCGCCGGTGTTGTCGAGGTACTTGACGGCGCTGGCGATGTCTTTTTTGTCATATTCGCCGCAGAGTTGGAGGACGCAAACCCCGGCGGCGGTGCGGGCGTAGCCGGCCGGGCCACCGCCGACTTGGTACCGGTAGCCGCCGGTGCGGGGATCGCGGCAATTGTCGATGTATTTGATGGCGTTTTTCATCTTGTCGTCCGGGACGTGCAGTCCGCTGTCTTTGGCCCCGCGGAGGGCCATGACTTGCATGATGGTCACGGACACATCGGCCCCGGTCGGTTGGGGTTCGTAACGCCAGCCGCCTTCGTGGTTCTGCGTCTTGCAAATCAGGTCGACGGCTTTCTTCAAAACCTTCTTCACTTCCTCGTCGCCGGTCATCCCCCAGACCTGCGACAGCGCAAGCGTGGCCATGCCGTGGGCGTACATATTGCCGCCGGTGTTGCCGACGAGGTAGCCGTCGGACTCGCGTGCCCCGGCGACCAAGTTGCGAACCCCCTTGGCGACTTCGGGGCCATATTTGCCCTGGCCAGGGAGATGCCCCTGCGACATGTACGCAAGCAGTACGAACGATGTGATGGCGGAGTTGTTGCCCCAGCTACCATCTTTATTTTGGGTCTCTTTAAGCCATTCGAGCGCTTGCTCCATCGCTTTTTTGGTTTTGTCGTCGATCTTCACTTTCTCTTCGGCGGCCGGGGCACGAGCCGAGGTGCAGAGGCCGAACAGTAGGGAAAGCAGCAGCAAACGGGCGAGCATGCGCATGAGAGATCGCCGAAGATGGATGGATTGAGACTTCGGAGCCGGAGAAGGGGCGGCATTCGGTGGGCCGAATACCGCCCCTCTCTTCTAGCTCCGATGCAACTTAGGTTATTTGTCGCCGGCCTTCGGGGAAATCGCCTTGGCGCCGTTCTTGATGTTCAAGTTGTACTGCTTGATCAATTCCCTGAACTCGGCGGGGAAGGCCGACTCGGTGGCTTGCTGCACTTTGTCGCGCTCCTTCTTTTGGAGTTCGATGAACGAACCGTTGCCTTTGCCATCCTTACCGCTCGATTCGGTCTTCTTATTTTCGCCGGCCCCGGTCCGATCACCGGTGCCCGCTTGGCCTTCGTTCTTCTCTTGGCCCATACCCATCCCCATGCCCATGCCGGGGGTCATCCCCATCCCCATGCCAGGCGTCATTCCCATGCCCATGCCCATCCCCATTCCTTCGCCCATGCCCATACCAGGCATCGGGTTGGCTTGGGCCTGCTGGGGTTGCCCCGGTTGGGCCGGCTGTTGACCCATCGCCATGGCGGCTTGGTTGAGGGCGCCGAGGGCTTCTTGGAGCGTCGCGGCGGCTTGCTCTTGGGCGGCTTGGGCCATGCCGGGTTGACCCATCTGCAGTTGCTGCTGGGCTTGTTGAAGTTGGTCGGAGGCCTGCTTCAGTTGTTCTTGCACGGCCATCGGGGCTTGAGCCTTGGCCTGATCGACCGCCGCTTGCGCGGCCATGTTGGCCTGTTGCGATTGCTGGAGGGCCTGCGTGGCTTCTTTCAGTTTCTCTTGTGCTTTGGCGAGTTGGCCGGGATCTTTGGCCTCGCCCATCCCCATGCCCGGTTTCGCTTCGCCCATGCCGGGCTTCGCTTCGCCGGCCTCGCCCTTCATCGCCTCGCCGGGTTTGGCTTCGCCGGGCATCGGCTCGCCCTTCATCGCCTCGCCGGGCTTGGCTTCGCCGGGCATCGGCTCGCCCTTCATCATCTCGCCTTGCTTCGCTTCGCCTGGCATCGCCGGCTCGCCCTTCATGGGTTCGCCTTTCATCGGTTCGCCTTTTTGCTCGCCCGGCTTCATCGGTTCGCCGGCCATCGGCATGGCCTTGGCGGCTTCCATGAGCTTGTCGATGGCTTTCTGTTGGTTCTCGACGGCCTTGGGGATGTCCCCTTTTTCGATCGCCTTGGCCGCTTCTTGGGCGTCCTTGGCGGCTTCCGGCTGCATCAACTTCTCGGCCGTCTTGGCGATTTCCTTTTGCAGGTCGGCCAAGTTCTTTTGGGCGTCGCCCTGCATCGGGTCCATCGGCTTCTGGCCGAGTTGGTCGGCGGCTTTCTTGGCTTCGTCGGCGGCCTTCATCGCTTCTTCGATCGCTTTGGCGACCTGCTTCGCAGTTTCGGCGGCGTCGATCTTGTCCGGTTGCAGGGCGGCTTGGTCGGCGATTTCCTTCGCCTTCAGTTCGTCGAGTTTCTTGTTGACTTCATCTTTCGCCTTGGCGAGGTCGTCGGCGGCCATTTTGGCTTCGTTCGCGGCCGGCATCGGCTTGTTTTTATCGAGGTCGGCCTTGGCCATGTCTTGGTTCTTGGCGGCGTCGTCGATCTTCTTGGCCGCTTCGGGCGCGACGTCCTTCACTTGCTCGCCGACCTCTTTGGTCGGGGCTTTGAGATCTTCCTGCTTCTTGGCGATATCGTCGGTCTTCGGCGCTTTGTCTTCCGCTTTCGCGGCCTTGTCGGCATCGGCGGCGATTGTCTTCTCGTCCTTCACCAACGCTTCGAGTTTCTTCGCGGCGTCTTCGAGTTTGGCGATGTCGTCGCGGCGCATCTCGATCTTGGCGATCTGCTCGTCGAGAGCTTTTTTTGCGTCTTTCAGGGCTTCGATGGCCTTCTCTTGCTGCGGCTTGGCCTCGGTGGGGTCTTTCTTAGCGAGGTCGGCGGCGGCTTTGTCGGCGGCTTTGTCGGCCTTCTCGAGAGCATCCTTCACCGCTTTGTTGTCCGGTAACGGCAGATTCTTGAGTTCCTCGGTCTTCTTGGCGACGTCCTTCTGGGCGTCCGCAGCCGGTTTCAAGGCGTCGGGCTTAGCTGTTTCGGTCAGTTCCTTCGCGGCGGTTTGGGCTTTGATCGCCTTGTCGATTTCCTCGGCGGCCTTCTTCGCGGCGGCGAGGGCGTCGGTCTTTTCCTTCTCGGCCGCGGCGATCAACTTGTCGAGGTCCACCTTGGCTTCGGTCAGCCGCTCTTCGGCGTTCTTCTGGGCCTCGGCGGCGTCCTTTGTGTCGGCTTTGCGGAGATCGTCTTGGGCGCGGCGCATCTCCGATTCGGCCGGGGTGATCTTCGCGGCGACTTCCTTGGCCGTTTGTTCCAAGGCCTTGCGGACTTCGCGGGTCTCGAATTCGAGCTTCGCTTGTCGATCGGCGATGTCGTTGGCCCGTTCCTTGATCGGGTCTTGGCCCTTTTTCGCTTCAAGATCCTTCGCGTCGGGTTGCTTCTCGGTCTCTTTCTTGATCTCGGCTTGGGTCGCGATGGCCTTGACAATCTTGTCGCGGGCTTCTTTGAGGGCCGTCGCTTGGTCGCGCGGCGTGCGGAGTGCCGCAGCGAGGGCTTGCAGTTCTTTGGACGTCGTCAGTTCGCGGTTGGCGGCGGCTTTGAAGTCGCCGTTGTTCAACGACATCCGGGCCAGTTCCATCTCGGCGATGAGCCGGCCGCCGCGACCGGCGACTTCGGCGGCGTCGTAGCGCTCTTTTTGTTCGGGGGTGAGTTTGCCGCGCAGGACCACCGTCTTCTTCAAGAAGTTGGTCATATCGGCGCGGAGGTCGCTCTGGGTGTCCGCTTGTTCTTCGCGGTCGTCGGTCGGTTTCTTCCCGGAACGCGGCTGATTCTGCCCCGTCGTGCTCGAACGGAGCGACTTCAAATGGAGGTCGAACTCTTTTTTCGCCTCGCGGTCGAGTTCCTCGGCGGCGTGGTCGAGCGATTTGAGCGCGTCGAGGTCGCTGAGGAGTTCGCGCAGCTTGCCGACGATCTTTTTGTGTTGGTCGTAGGCGGCGCGCTGTTGCTCGGTGGCCGTTTCGGGGTTCGGAGCGGTGGCGGCGGCGTCGAGGTGCGTCAGCACCGCCTTCATTTGGTCTTGAGAGAGGTTCGTGAGATCTTTGGAAATCTTCCCGAGGAGTTCCTTTTCTTTGTCGGCGGCGACGTTCTGATACGACAGCACGCGGAGCGAAGTGGTGATGCGGCGGGCGGTTTCTTCGACGTCGGCGATGGCCTTTTGCTGCTGCTTCTTCTGAGCGGCGGGGTCGAGTTCGGCCGCGCGCGAGGCGGGCACCGTCGAGATAGTCAGGGCGGCCGTGAGGAGAGATGCGGCCAACTGGCGGAGGGTCATGGAATCACCTCGGGGGAACCGCGGCGCTGAGGCCGCAGTAGTTCGGTCAAGTATTCAACTTTCTGAGACGGTACGCAACGGAAAAGTTCCCGTCGAAGCAAACCCGGCGTTATTTCTGGGCGGTCGGCTTGAAAACGCCGCGCTGCAGCTCCTCCAACCTCTTCAATCTCTCGCGGCTTTCGGAACGCCGGCGGTTCCAATCTTCGACGTCCGTCTGCGAAACGACGTCTTTGATTCGCGATTCCGAGGCTCCCGGTTTGCGACCGGGGGCAATCCGGTCGCCCGGCGGCTGCTGCAGTCGGTCGCGTTCGGAGACCTGTTCCAAAGCGTATTTTCGGTCGTACGTCGCCACATAGTATTCAACCTGATCGCCGAGCTCGAGTTCCGCACGTTTTGTTCCGTCCGGACTCGGTTTGCTGAGCGACGCCGTTTTGAAGCCGTACCGTCCGCCCGCGATGAGGCCTGATGGCACCGATTCGGCATCGGTCGACGGGAGCAGGTACAGGTCGACCGATTGCTCGTGGTCGTATTGTTCGAAGACGCCGAGCTCGGGAATGAATTTGCCGACGTTCGCTTTCGATTCGTCCGCTTCGACCCGCTTCAAAGGCAATGTCTGCCAGGCGGTCCAATCTTTCTGGCGGCGGTCGTAAACCCGGTAAACGACCCATGCACTCGAGATGCCCAGTGGCGACTGCGCCGCGTAGGCGATTTGCACGCGGCCGTCTTTGGCCAAGGGCATGCCGCGGACTTCGTAATCGTCGTTCGGGCCTAAGTCTCGCGGGGATTTCAACATTTCGTCGAGCAGTCGCACGTCCGGGGCGCGGTCCGGGCTGATGGTGATACCCCGCCGCGGCGGGCTGAGGTTCGGGAAATCGTTGTCGTCGAGCAGTTCGACACTATAGCCCGTCGGGAACTTTGCTAAATCGAAGGTCGCTTCGGCCGTTTTGCGATCCGCGGACAGGGTCATCACCGGACGCGCGAGTACCGATTCGATGCCTTTCGAGTCTCGGGCGAATAAGACGAGCGTCGCCGATTTCAACGGTTTGGTGGCGAGCGCCGCAATACGGACCGTGCAATCGGGGTGGGCGACGACTTCCCCTTGGCTGGCGATTTGTTCGAAGACGCGTGCCCCGTCTGGGTCGACGTATTTCGGCAGTCGCACCCACGCGTTGAGTTCGTCCACGGCGGGGCGTGCTTCGAAGCGGATTTTGCCCGGCTCGCGCAACCGTCCGTCGCCGAAGCGGGCTTTGAAAGTGAACGGCTCGGACGACGGCGGCAGGTTGGCGGTAAAGATCGCCGAGCCATCCGGCAAGCGTTCGAGGAACTTCCCAGCATATTTTTCCCGCGGTTGGCCTTCGGGGAACACGAAGACCGTCCCCGTGGCATCGTCCGAAACCGGCCCCGTGACGCGGAAACGCAGTTCCACGGCATCTCCGCTCGGCCAGAGCGGTTGACTCTCGTTCTGAACGGCCACCTTCCGGGGAACATCGATGTCCAACAGGGCTTGGCGCTGCAGCAGGACGAAGGCGAGGTCGCCGGCGAGGGCACCGGCCGCGCCGACGAAGATCAACACGGCGGCGTACAAGCCGATGGCCCAGAAGAGCCGGTTCGGATTGGCCAACTTCGCAATGCGGTGCGACTGCAACAATTCACCAGCTTCGCGTTCCACGGCGGCGATCAATTGCTGCGACATGCCCGAGGTTTGGGCGTCCGGTCGCGTCAATTGGAGCGTCGTCACCAAGCGGTGGTCGAATTCAGGGATCTCCCGTTCCGCCCGGCCCGCCAATGCGACCAGAGATGGCCCGCGCACCTTCAGCACCAGCAGATAGGCCGCGACTGCGAATAAGAGCGCTTGGCCGGCGGTCATCGCGATCCGGAACCACAGCGGCGTGCTCGTGCCTTCTTCGGAGAGGTTGTCGATGTAGCGGTCGAGATAGAAATCGACCGTGCAAGCGATTGCGAGTGACACCGCGATAATGACGAGTAGCCACGCGGCCCCGCGGGCCGTGGAGTAGAGCCACTCGCGGAACTGCCAAGCGCGGAGTTGTCGATTCAGAAGACTCATTCGATTAGCTCAAGCTGTTGAATTTGCGGATGAACCATTCGACCGAGAACGCCAAGATCAACAGCACGAGTGCCGGCCAACTCCAAAGGACGATTTCATACCGCTGTTGCAGCGGCGGGCCTTCTTTGGACCGGACGTTGTTCACGAGGGTGTGCAGATCTTCTTCGCGATAAAACCGACCCGGATTCGCGTCTTCGCCGGACTTCGCGGCGAGTTGTTGCATATCCTCTTCGGCGAGTCCTCCCGGTGCGAGTTCGTGCCCCGGCGGCAGGCTCACGCGGTAATCGAGCGCCGCTGTTTCGGTGGCGTTTTCGACCTTCAGCGAGAATCGGCCGAGGCGGTTGAACGGGATCGTCGCCACATACTCGCCCGGTTGACCGGGGAGCGATTTCAACTCGACGGGGAACGTGCGATCCTTGTCGTCGGCGTCGACATCGAGCCGTTCGACGCGGGCGCCGATGCGGTCCGTCACGAGCGGCTTCAAATCTTGGCTGTAGAGGCGGGCGTACACTTGGGCCGTTTTACCGAAGATGGGCTCCGGAGTGTCCAGCGACAACTGCGTGAGCTTCGTGCCGAGCGTGCGGGGCACGCCGGCCAAGTAAACGGCTTGCGTCCAGAAGCGCCCGAAGAGTTGCTCGGCCGTGTTGTAGCGCCAGCGCCAAGTTTCGTCGATGCCCGAGTAGAGCACGAAGCCTTTGCCGTAGTAGTGGGTCGCCAGCAGCGGCATCGGCTTATCGTCGGTCGTCTTCTCGCTCGGGTGGACGAGGTAGACCTCCGATGCCGGCTTCAGCTTCTTCACCGGGTAGTGCCAGTAGAGTTCGGGCAGTGTCGCCCAGACTCGCTTGTTCTCTTCGGGGTCGTCTTCCAAACTCAACAGCAACGACCGCGATCCGTGCGGGGTGACGACGGGGCGAAAGCCTTCGGTGCGCTTGCCGGAGTCGGTGACGAATGTCGCTTTGTCGAACTCGACCGGCAATACGTCGGCGAGCGCGGTACCGAGCCACGACGACGGCCCGTTGCCTTTGCCCGCGATGTGGATCATGCCGCCGCCTTCGCTGACGAAGTCGCGGATGGTTTCTTGTTGCTCTTTGGTGAAGTATGACGCCGGCACATCCCCGAGGATGAGCAGGTCGAATTCAGAGAGGGCTTGGCGGGTTTCGGGGAACGCCGCGAGGAACGGATTGTCCGTGCTCTCGGATTTCATCGCCCGCGGGTCGCCCTCGATGAGGATGAACTTCGGCGCGATCCGTTTTTTGTCCGCCATCAGGCCGCGCTGGATGAATTTGAAGTCCCAGCGCGGTTGGGAATCGACCATCAGCACTTTGATTTTGCGATCGACCACGCGGACCGATTTCGAGATTTCGTCGCTGAACACCTCTTCGCCACCGCCGGCCCGTGGGACGCGGACCTTGACGCTCGTGACGAGATCTTGCTTCCCGGCGAGGGCGTCGTCTTTCTTCGGCACGAAATTCAACAACTCGCGGATGTCGTCCCCTTCTTTGAGGTCGATGGTTTTGTTCAGCACTTCCTTACCGTTGAGTTTCACACTGAATTCGACCTTCGCCCCGGGTTCGAAGCCCTTGGCCCGGAAACGGACGGGGATGATCGAGCTGTCGTCGACGAAGAGGTTTTCTTGCGTCTGCACATCGCGGATTTGCAGTTGGCCGAATGCCGAACTGCCGACCCCGTAGATATGCAGCGGGATTTTGAGTTCGCCGCAGCGCCGCGCGAGTTCGGCCAAGCTCTTGCCGCTGGCGTTCTCGCGGCCATCGGTGACGATCACCACCGCGGCGGGGAGTTCCGATTCGTCCCGGTTTAACAAGTCGAAGAGGCCATCGACGAGTGCGGTTTGGTCGTCTTTGCCGTCGATTTTGTCGAGCCAGTTGAGGCCGCGCGGATCTTGGGCCGAGCGCTTGGAGCCGAAGGTCGCGACTTCGAGAGGCCCTTTGGCCCGGAGTTGTTCGAGCAGATTCAGACGGGGATTTTCGAGCGACTTCTTGGCGAGATCGAGCCGGCTCGGTTTATCCGGGATCTCCGCCGGCAGGTCGCCGAGGTTCGTCGGGATACCGCCATCGGGCGCGCTCAAGTTGTACGCCACGGCGACGCGGTGCCGGTCGGCGAGGTTGGTGCGGGCATCTTTGTTCAACATGCTCTGGCTGTTGTCGATCATTACGGCCACGGGTCGCAGGCGGGTCGTCGTGGTGTTCTGCACCCAAGTCGGCCGGAGGAGCAAAAACAAAATGAAGGTCAGCGTGAAGGCGCGGACGAGCGCGAGGATCATCCGCACGGCCAGCGGGACACGCTTCGCTTCGCGAAAGTAGAGGAACAGCACGACCGCGCAGGCCACCAGCGCCAGCAGCAACGCCACCGGCCACGGGAACCAGCCCCGCAGCTTCAGTGGGAATTCCATCGTGGCGAATAGCATCGAGTCGGTCATTCGGCCCTTTCGGGGATTTCTCTTTCTCCCCCTCTCCGCTTCGGAGAGGGGAACCGGAAGTGTCACTTCGCCCGGCCGCAATGCCAAGCCCAACCGCACTCCAGGCAAGCGATGGCGAACAGCGCCATCAGGATGTAAACCGTCAGTTCCCGTCGGTCGCGCTCGGTGCCGACCAATGAATCGGCTTCGTTGCCGGCCGAGACGAGGATCGGTTTGAATCCGACGGCGCTCGCCACGGCGTCGTCAGTCATGCTGTCGAGGTCGTACGCTTCGCGCTGATCCGGATTCACCGCGAAGCGCGGGCCCGTGAGCGTCGATTCGTCTTCGTAACCCATCTGGTACACGCCGGCGACGAAGGCGTCGGTCGCCGTGACGGCCGGTTTCCCGCCGTCGGCGGCGACGACCGACTTGCCGAGTTTCGTCCGCGTCTTGTTCGGCCGCAGCAGGTCGACGACGCGGGTCGCTTCCGGCGGTGTCCAAGCGAAGCTTTCCCCGGCGATGCGGTTCGTCCCCGGCGGCACCCGCCCGGTGAAGTGGGACAGCAGCATCTGCACGATCGACAGGTACGACCCGGATTTCGACGGCCAGTTCGTCCACGACGCGTCGAGGCTCGTGTGGAGGAAAAGAACTTCGCCATCGCCGAGGGATTTGGCCGTCAATATGGGTTTGCCGTTGTCGAGCCGCAGCATCACCCGGCCGCTCGTCGCGGCGTTCGCCTCGTTCGTGCCGAGGTACGTCCAGATATCGACATCGGCGGTCACAGTGGCGTATGGCTCGTCGCGCAACCGGCTCAGAAACGACGGCGACTCAGTCGTATCCGGGGCCGGTTTGAAGGGCGTCTCAGGTTTGGTCGTCTCGGCGACGGTCAGCTCGAACGGTAGCAAGCCGAGCGGTTTGAAGTTCTTGTTGTAGCCCGCGGGCATCGTGAATTCCCCGGCGCCGATGAGCAAGCCGTGCCCTTCGCCCACGAATTTCGCTAAACGCGCGAGGAAGGCCGGGGACAATCCGGGGATGCCGTTGCGATCTTCGTCGGACGACGGCACGTTCGTCAGGATGCACAAGTCGGCATCGTTCAACAGTACCGGCGTCGCCTCGTTCGGCATCACGTCGGTGACTTTGATGAAGTAATCGGGCCGGTTGATCTCGGGCACCGGCACGAGGGCGTTCTTGATGAAGTGCCCCGCGGAATCTTTCGGGTCGCGCGGATCGCGATTGCCATCGATCAACAACACCCGCACGCGATCCCGCACCAGAATCAATTTATCGAAGCGGTTGTCGCCCGGCAGATCGTCCGGGGTGTTGACCACCGCCGGTTGACCGGGAAGTGTGTCCTTGGACCCTTCGCCGATTTTCGCCGTCAACAGGCTCGTTCCGGCCTTTGAAAGCAGGCCCGTCAGCGTGACGGGGATCGTCTGACCCGGATCGATCCGCGCCGCGAGGCCGCTGTCGATGGTCTGCAACTGGCCGTCGACTTCGAGCGTGACGCCCACATTCAAAACCGGGCTCTTGCCGGTGTTCTTGAGCAGCACCGTGAAGGGCAGGCGCGTGTTCGTGTGCGGGATGCCGCCCGGGAAGACGATGTCCGACACGAGGACATTGTTCACCGGCCGCTCTGGGTTGCCGCAGCGCACGATGATCAGCGTTGCCCGCTTCTGAATTTCCTTGGCCTTCTCTTTCAGCGCCGCCGCTTGCCGCTCCCAGCCGTTCTTTTGAAGGTCGCTGAAGATGTACAGTTCCTTGTTCGTCCCCTCGGCCCGGTCGAGCGCCGCGTCCCCTTCGATGAGGCCGGGTAGGATGTCGCCCGACTGACTCGTGAGCTCGATCCCTTTCACCACGTTGCGCGCTTGGTCGAGGTTCGTCGGCGTGAACGGCAATTGGGACGTGCGGTCGGTGCAGGTGTAGACCTGAACCGACGAGTTTCGCGGCAGGCTATCGATGATCGAGAGCGCGGCTTCTTTGGCCCGGTCGAGGCGGTTCTTGTCTTGGTCCTTCGCCCCCATGCTGTACGACGTGTCGAAGACGAAGACCGCCGCGACACTCTCCCCCCGTCCGGAGCGGGCGCCGGTGCTGAAGCTGAATCGCGCCAGCGCCAGCGCCAGTAAAATTAGGGCGAGGCAGCGGAGCGCCAACAGGATCCATTCTTGAAATTTCAGCCGTCGGCTGGTTTGCTCGATGCTTTGGCGCAAGAACTCCATGGCCGCCCACGGCAGCGGCCGATGGCGGGCTTTGTAGAAGAAGTGCAACACGAGCGGGACGCTGACCGCCAGCCCGCCGAGCAACATCAATGGAGCGAGAATACCCATATTCCGGAAGCCTTCTTACTTGTTCGGTTCCACCTTCGATCCCGTCGGCTTAGTCCCCTCGACCGGCGCACTCCACCCCGTCGGCGGGGTGCTGGTCGTCGGCTCGGTCTTCTTCCCGCAACCGATTGCCAACATCATCAACCCGAATATCAGCAGCCCGCGCATCAGCGTTTCCCCATTTGGAGGCGTCGGATCAAATACTCCCCGAGCGCGGCCCCCAACGGTCGATCCGTCGGCATGCGGACGTATTCGACCCGGCAGCCGTCGCAGGCCCGCTGCAATTTTTCGAGGTAAGTATTCACCGCCCGCAGATACGCCGGCTTCAACAAGTGCGGGCGGGCCATCAGTGCATCGGCGCCTTCCAAATTGATGAAGCGCACGTTCCCTTCGAGCGGGAAATCGACTTCGTCGCGGTGCAGCACGTGGAACAGCGTGACCTCGTGCCCGCGGAAACGCAATTGCTTCAACCCGGCCATCAGGCCATCGACGTCGTCGAAGCAATCCGAGATCAAGAACACCAGCCCTTTGCGGCCGACCTGTTCAACGACCTTTTCCAACAGCGGTCCGATGTGCGTCTTGGCCGCGGCTTGCGTGTCTTCCAACGTTTTGCAGATCGCGTTGATATGGATCATCGAGCCGCTGGCCGGGAGCTCGGCCCGCCATTGGTTGTCGAACATCCGCAGCGACACCGAGTCTCGCTGTTTGATGATGGTGTACGCCAAGGACGCTGCCAAGAGCTTAGCGTACTCGAGTTTGTTCTGGGCCCCGTCGCCGTAGCGCATGCTGTTGCTGGAATCGACGAGCAGGTGCCCAATGAAGTTGGTTTCTTGTTCGTACTGCTTGATGGTGTAGCGCTCGGAGCGCCCGTAGCTTTTCCAGTCGATATGGCGGATGTCGTCGCCGGGGACGTACTCGCGGTGTTGGACGAACTCGACCGAGAAGCCGCGAAACGGCGACTTATGATCGCCGACGCGCAGTCCTTCCACGACCTGCCGCGCGGCGAGGCCGAGCGCCTCCGCGCGGGAGAGAATGTCGGTTTGGAGAAGGCGATTCATCGTGTCAGGCCACTTGGTAGATCGCGGGGCGATACGTCGGGTTCGGGATCGGTTTTCCTTCGGCCGCGGCAGTTTGAAGCCAAAGCGACTTCGCGGTAAGAACTTCCGACAACGCTTCTTGCGGTGTCATTCCAAAGGCCGAGCAGCATAGCAAATCGGGAACATCGGCGATGTAACCGCCATCTTCGACGCTGGCGAAGATATTGATGTGGTAATCGCTCACGCCTCGACCTTCGCCGCTGCGGCCCGTACCAGTTTGCGGATGACTTCATCGACGGTGATCCCGTCGCTCTGCGCGCTGAAGTTTAGGATCAACCGGTGCCGCAGGATCGGCGTCGCCACGGCGACGACGTCGTCCCCCGAAACGTGGTTCGATCCGCGGAGCACCGCGTGGGCTTTCGCCGCGAGGATCAAGTTCATGCTGGCGCGGGGGCCGGCGCCCCACGTCAACCACTTCGTGGCGAAGTCGGCGCCGTCCGGCGTGCCCGGCCGACTCATCCGCGTGATCCGCTTGGCGAACTGGAAGACCTTGTCCGACACCGGCACCCGCCGAACAACGTGCTGCAAACCGATGATGTCCTCGGCGTTCAGCACCGGGCTCACCTTCTGCTTGTTGTCCGAGGTGCCGAGCCGCATGATTTGTTCTTCTTCCTCGTCGGTCGGGTAATCGACCTTGATGAGGAACAAGAAGCGATCGAGCTGCGCTTCCGGGAGCGGATACGTGCCCTCTTGCTCAATGGGGTTCTGCGTGGCGAGTACGAAGAACGGATCCTTCATTGGGTGGTCGACCCCGCCGATGGAGCACTTGCGCTCTTGCATCGCTTCGAGCAGAGCCGCCTGCGTCTTGGGCGGCGTCCGGTTGATTTCGTCGGCGAGCACGATGTTGGCGAAGATCGGCCCGGGGAGGAACTTGAACATCCGCTGCCGCGTGGCCGGATCGTCTTGGATGACTTCCGAGCCGGTGATGTCCGACGGCATCAAATCCGGGGTGAACTGGATCCGCTTGAAACCGAGTTCGAGGGCTTGGGCCAGCGTGCTGACCATGAGAGTCTTGGCCAAACCGGGGACGCCCATCAGCAAGGCGTGGCTGCGGCAGAAGATCGCCATCAGCAGTTCGTCCACGACCTTGTCTTGGCCGATGATGATCTTGCCGATTTCTTTGCGGAGCTTGGCGTGGGCATCGCGGACTTTCTGGATCAACTCGACATCGTTATCGGCGGTCATGGAGAGGATCTCGATACCGGTATGGGGCACGGTGGGGAGTGCGTCGTTTTGGAAACGGCTGGGGGGCGGGCAACCTTCTGACTCAGAATGTCGCCATTAGTTCCCGAAGTCAATCAAATTGTGCGAAGCTGTAGTCGATTTTTTGCCGCACCCACCCGAAAATCATTCTTCTTTCGGAATCGGCGGGGCCGCGTACAGCATATTGATCGTCCGCCGGTCGGCGGCGAAGCGGGCTACCACCGGCATGTCGGGCTTCAGATCGGCGAGGGCGATATCCTTGCCCACGAGCCGGCACTTCGCATCGCCCGTCAACCCGAAGCTCAGATCGACGCGGCGGTCGTCGCGGAGCCCGGCGACCTTCACGCTCAGCGTCAGCGTCTTGTTGGCGACGTCGACCGATTTCACCGTCGCCGGCAGGTCGTCCTTCGAGCCTTCGGCGAGGACGCCGACGACCGTCTTCTTATCGAGGGCGAATTCCACTTCGATTTTCGACCCCACTGCGAGATCCCCGAGGCCGACGCTCAGTCCTTCGAGCTCGATCTTGGCATCGGCCCCGACCGGCAACGGCACTTCGAACTCGAAGCCGTTGTTCCCCTCGGCCTTCACCGTGAGGACGTTCTTCGCGGTGTCGGTCCCCTTCACGACCGTATCGAGCCGGGGCCAATGGGCTACGAGTTGGAAGGCTTTTTTCTCGGTGCCCATGAACGACGCGGTGGCCCGCATGCCGACGGTGAGTTCGCCGAGTTTGACCGGCCGGCGGGCGACGACGATCTCGACCTTCGCTTCGAGTTCGACGGCGAGTTCAAATTTATCTTCGTCCAGAACGAGCACGAGTTTGTTGCCGGGACCATCGACCGATTTGATCGTCCCCTCTCGGCGGTCGATCTTCACATCTTCGCGGATCGGGACCGCCTCGGCCGGCGTATTCCGCGGGCTGTCCGTTTGACTCCGGCGGTTGTTTTCGAGGACTTGGCTGACTTGGGCCTGCGACGGTTGCAATGTAACCCCGGCGGTGTAGACTCCGCCGACGAACAAGATGGACAGCGCCGCGATCAGTTGGAATTTCGTTCGGGACATGGTGGCGAGAACCTCGTGGGTGAGTACGAATACGGTTTCGGACAAGATCTGCGGAACTGTTCCTGCGGCGAAGGCTAGAACGCCGGAGGCGACCGTGGACTTCAAAACGGCCGGGATTGCCGAGGCAGAATCGCGAGATCAGTTTCCGATGCCGTCGCCGGGTCGGCGACGGCATCGACGTCTCCGGTAGACACGCACGGTTATCCATCAGCGTAGCCGGGAGCGCACACGACCCGCAAGAAAAAGTGAGATCGGAACGGGACCGCCCGGAAACAAGACTTGACCAAACGCCGCAGGCGGCTAAAAATGGTGAGTAGAAGGGCGTTTAGCTCAGTTGGCTAGAGTACTACATTGACATTGTAGGGGTCACTGGTTCAAATCCAGTAACGCCCACTTCTCACGACCCCCTAGCATTCCTAGGGGGCCGTGTCATTTTTATTCTCGATGCGTGGAGCTCGATCGCGAGTGGAGCGCCTATACCCGACCCCGGATTGAGAATGACTCCGCCCGCCCCGCCCACCTCGATC
>JANXTU010000593.1 GCA_025352235.1 Fimbriiglobus sp.
CGAGAATTCTCCATGGTCGATCTGCAAGTCACGCTCGGCCGAATGACCTTCCGCAACCCGATTCTCGTCGCGTCGGGGACCTTCGGCTACGCGAAGGAAATGGCCCCGTACGTCGACTTCGCCCAACTCGGCGGCATCGTCCCGAAAACGGTGACCTTCTCCCCAAGGGCCGGGAATGCCCCGCCGCGCACGGTCGAAACCGCATCCGGGATGCTCAACGCCATCGGCCTCGACAACGACGGCCTCGAACATTTCTTGGAGCACCACCTGCCGTACTTGCGGACGTTGCCGACGGCCATCCTCGGCAACATCGCGGGCAAAACCGAGGACGAATTTGCGGCGATGGCCCGCCGCGTCGCCGAAGCGGGCGCCGGCCTCGCCGGGCTGGAATTGAATTTGTCGTGCCCCAATGTTTCGGGTGGGCTCGACTTCGCCACGCACCCGGAGGTCACCCGGCGGATCGTTCAACGCTGCCGGGAGGCCTGCCCGAATGTCCCGTTGATCGCGAAGCTGACGCCGAACGTCACGAGCATCGTCGACATTGCCAAAGCCGCGCAAGACGGCGGCATCGACGCCGTGTCGTGCGTGAATACCTTCCTCGGCTTGGCGGTCGATTGGCGCCGGCGCAAACCGATTCTCGGCAACGGCGTCGGCGGACTCAGCGGCCCCGCCATTAAGCCGCTCGCCCTCCGCTGCGTCTGGCAAGTGGCGACCCAGGTGCCCGGACTGCCGGTCATCGCCGTCGGCGGCATCGGGACCATCGACGATGTGATGGAATACCTCGTCGCCGGGGCGAGCGCCGTCCAAATCGGCACCGCCAACTTCTACGATCCGGGCCTCAGCGCGCGGTTGGTCGAGGAACTGCCGATTGCGGTGGGCGAACTGAAAGCGACCCGCGTCCGCGACATCATCGGCACGCTGCGAACGCCCGGGGTATGATTCATGAAAGCGGACTTTGAGTTTTCCTGGCCGTGTTGATTGGAGTTTTGCAACTCATCACTATGTAACGACTTACGACGAATTCTCCAAGGTGGCAACTGCGTCATAAGTACTTGTGCTGTAAACACTTATAGAACTCCAATCAACACAGCCTAGGCCCGATGGCGGCGGATCGTGGATCGACTACATAACATCGAAAACCGGTTGCAAAGCGACGCGTTCGGCAGGGGATAATCTGCACGGCCATCACATCGTGATGAAGGGCACGAAATACACCGAGAGCGAAAAAGCGAGGCAGATCTTGTGCAAGTATGGGATCAACCCGTATACAGACTGCAAAAATCTGGTGATCGCTGTCAACTACTGCCACTCCGCTGCATATGCAAAAGAAGCATTTAAGAAGTTAGATAGAGCAGACAAGGAATTTGGAACCCCGAAAGCAATTGAAGACGCTCTACAAAGACTTGTTATTTGGCACAAGGACTATGGTCAAACCGAGAAGGCTGACGAAAACGATGATTAGTAATTAGAGGCAAGACAATGACCTGGGATCCGGCTATTTCTCGCAAGATAAACGTTGCCTTCGAGGCTGACGATGTGGCCGAGTTTGTGCGATCGCTGCGCAAACTCCCAGAATATATGCGATATAAAGATGGTACGGACTTGTGGATGTGGAGGGCGGCCATTGATGGTAAGGACTCGCGCAACAATAAGTTACCGAATATTATGTTCGGAGTACTGAAAAACATGCTCATTGCACTCAGGATGACCGGCAAATAAATTTTGCGCGAACCCTAACCTGCCTATGCTACAAGCTCTTGTATGCTTGGGGCTGGGCGTAAACGAGTCCAATAAAGTCGATAAGTCTACCGATCCGCCTACATAATTGGAAGGGCCAATTTTGGACGCCTCTGCTCAGGGACATGCCCTTGTCGTTAAATGGCTACTCGATCATGGCGCAAAAATCAATTATTGCGTCAATGGGAAAAATCGGTGCCTCCCATTGAAATTCGCAGCGATCAATGGGCATCTTGAAGTGGTGAAGCTCCTCGTCGAGCACGGTGCAGATGTAAATTCGTCTTGGAATGGCACAACAGCGATCCAGCAAGCTGAAACATACGGACATCAGGAGATTGTCGACTATCTCCGATCTCATACTTCCTGACAGTCATTGCCATTGATTTCCTACTCCGCGAGTGGGCGGAGGGGGATCGGCGGACGGTGGGGTTGCTGCGGTCGCGGGAGCGGATGTCCGCGCGGGGGTCGGGGATCGGGTCGAGCTGCATTTGCCGGAGATGGGGGTGCGGGATTGGTTCCAGGTGGTGGGCATCGAGGCCTGCCCGGAGATCGAGTCGGGCGAGGGCCGGGTCGTCACGGGGGTGTTCTCGTACAGCCGGGGGACGACGTACCGGATGCGGATCGCCGGGGAACGCGAGCCGCTGCGAGTCACGGACGGGCACCCGTTCTGGGACGTGGACCTCGGGGATTGGTCTCCGGCCGGCGAGGGGCTGGTCGGCCGGATAGAGCCGGCTTCGGGTTTTCGTAGCGGCTTGTGACCCGCTTGACCCCGGAGGGGTCGCAGACATTAGCCGGCGGTCACAGACCGCCGGCTGACGCCCGGCACGACCTCGACCCAGGAGGGGCGATCCCCAATGTGGCGACACGTTTCTTAACGTGTCGGAGAATCTCAGGCTTTCC
>JANXTU010000339.1 GCA_025352235.1 Fimbriiglobus sp.
AACAGGAGTAGAAGCGAGCGTCGCGGCATTCTGATGATTGTAGATGCCTCCGCCGTCGAAGGTAGATCTCGGAGTGTGCCGCCGGATTTGCGGATCGAAACAGAATCCGGTGGCGGGTGCGGCCGGCTCGCTCGTATAAAGCCGCTAGCCGGCGATCCTATCTTTCCGACTCCCACGAGCGAGACCCCCATGGCAAACGACCGCGACGATGACCGCGACGATGACCGCTACGCACGGGACGACCGCGACGACCGCGATCGGTCCGATTCCCGCGACCTCGAAGACGCCAAATCGAAAGTGAAAGGCCCGGCCATCGCTTTGATGGTCACCGTGGTGATCTCGATGCTTTGGCTCGCTTACAACGTCTTTTCGTACTTCGTCACGATGAAGTCCCAGTTCGACGAGCAACGCGCCAAGATCGATGCCAATCCGAACATGCAAGTCCAGGCGAAGCGGGACATGAAAGAGATGATGGACACTTACGAGAAAATCGTGACTGTCGCTCTGCCAGTCGATTGGCTCATTGTGATCGCGGCGAGCCTCGTGATTTTCGTGGGCGCGTTGAAGATGAAGAACTTGTCCGGGTTGGGTTGGGCCCGCGCCGGGGCCATCCTCGCGATGATCCCCTGCGTGAGCGGTTGCTGCCTCTTGGGGTTGCCCATCGGCATCTGGGCGCTCATGGTGCTCTCGAATCGGGATGTGAAACGCGCGTTCGCACAAACGGCTTCGAAATCCGAACGAATCGACGACGACTTCCGTTGACCCCGGAGCGGCCCCGATGCCCGTGATCCCTTGTCCGCACTGCCAGGCGACCGTGGACCTCCACCCGGACGACCTCGGCTACAAGGTGCTCTGCCCGAGTTGCAACAGCGCGTTCCAAGCCGGCGATGCCGCGCGCCCGGCCCCGGAACCCGCGCCGGCACCTCCGGAGCGCGCACCGGTTCCGACCCCTACGCCGGACCCGGACGAGCGGACGGTGCGCTGCGCCGCCTGCCGGGGGGAAATGGCCATCGGCGTCGATGACCTCGGCCACCAGGTGGAATGCCCCCTCTGCGGGGAGCGATTCCTCGCCGAGGTCGACGATCGCCCCCGATCCGAACGCCGGCGCCCGCCGCGCGACTACGACGACGAAGAAGACTACGAGGACGACCGCGACTACGGTGGCCGGCGCCGTCGGGGCTACCGCGAACAAGACCAAGGTTACATCTTGGCGCAAGCCCGCGCGGCCATCGCGTGGCCGGCCAACGGCCTGATGTGGCTGGGCATCGTCATGCTGGTGTTTTACGTATTGGGCGCGATCGGATTGGTCATCGCCGGCATCATCAAGCAAGAATCGACCAAGTCGTACGAACGCGAAGACGGCGTGGTGATGATGCTCCTCGGAATGGCGATCGCGGCCTTCTGCGGGACTCACGCCTTCTTCATGGCCCTCGCCGGGTACAAGTCGAAACAGCTCCGCGGCACGGGGTGGGGCTACACGGCCGGGGCCATCGGGATCGCCACCATCGCCCTGTCGCACCCTTGTTTCCCGACCACTTGGATCGCGGTCGCGTTCGGAATCTGGGCATTGGTCGCCTTCAACAAACGCGAAGTCAAAGACGCCATCCGCATCAACACGGGCAAGAGGCTTTAGGCATGCCCGGGATCATGGCGATCGTCGCCGCCGGCCAGCGCGAAGTCCGAGATGCGATCCTGTTGAACAAGACACCTGCTTCGATTTCAGGCACGGATCGCGGGTACTCGAGTAAAACTGTCAGAATTGTGAGCAATGGTTATCGAGCCTAAAAGGATGTCAAAAAGAATCCCAGATTGATAAGAATCCGCAAGCCGTTTCACTGCATGGCCTTGCGAGGATCGCTCTGCGCAACGGGCCAGCCGAGCGGTCATTTGGCACCAGTGCTGCAATGTTAAAATTTGAAAATTTGGCGAACTGCTCTTGCAGAGTGGCGGTGTGTCTGTTAAAGATATTTCTCAGATTGCGTTCACTTCTCACACGTTTCCCGCCGGTGTAGTACCGGCTTCATTTTCGCCCAGTCATGGGCTTGGTCTTCTTTCGGGGAGGCACTCGCGTGGTATCCGTTCGACCTTCGATTCGCCGTGGTTTCACGCTGATCGAGCTCTTAGTGGTGATCGCGATCATCGCGATCCTCATCGGCCTGCTCTTGCCGGCCGTGCAAAAGGTTCGTGAAGCGGCCGCCCGCATGCAGTGTAGCAACAACCTGAAGCAGCAGGGCCTCGCCCTGCACAACTACCACGGCACGTACGAAATGCTGCCCCAAGGGAACTCGCCGTGGGCCAGCTCCGGCGTCTCGCCGTTCGAAGGCGCGTGGTCTTGGATGAACTTCATCCTGCCGTACCTCGAGCAAGATAACGTTTACAGGCAGGCCAAGGCGTTCGCCCTGACGAATTCGTATTCGTGGAGCAACCCGGCGGCCGCCCT
>JANXTU010000006.1 GCA_025352235.1 Fimbriiglobus sp.
GGGGCGTGCGTCTCGCGGCCGTCGGCGACCGAGGTGACGGGGTGCTGAGCCTGGCCCCACGTGCGCGCGTTGCTCACGGGGATCGGCCCCGAACGCGACTTGGCCCCCGGGCGCGCGACGGGGCTCATCCCCGTACTCGATTTGCCCGAGTGGACGGCGAACCGCGAGATCGAACGACCCGAGGCGACGGCCAAGGCCTCCATGAAGAAGCTGCAACTGTCGTAGCGCTCTTCGGGGACTTTCGCCATCGCCCGCCGCAGGACGTCTTGTTCGGCGTCGGGGATGAAATCGGCGAATTCAAAAATCCCGTCGAGGTGGGCGATCATCATCTCCGGCAACGGCCCGAGTTTCAGGGCGGTCTTGCCTTGGCGGAGTTCCACATACGTCGCGGCCAAGCTGTATTGGTCGC
The DNA here is from genome assembly GCA_025352235.1 of Fimbriiglobus sp. Classification (GTDB taxonomy): domain Bacteria; phylum Planctomycetota; class Planctomycetia; order Gemmatales; family Gemmataceae; genus JALHQU01. Next base: position 410 of record JANXTU010000006.1, read on the forward strand.
TGGCGGGGCCCCCTTCGCCGCCCCACACTTCGGGGGCCATGTACGCCGGCGTCCCCGCGAAGACGCTCATCTGCGACATGATTTTATCCTGCATCCGGGCGAGGCCGAAGTCGGCGACTTTGGCGTGCCCGCGCAGGATCAACACGTTGTCCGGCTTCACATCGCGGTGGGTGATCTTCTGCTCGTGCAGGTAATCCAACCCCTCGGCCGATTCGGAAAAATAGCGGAACAACTCCGGCTCCGGGATTCCCGGCAACCCGTCGGACTGGCACTCTTTCATCCGCCCGCGCAGGGTCCCCTCAGCGAGTTCCATGACGACGTGCAGCCGGTCGTTGGAAATCCAGAAATCTTCGGTCGCCAACAAGTACGGGTGTCGAAGATTCTTGATGAGTTCGAGCGACCGCAGTTCCCGGATCGCGGCTTCGTGGTCGGAGGCTTGCAGCAGAATCTTGATCGCCTTCTCGATGCCGCTGGTCTTCTTTTTGGCCAGCCAGACTTCGCCGAACACTCCTTGGCCCAATTTGCGGATGAACTCGAACTCCGCGGCGACGCCGCCGAGCGCGGTGCCGCCGGCGGGGGTCGCGCCGGTCGTCATCGGCTTGACTTCCTGCGGGGCCATGGCGACGAGCTGCGAGCGGATCGCGCCGAATTGCACCGGGAAGCGCGATTGAAACTGGCTCAAGTGCGGGGTGTCGCCGGCGGCGACGCGGCTGCGGTACTCCTCGGTGATGAGCTTCGGCGCGGCGGCGTCGAGCGGCCCGAGTTCCGGGAAGCGCCGAACGTATTCTTCGACGCCGACGCGCTCCCCTTTCAGCCAGCGGTGGCCCATATCGAGCAGCGCGAGTTCGATGAGCACGGCCAAGCGCACCGGGCCTTCGAGATCGTCGAGGTGCTCCCCCCAATCGCCGCCGACGGCCCCGCGGCGCAAGGCGTCGTGGAACGCATCGGCCCGCGCCGAGAGCTGCACCTGTTCGGCGGAGGTCAGCAGATCCTCACTCGGCATCGCGTGGGCCCCCAGAGCGACGGTCGGCATTGGAAGGACATTCTACAAGCCGTGCGGAACGGCGATGGTCATTCCGACGGTTCTGCCACACCCCCCGTCGGAAAGTAACTTCCTGCCCAGAAAGCGACCAACTCTTCGGAATGACCAAGCCCCGCATGGGGTTACGGCGAGGGCGATTATGGACTCCGGCGAAAAAAGCGGGGCGTAGGCTGGAAAAGCCGATTTCCGGGACGCTCGTGACCTTCGTTCTCACGCCTGCTATACTGCGCGTCATGGCCACGAAGATCAAAGCCGACTCCGCACCGATCAAAGCGTACCACGCTGCGCTGCAGGCCTATGCCGAGCACGAAGCGGTCCACGAGGGAGCCACCGAAACCGCCTTCTCGAATCTGCTGGCCACCACCGCCAAGCTGCACGGCTGGATGCTCATCCCCAAGAAGAAGAAAGTCGTCGGGAAGAAGGTCCACATCTACCCCGACGGCACCCTGCAAGACGTCTTCAAACTCGCCCGCGGCTACTGGGAAGCGAAGGACACCAACGACGACCTTGATGCCGAAATCCAGAAGAAGATCGCCAAGAAGTACCCGCTGACGAACACGATTTTCGATGTGAAGCATCATTTCATTCTGGAAGGCTGTAAGTGAGCAAGAGGCGATCCGCGACAACTTCGTTTTCGAGTGTCTGGCCTGCCATTTGGAATCTCCTGAGCATCGATCGTCCGCAGTTCACCTGGGCTTCTGTCTCGAACAAGCCCCTCGGAATAGGAACATCGCAGATTTTTCCGCCCGAGCGCTTCGTCCCGTCGATGGACAGAGCAACGAAGACGCCTCTGGCTTTGCATTTTGCAATTGACTCGAACAGCATCCACAAACTGAACGACTGGGCGCCGTAGAGGATGGTTTGACTATCCACATACGGAGGATCACAGTAGATGAGGTCGCCAGCCTTCGCGATAGCCATGACCTCCGCGAAGTCCGCGCAAAGGAACCGCGTGCTTCGACAGCGCATCGTCCACTCGTCGACCCGTGCGGAAAAAGAATCGGGAGAGATCGGGTTGTGGGCTCCGCACGGTGTCGACATATGTCCATCTCTTTTTCGGAAGCGCACTACCCCGCCGTAACAGGAGCGACACAGATAGAGCAAATCCGGACCATTTGGACTCCTGTTATAAGACGCCTTCACGGCTTCGTACGCAACCTCTTTCGTCTCTGTCTTTGGGTCGCTCCACCTTTCGGAGTACCAAGACTTGAGCTCCTCGGGGCGGCTGCCGAGAGCAATCCAGATCTCCGCTAGCGGCTTGAAAATGTCCGATGCAATAGCTCGGTCCGGCTTGAGCGTGCCCAGCACCGCCCCGCTACCCAAGAACGGTTCGAAGTAGGTTCCGAAGTCCGATGGAAAGTGCGAAACGATTTCGTGAGCGAAACGCTGCTTATTCCCTATCCATTTCAGCAGTTGCGCTTTGAACGGCTTTGCCTCTCGGCGGACATTCTCGGAGAAGAGATTCAATTGCACGACAGTCGCTCACGCTAGGATCAGGGAAGAGGATCGTCACATTATCCGAAGTTGGGATACGAAATCAGCACCGATTAAATGGGTCTATGGACAAGAGCATCTTCACCCCGGAACAAGTAGCCTTGCAGCTTGTGCTGCGCCAACTCCGATTGGGCGCGGGGTTTCGCCAAGAAGACCTCGCGATGATGCTCAAAGAGCCCCAGTCGTTCGTTTCCAAATACGAACGGGGCGAACGACGGCTCGATTTGATCGAACTTCGCCAGGTCTGTGCTGCACTGGGTGTCACTCTATCCACTCTCGTCATTCGCTTCGAGGAGCAACTTCGCACATGCAACCGAACAAAGACTTTATCGGACTCCCCAAGTCATTCTGGGCCAACATCCGAACAATAAGCCAAGAAGTCGGGTACACCGTGCGGCTGAAACGGATAGCCGGCGTCAAAGGCCCTCCCGGGCCGATCAAAGTGCCCACTCCAGCCGAGGTTCAGAAAGCACTACAATCCATCAATCTGAGTTCGTCCCATTTGTTCGGACCCACCGGAACGCCCACCGATTTGGGGCGGCAAGTTCTGGAATACTACACCTACCGCGCGGATATCCTCAACCGTGTCGTCGAACCACTCTTGATGAACGCTTTGCAGGCTACGGCTTTGTTCGAAAAATTGCAAGGCATCGGGACGAAAGCCGGTGCGGTAGTGCCCATGAACAAGCAAAGCGGTGAAATGAAGAAACCTGCGTATTTCACCGCAATCATCAACATGCTGATCGAGGCGGGACTTGCCGGGCTGCCATGCAACTACAACCCCCAAGAACTCACGACTGTCACGCGCAACCGAGAGCCTTTCAGAACACTGGCCAGGCGAGTTGACGGCGCATTCCCGAGAGCTGTCGATCCGATCGCGGTTTGGGAAATCAAAGAATACTACTACACGACGACATTCGGTAGCCGTGTCGCCGACGGCGTATACGAAACCCTGCTCGACGGGATGGAACTCGAAGAACTGGACGCCGCTCTGCGCCAACTCGCGAAGCACGATCACCGCCCCGAGCACATTGAGCATCTGCTGATGGTCGACGCACACTTCACATGGTGGATCAAAGGGCGATCTTACCTCTGTCGAATCATCGATATGCTCCACATGGGCTACGTCGACGAAGTCCTGTTCGGCAGAGAAGTGGCGACTCGGATTCCCGAAATCGTGAAAACGTGGGTGGAGAAGTACAAGATTCTCAATGCGTAGAAGGACCTTCCGAACTTGGCCCTGGTCACTCGCCGCGCTGCACTTGGACTACGAGACGCTCGAACCGCACCCGCTGCAGTTCATCACGAACGACAAGCCGCTGAGCTACCGCGTCGAGAAGATGAAGCTGAGCAAGGACACCGCGAGCCTGCGGGTGAACGACTCGCT
>JANXTU010000009.1 GCA_025352235.1 Fimbriiglobus sp.
GCATATCCTGCCGGGGCAAGGGATCTATTACAACCCGCCGATGATCCGCGATGGCAAAAAGGAAACGAACACCGGCTACGTCACCGACCTCATCACCGATTTCAGCATCGACTGGATGAAAGCCCGCGACAAAACGAAACCGTTCCTGCTGATGTGCCAGCACAAGGCGCCGCACCGCGAGTGGGCACCGGCGCTGCGGCACCTCGGCCACGACAAAGACCGCGTTTACCCCGAGCCGGACACGCTCTTCGACGATTACGCCGGCCGCGGAAAAGCCGAGAAATCACAGGACATGACCCTCGAAAAGACGTTCACCAAGCTGGATGCGAAACTGGTCTATCCGCCGGGGATGACCGACGCCGACAAGAAGAAGTGGGACGAGTATTACAAGCCGCGCAATGAAGCCTTCGAGAAAGCCAACCCGAAGGGGCAAGACCTCGTCCGCTGGCGCTACAACCGCTACCTCCACGACGTGACCGGCTGCATCAAAGCCGTGGACGAAGGCGTCGGGGTCGCGTTCCTTGGCCCGCAGGGCCGGCTTTTGCGGGGAGTACTGGCGTTGGGCGAGCCACTCGCGGAGGTAGCCGGGGTGGAAGGCGACGCCGAAGCGGGTGCGGATCAAGTCGGCGACGCGGCGGGCGGTCCAAAGGTCGGTGGGGAAGCCGTGGCAGTATTTGCTATGCTTTACGCGTTCAGGAGTGACACGTTGTCCCACGTTTGAAAATTGTGGTCCGCAGCGTCGCCAGCTTTTCTCGGTGCTTCCTCGGCATTTCGGCCAGACACCCGTCGATCGCTTCCTGAAACTTCTTGAAGTCTTGGTGGTGCCGGCTGTTCAACACTTCCTGTTTCACGAACTTCCAAAGCCGCTCGATCCAGTTCAGGTTCGGCGAATACGACGGCAAGAACAGCCGTTCGATCCCCAGCTCTTTGGCCGTGTCCTGCACCAACGCGCACCGCGGATACCGGGCGTTGTCCATCACCAGCGTGATCGGCACCGATCCGCCCCGGCCCGCGATCTTGCGGAGCAACGCGCACACCGACAACGCGTTGATGTCGGTCGTGTTAATCTCCGTGACCAACTCGTGCGTGACCGCGTCCAAGGCTCCGAGCACGTTGTACCGCTGCCGGGCCGACGCCGCCCGCACGTGCAATCGGACGAAGCACCAGACCCACCCCAAAAACGACGCCAGCACGAAATGCGAAGCGTCCACGAAGTAGACCGTCCGCTCACCAGTACTTGCTACATCGGATGCGGAGGCCCATGGGGAATTCTAAGTTCATGTGTACCACCACATTGAACAAAGAGTGTTCCCCATGGGCCCCGCCCATCCTAGCGTCACGCCGGCGTCGGTCTACGCCCAGGTGCACCGCACGCTCTCCGGCGTCCTCGACTGGTCCGATTACAAGGCGTCCGTCACCCGGGTTCAGATCGTCGACTGGCTCGTGTACATGGCCAGCACCGCCCGGACCCTCTCCGCCGCCGTCCGCCGCCGCTTCCCCTTCTGCCCCGAGACCGGCCGCCGCGCCGTCCATTCTCAGTTGCCCGCCGCCGCCGAGCTGACCGCCGGGCTCGCGGCCGCCCGGCACGGCGTCCTCGCCTTCTCCCGGCTCGACCGCCGCCGCCGCTGGACGGTCGCCATCGACACCCACGCGGTCCCCTACTACGGCGACCGGGCCACCCCCGGCATCACCGGCGGCCCCAAAAAACAGGGCACCCATTACTTCTTCAACTACGCCACGGCCGTCCTGCTGCACCGGCGCCGGTGCTACACCGTGGGCCTGATCGACGCCGCCGGACTGCGCCCGCACGAGATCGTCGCGGCCCTCTTCGCGCAGATCGACCGCCACGGGTTGGCGGTGAAAGGCGTGGTGCTCGACAGCGCCTTCGGCGGCGGCGACACGCTCCTCTGGCTGCAGGGGCGGAAGCTCGGCTACGCGGTGCCGCTGCGCCGCGTGGGGACGGGGGTCAACCGCCGCAACGCCTGCTTCGCGTGGGCCCACGGCACCGTGGGCACCGTGTGGAGTGGACGACCGACATCTCGCGCCGGGCCGTCTCGGTCCGCGTCTTGGTTTGGAGACTCGCGGCGAAGAAGGCGCCGGGGTTCAAAGAGCGGATGCGGGTCTTCGCCTTCTCGGGCTGGGGCGACGCGGCGGCGGTCGCCGAACGCCGCCGCGCCTGGCTGGCCCGACGCCGCTACCGGGAACGCTTCGCCATCGAGACGAGCTATCGCCAGAAGAACGCCATGCGCGGTTGGACGACCGGCCGCGACGCGCGCTACCGGCTGCTGCTGGAGGGGATCGCCCACCTGCTCCGGCAAGTGTGGATCGTCCTCACCGAGGCCATCGCCCGCGCCCGCAAGCTGAAGCCGACCGACTGGATCCCCGACTTCACCGGCCAGGATCTGACGGACTGGCTCCGCGAACGACTGGAGAATCGCTACGCCGCACAACGCGGTATCCCGCTGGCCAGCAGCCGGTTAGAGCGAATTTCAATTTTACATAGCGTTGGGGCGTTGAGTCCAGCCTTTTGGCGTTGAGTCCAGCCTTTTGGCGTTGAGTCTACGTGAGGGTGTGCGACTTCTCGCTGGACTCAAGACTCGCGTCAAGCCCGGAGAGCAGGGCACTGCTCTGTCCAAAAC
>JANXTU010000023.1 GCA_025352235.1 Fimbriiglobus sp.
CGGCCCCCGTCGTCGAACAGGATCGGCTTCGCCTCTTTCCATTCCATCGTGAGTTCTCTCGGCAGCGGGGCGATCACCAACCGTTGCCGATCGGCTCGCGGGCCGGGCCGCTCGCCAGTGCTGGCGACCATTGCCGAACCCGCGCTTAAGCTGAGGGCCAGCAACCCGACCGCCATCAGTTTCCATTTGATCGTGCCCATCGTTTTCACCACCACTTCGGAGAGTTGTTGGGCGGCCGGGACCACGGCGGAGGCCGTGCCGACCGCGAGTAGTTCCCGCACCGCCATCAATGTTTCGGCGGAGACCGCCGTCGGTACTGCGACGGCCGCGAACGTCGCCGCGCCGAGCGTGACGCCGCGTTTGCGGAGCCGCGCGGCGAGGAGTTCGCGTGCTTTCGCCAGCCGAGCCGCGACGGTCCCCTCGGGCCAGCCGAGTTCTCGCGCCGCTTGGGAGCGCGACCGACCGTTGATGTCGCAGGCCACAAATGCGGCGCGGTACACGGCCGGGAGGGCGGCGAGTTCGGCGTCGATGAGCGCGAGGGTTTCCGAATCGCGATCCCCCGAAGTCGCAGCCGTTGGGATCGCGGTTCGTCGATCCCGCTTCATTCTGCGTGCGTTCATCACTCGCGCCTTGTTCGCAGTGCGGACGGCCACTCCGTAAAGCCAGTTGCCGACCATTCCCGGCGGGCGGATGGCGTTCGCCTTGCGGGCGAGCACCAAGAAGACGGCTTGGAACGCATCGTCGGCATCCGGACCGTTGCCAAGGATCCGCCGGCAGACCCCGTAAACCGTCGGCCCGTGCCGGCGGAGCAGTTCCGCGAACGCCGCTTCGTCCCGCGCCCCGACGAACTCGGCCACGAGTTCCCCGTCCGACCGGGGGTCGGTGGCGGAAAGGCTCAGGTAGCGGAGCGTGTCGGGCAGGGTCATGCGTGGCTCGGGGCCGGGCGGTCATCCAGTATTGCCCGCCGGGACATCGGCTGATGTCGGAATTGTGCGAATGGTGGAGGGGCGATGGAAAATCCTGCATCGGTTTGCCGGCCGGTGTGCATGACACCAAGAAGTTCGTTGCTGCAACCTGTGCTGTGAGGTAAGTTTAAGCAAGTCTATCGACGGAGGCTTCAGTTGGATCAGTTAGAAGCTCTCTACTGGGGATTGCGGAGTCGTTACCTAAATGTGCGTGCGTTGCCGAACGCTCCCATTTGGAAGCAGTTACCAGCTAGACTCCGGACTGCAATGTCAGATGCAATTGCAGCCGGCGAGCCATTGCGCACGGTGGTTCCTCTGGTGTGGCAAATTCGCGAGCAGTTATTTGGCAAAACAGAGAGCAGCGACACACGAACCGATGAGACGCAGACCAGCGACACGGAAACTGAAGAGACGGTAGCACTCCTGCTCGGTCTGCATCACCTCCGTTATTTGGAAGGTCGGTCGAATGCAAACGAGTTACTCACTCACGCGTTCCACATCGCCGACAGCTACGTGTGCAAAGTAGACTCGCGACCCTTCCTGCGTTTGCGCCGGGACTTGGAGGCGGGCAACTCGGATGGGAATCGTTTGGCAGCTCTATTCGTACCGTACACTTCAATTGCCGAGCGATTTGTTCAGCAGTGGGGACTGAGTCCCGGTGAACTTGCCGAGTCCCGAGTCGAATGATCCGTGAAACTTATCACGCGTTGTTAGCGGGCTACGGAGTTCGGCTGACGAAGAGTTACGGATGCCGACATTGGAAGTGCGGTTCGAGTTTGTGGCGTACCGCTATGATGCTCCACCGATCACCGACGATGAGTTTCTCATTCCCCTTGCCATCACTCCCGGCGAAGTTGAGGCCGCGTGGTCTTGGAAAGAATATTGGGGTGGAGCGGGTGTGCAGATCGTGACCGCAAGCAGTGAGAATCCGGTTGCGGACGCGGATTTCGATCATTGGCTGGCCGACGCATGCGAGAAGGTTGTCCGGTTCCTCAAAGGTCGCCCGATCGGTGCGTATGATCGCCTCCGCGAGGCCGGCCTCATTAACCTTCACCTTTATTCAATCGTGATATACGTCGGTGACTTCCCCATCGTCGATTTTCCAGATGCGATGTATGTCGCCTGTCGGGAAAATGACCTCGGCTTCTCAAGTACGTGGGAGACACCCGAAGAGCGAATGCGCGTTTGGCCCAGCGCAACTGAAAAGTAGCGAACTGCATGTTCCTACTCAGTACGTGAAATCGGACCCGATCCCATTCTCCTCGCGAAAGGATTGCGGAAGTCGAGTCCGTTTCGTTGTTGAAAGATCCCGGATTCGGTTGGCCGGCCGGCGTGTAAGCCGGGTTTTGTGCCGGGGAACCTCGCGGTGCTCCCGGCGACGATCATTTCTCTAGCCCGACCATTACTGGCCGGATCGAGCAGCCTACCCGAGAGTCGTAGCGGACCGGGCCGGTCCTGCTCTCTGCTTGGCCTTGCTTCCGGTGGGGTTTGCCGAGCCGACCGGTCACCCGGTCGCTGGTGCGCTCTTACATTAAGGGCTTGCGCCCCGCACCGTTTCACCCTTACCAGCGATGATTTCGGATTTGGGATTGCGGATTTCGGATTGAAAACCATTCTTCAAATCCGAAATCCGAAAACCGAAATCATCGCTGGCGGTTTTCTTTCTGTTGCACTGTCCCGCCCGTTGGCGGCGATGCCCGGGAGCACCCACCGTTACCGGGGGTGGGGGTTACCCACCACCGCGCCCTATGAAGCCCGGACTTTCCTCCCCCGGCTCGCGCCGGCGGCGATCGTCCCTCCGACCGTCCAACCGAACCTCCAGCATACGGGATCGCCGGACGCTCCGTAAGGTTGGCGAGGTGCGATTCGGCGGATCACATCGGCGGTCGGCAACCCAAGCAGTCGAGAGCCGTCATGCCGAGTTCCGCGATTTGAGATGGCTTCGAAGACCAAATCATCGGGTTGAGCAACTCCAGCGAGACGTACCCCGCATAGTCGATTTCGCGCAGACGTTGGAAAATCGGCCCGAGTGGAAACTCCCCTTCGCCGGGGAAAATGCGGTCGGCGTCGGTCATCAATTCGCGGGGGATGCCCGCGACATCGCACACTTGCACATGGAACAAATTCGCGGTCGTCAGCTTCGCCAAATCTTCGGCTTTGCTCGGCCCCTTGAAGTAATGGAAGGCGTCCAAGCAGACGCCGACGTTCGGTTCCCGGCAAGCCTCCGTCAGCATCAGCGCCGTGTCGAGGCAAGTGCAGAATGTATCCTGCCCCCGGAATTCGAGGGCGAGCCGCACGTCGAATCCGGCGGCCCAGCGCCCGGCTTCGGTCAGCGACACCACCGCCCGGCCCAGCGAAGTCGAATCGATCTTCTGCGCGAAGTCGGCCACGAGGAGCAGCGTCCGGATGCCGAACTGCTGGCAGAGTTCCAACCGCGTTTTGAAGTGATCGAACGACGCCTTCCGCGCTTCCCCTTGCGATAGCAACAAGCCGCCTTGGTATGCCGCTGCGGCGAGGCTGACACCCCGTTGTCGCAGCAGGTCCAGTGTCTCGGCGACAGTGTGCGATTCGAGGTGCGTTTCGAGTTTCGTGAGCCACACTTCGATCGCCCCGCAACCGCCGTCGGCGTAACCGTTGACATCGTCGGCGAAGGGGCTGGGCAAAGTCGTCGCTTGGCTGATGCAGGGCTTCATACGGGGGGCCTGTTCCCCTTCTTGTTGGGCTTCGGCTGATTTTTCTGTTCCTTCGGCTCTTGGGTCGGATCCGCTTTCGGCGAACCTTCGAAGACGCCGAAAAAGAGCAGCGCCCAAATGCCGATCGCCAGCGCGTTGAAGAACAATCCGACCGCGATCCAAATCATCACCTTAGTTTTGTTGATCTTCCGCTCGGGCACCGCCCGCGGGGCCTTCGGCGTGCTATCCCCGGCGAGCGGGTCGAAGGCCGCGGGCGCATCCCATTCTCTCGGGGCGTGCAACTCGGCCGGCACGAACGCCGGCGGGTGGTACGGCTCGTGCGCCGGCCAACTGCCGACGACAGGCCGTGTCTCGGCCGCGACCGATGCGAGTTCGACATCGGCGGCCTCGACCAGATCGACGTCGCTCCCCTCGATGATCCCGGTTACTTCCAAATGTTCCGACTCGCCACCGCCGAGGATCGACGACGACTCCGGCAGCGGGTACGGCTTCGGCGCCGCGGGGGTCGTCCCCGGCGATAGCGCGGCGAGTTTGCCGAGGACTTCCGTCGCCGTGGGACGGGCGTTCGGTTCGGCGGACATCATTTCCACGGCCAATTCGACGAGGGGCATCGGGGCGTCGGGGCGGATCGCGTGCAACAGGGCCGGGGCCGTCGGCGGTTTGCCCGTCAGCAAAAACGCGAGCGCGCCGCCGAGCGCGAAGATGTCCGCCTCGGGGGACGGTCCGCGCGCCTCGGGGGCGCGGTACGGGTCGCCTTCGGTCGCGGGTCGGTTCGGCACGAGGCCGAGTTCGAAGAGTTTGACGGTGGCGGTGGGGGCGGGGCGATAGCGCGGCGAACCGTCGGCGCGGGGGTGTGTCGAGGCGACGAGCGGGCCGGCCCGGAGATTCGCCGGGCGGACATCGCCGTGGGCGAGGCCACGCAGGTGGGCCAGCTGCAATGCCGAGGCGGCCTGCCGGATGAACTCGGTCGCGAGCGCGGCGGGCATTGGGCCGATGTCGCCGATGAGCGATTCGAGGTCGGCGCTGTCGAACGGTTCGAGCACGGCGAACGGCTCTTCCCGCGCAATACCGGCGTCGAGGAGGTGGGCCAAGTGGGGGTGAATGGCCGGGGCCGAATCTTGGGCGCGCTGGATGTACGCCGATGCATTGTCGTGCGGGGCGAACCAATCGGTCCGGAATCGGCGGATCACGACCGGTGTCCGCAGCGAGGGGTGCGTTCCCTTATAAGCGGTACCGCCGGGGCACGGGCCGAGTTCGTCGAGGATCGGGTAGCCGGCGAAGTTGAGCTCGTACCCCTTCCCGGCCCGGATCATCGCGGCTTGGTAGTCCGTGAGCACGCCGCGATTCTGCAAGAAATCGCAGAGGGCCGAGAGGTTCCTTTGCGGCACGTCGGGTTGCTGGAACAGTGCCTCGACATCTTCGCCACCGAGCAGGTTATTTTCCCGGGCCAGCTCGAGGAACGACGCGATCGATTCGGAGGGCATGTCTGCGAATCTCGGAGGTGGGCAAGTCGATACACGGATTCTAGTTTGAAACGCCCCGGTGGCCCAATCCGACTTGGGGTTTGCGAGCGCGACCCGGATGCGGCAGGCCGGTTGCGTTCGGGGACGATCCGGGTAATCGCCGCCTCCAACCAAACGGTCCGATCCACTTCGGTCGGGGCATACGGAGCCCATTCACTCCGGATCGAGGCGAGGTCGATCTCGTCTCGATTGGCAGCGAGCAATGAGGTGATGTCGGCCTGATCTTG
>JANXTU010000038.1 GCA_025352235.1 Fimbriiglobus sp.
TCGACCGAGCGGGCGGTGAGCACCGGCCGGCCATCGGACGTGCGTTTCGAAGGATTGAGACGGCGTTCGATTCGGGACTGGCCAGCGCGGAGCCAATTGCGGAAAATAGTTTTCACTCGGAATCCTCTTCGGCGTACAGATCTGCGGGATGCGTCTCCATCCACAGACCCCGGAAGACCGTCGAGGATTTCAAGCTTTTTGGCATTCGCAGAAAATAAACGGGTCGAGATCACGCTTGGTTGAGGGCTAGTAAAAGGCCATCACGGCGATTTCTCAAAATCTAATGCCGACCCGATGCTGGCCATCTTCAGCAAAAAGTCGATAACGCAACAAGTAGCAGCTAATTGTATTGTTAGCAATTACTACGACGCATCGGGTGTGAGGCTGTTTGTCTGCTTGGTTGGCAATAAAGGCTTCCGCGTCAGGCGTGATTGTTTCCATCAGGATTCTAGCGCCAGCGAGAGGAGTCGCAAACACCAGCGGTCGAGACTCGTTTCCCCAAGAAGCCAGCAGATGTTGTACGGTGGGGGACGGCACTGGCATTTGCCATAATTTAGCGAGCAAATTGCGGACAGATTCCTGCCCTGACCATGCAAGAAGCAGTGAAATGTCGGCGATGAAAACAACACCGTCAGAATCGCACTGGGGAAGTAGTTCATTAACCTCATTGAGATACTTGTTCAACAACTTGGCGTTGAGCCTCATTGCTTGCTGTTGATTCTTGGTCAAGCTACGTCCACTCATCGGATCTCCTCGCATGCGGTCGGTTAGGTTTCCGTCACCACCTCCACACGCCGCCCGCGACGGTGTCTCGGAAGTGGACTTCGCGGCGCAAGCGGGCTTAAACGCGCACCCTGGAAGCAGGGCCAGATGAAAGGCCGGGCATAGCACAGACTCTTCGGTCGATGGCTATCTGCAATGCCAAAACGACACTGTCATGGGCAGCGAGAAACGCTGGGAATCGGAGCCGGTTTTTGACCTGATCCAGGCTGGCACAGTCAGGGCGTAATTGGCCTTCTCGGTGGCCATCGTGTGATGCGGTCAGCCGAGTAAAGGTCGGGGCTTGAGCTTGGCGACCAACTTGTTCGTCACGATCCGCTACGCTCATCGCGTCCTGAACCAATCACGTTCAGCACCCTCGCCAATAGATCGTCGGCTGAGACATCGGTTCGCAAGAGCCGGCGAACGGTACGGATCAAGCGGGCCGATTGCTCGGCAGTGCTGATGCCTGTCAAGAAGGCGTCGGTTGCCCATGTGTCATCGAGATTTCGGTGGAAGACCTTGGCTGTTTCTTGTCGGGTACACTGTGCGCCTTTTGTTGCGGAGAGGGTTGTTGCTCTTTGCAGGGCATCTTGATCGACTCCGGGCTGGATCAGCCGGTCAACCAGTTCGACTGCCGGGCGACCGAACCCAGCCGCCTCCAACATCCTCGCCAGTTTCTCCCGGTCGCTAGTTGTTCGCGGATGGGATGGGCAGAGGAACCGACGAAACATGCCCGCGATCCGGGGGTGTTTGGAGTCATTCGCATCTGCCCACACTGCTGCGTGAATCTCGCTTCTACGCCCTGTGAGGTCGCGTAGAAGCTCTCTCGCAACCTCAACTGCGTCTTGCTTCGCGCGGACGCGCGATGACGCTGCAACAGCCTCGGCAAGTCGTGGCACGTCTCGGCGGGCGACCACCACCCCATCGATCACTGGCCGACTGAACGCCCCGCTTCGTTCCCAGCGGACGAGTGCTTCGGCGAACTCGATTTCCGCAGCCCGACAGGTCGGCTGAAGCCGTTCGAGCCGTACCCAACATAAGGATGACGACTCCGAAACAGGGACGGAGATATAGCCGTGTCTGTTGCGGATTTTCACGACCGGATGATCAGTCGGCATTATCAATTCTCCTGTAGCGTATCTGTGACGGTCAACTGCTCTCGACCACACGCCGTCCAAAGGGCCGTCTCGGAAAGTGCTGCACGCATTGGGATGTGACTGCGGCTTATCTCGGAATCATCCGTTGGCGGAGCGGCGCTGGTCGTCCTCAAAGGCCTCGGCCTCATCTTTGGTAGCAAAGCTCTCCAAGATCTGACGCCCACCCAACGGGCTTGGGAACCAGACATCCCAGCGTTCGCCGTCGAAATCCATCGTGACAAATAGTTCCGACTTCTCGTCAGCATCGTCCGTAGGTGCGACTTCGTTCATCAATGCCATTGTCATCTCCTCTGATGGGGAATGAACTCGTAACCGCACTTGGCCTGCTCAAGGCCGCAGGCGTAGGGCCGTG
>JANXTU010000060.1 GCA_025352235.1 Fimbriiglobus sp.
CTGACAAAACAGTGTCTTTCGTCGAAACTGAAGTCAACCTCTCACAATGTTAACCCATCAGTCCCCCGTTCGAATTTCCTCTCGGGGTCCAAGAGGAAACGGGTCGGTAACTCGGAGGGGTGTGTTAACCAGAGAGTCAGAGAGTTTTTCGCCCAACCCGCCCTCGGCGACCCGAAACCGGGGTGTTCCTGTCGGGACCCCTATTCGCTCTCTCGAAACAGAGAGTTTTCGGCCTTGCCGCCAAAGTTGCCCAAGTCCTGCGGCGAAAGGCGATAAACGAAGAAAGCTGGGAGGAATGCCCTCCCGGCCTTTTCTGTTTACCCGTCGGTCTGCGAAAGTGGTGAATCGTCGGCGAAAGCTCCCCGGGTAGGATTCGAACCTACGACCAGTCGATTAACAGTCGACTGCTCTACCACTGAGCTACCGGGGAATGGGTACACTTGCATTTATAACGCAGCCCGCTCCAACGACAAGTGGAGTCGCGGGAGCTTCCCCGGAAGGACGGCGGTTCGGGCGGAAGGTTCGCGCCGACTCTGGCCCGTTCGCGGTCGAACTCATTCAATGTTCAAAAGACCTCCACCGCCCCCTTGGATATCGCCCATGCGCCTCGCCACGATCCTGACCCCTCACGGCCGATGCGTCGCCGCTCAAGTGGGCGACTTCTTCGTCGATCTCCACGCGACCGACCGCGGTCTGCCCGTCTGCATGAAGGACCTCCTCGCGGCGTCGAAGACCGTCAAGCTGGCCGCGAAGGAAGCGTCGGAGTGCCCGAAGGCCGTGAAGTACGCCGCGAACTCCGTGAAGATCCTGCCGCCTGTGACCAACCCTTCGAAGATCCTCTGCGTCGGCTTGAACTACCGCGACCATGCCATTGAAGGGGGCAAAGCGATCCCGACGGAACCGGTGATTTTCGGGAAGTACCCGAATGCGCTGATCGGCCAAGGGGACGCCATCGTGCTGCCCAAGGTGTCGCAGAAGGTCGATTACGAAGCGGAGTTGGTCATCGTCATCGGCAAGCGGGCCAAGCACGTCGCGGCCGACGCCTCGGCGTTCGACTACGTCGGCGGGTATACCGTCGGCCACGATGTCAGCGCCCGCGATTGGCAGTTCCGCGGCGAAGAAAAACAGTGGATGATCGGCAAAGATTTCGACACCTTCGCCCCCGTCGGCCCGGTGATCGTGACGACCGACGAAGGGCTCGATCCGCACAACCTTCAGATTCAACTCCGGTTGAACGGCGCGACGATGCAGAACAGCAGCACGAAGGAATTCATCTTCGGCGTGCCGCAGATGCTGGCGTTCATCACGCAGGTCTACACGCTGGAGCCGGGCGACTTGATCTTCACGGGCACGCCGCCGGGGGTGGGCATCTCGCGCAAGCCGACGCCGGTGTTGCTGAAAGCCGGCGACGTGGTCGAAGTGGAGATTCAGGGGATCGGGATTCTGAGGAACCCCGTCGTGGCGGAGTGAGGGATCGGATCCGTTTGATCTCCGGCCAATTTGATCCCGAGCGAGTGCGACGGATCAAATACCGGATTCGCTGATCGATAATGGCAGGCAACGAGGAATCGATTCTAATTTTTTGCAAAGCCTCTCGAACGATTGGGAATTGCTCCGGGCTTCCACCAGGTTCATCGCTTTCACAAATTCGATGGCGTGGTCGGCTTTTTTGTATTTGGAATTCGGGGTCACCGATCGCAATTGGGTGTCCAGCCATGTCGAGCCGTTCATCGCTTCAACATCGGTTCGGGCGGGGAGCGGATCGGGTAGGTTGAGGATTCCGCCCAGTGTGGACGCCCCCGCCACGATCCAATTTTCGAACATGCGTTTCGCAAGCACACAAGCAATAGTCAAATCGGCGCGTGCAGCATTGGCCGCTGCAACCAAACGCGGGCCGAGTTCGGCCGGGCAATCCCCCTCCGCGTCGATATCGATGAGTAACAACGACTGGCATCCGGGGTTGCGACGCAGATACGAACCCAATTGAATCGCGGCCTTTTCGACTGCTTCGCCCAACGCGACGCCGTTCGGGTGGATCAAACTGCTCCGGTGATCCCGAACGCAATCGAGAACTTGCAATCGCTCCGGCCGGTCCAACTCAAGCCAGATCCTTTGCAGCAATCGCTCGAGCGCGACCCGCTCGGTGTGACCTTCGACAATCGCCGCGATGAAGACGATCACGATTGCCCGTCCGACGACTGATTCGCCAATGCGATTTGGCGCTGGCGGTCGTCGTAGTCGATCTGGAGAGAGTCGTTGCGTTCCAAGCCGCCGAGCGTGTCGAGATTCCGTCTGACGATTTCGACGCTGGCTTCGTCGATGGGGCCGATCACGGTTTGGCCGTCGATCATCTGCACAATTCGGACATTCTCCGGTTTGATTTCCTCGGCATCGAGGAGGTCGGGCGAGTGCGTCGTGAGAAGAATCTGCGTTCGCATCGTGGCGGCATCGAACGCCGAGACGAGCGCCCGCATTGCGGCGGGGTGCAATGCTGTTTCGGGTTCTTCGATGGCGACGAGGCCGAGATCTTGATCTTCGTGGACATTTTGAAAGACTGCCGTCAGTGCGGCAAGCGCCCGCAATGTTCCATCGGACATGCTGGACGCGTTGAAGTCAAGGTCATTTAGTTCGCTTCCAATTGGGCTTCGGAAATTCAAGATTTGATAGCCCGCAACGCGAACGGCACCCGAGAATAGTATCTGAGGTACAATAGAATTCAAATATCGCCCGATCTTCATAACCGACCCAGCATCGATTGCTTGTGTGGTTTCGAGAACGCTCGACAGATTACTACCATTGAAATCTAGTGGTTGGTAAGGAGCAGGTGATTGAGGCACTCTCAAAACATCAGGATTGAAAGAGTGATTCTGGAATGATTTTATCAAATCGGCCAATCTACCATAAGGCCCGTCCATTGCCGACTTCAATATTACATGAAAAATGTCGGTTCGAATTGATGATGGAACTCGCTCTGGCATATTAAATCGTCCATCCTTCGCACTGAACTTTTCAGACGGAGTTCCATCGTCAGGTTTGCAATGGCATGCTTCGAGTGAGATGACAGGATTTGAAAGGTTTTGAAATGAAATATCCAGCCGATATTGGGTGAGCCATTGCTTCGATGGTGTTTTCAACTCCACGATGAGCATTGCCTCGAAGCAGCAATCAATTTCAAATCGCACTGTAGTGCTATTTACTATCGACTTGCAAAGTATGGCATCAGCGCCACCATGTTGCTTTACCGCCTCCCTTACCCCATACTTTACCACGTCCCGCAGGAA
>JANXTU010000067.1 GCA_025352235.1 Fimbriiglobus sp.
CCTCCCGCATCAGGGTGAGGTAGGGGAGCAAAAAGTCCCACTCGGTATCCGAGACATCGCTCGGATACGGCTTCCGTGTCGTGTCCATCCCCCCAAAATGCCATAAATCAAGGGAATAAGTCAATAACAGGCTCTAGGAACTTTCAAAATCCCCCCGCGCCACGACCCGAATCACTTTTGCGCAAGGCGGAACTATGCGAACTACAATGGTGTCTGAGTTGGCAACGGTTGTATTCGGCGATTCGGAGGCGGAGTCATGCAGAACTCGGTATTCGCGACGTGCCCGGGGTGCCAAGAGGTGCTCCGCATTCCCGCCACGTGGGCCGACAAGGCCGTGAAGTGCAAGAAGTGCGGGTCGGTCGTCCGTGCGACCGGGAAAGCCGTCGTCGGAGCCGCTCCCTCGAACGCGTTTGCCTTCGACGAACCCGAGCCGGAACCCGCCGCACCGGCGCCGTTCGTTCCCGCAGCCGAAACGCCGCCGACCATCTCCGCCCCGCCCGCCTATGGCCCGCCGCCGATGCAACCGCAGGCGGTGGTTCCCGGCGGCTATCCGTATGGTCCGCCACCGGGCTACCCGTATGCTCCCGCCCAACCGGGTTACGCCCCAACGCCTTACGGCTACGCTCCGCCGCCCGGTTACCCTGGCGCCCCACCCGGCTATCCGTATCCCCCACCGGCCGGGTACGCGCCCAATCCTTATGGATACTCGCCTCAACCGACGCCCCAAGTCTTCGCGCCACCGGTGCCCGAGGCGTTCGCCGATCAGCCGAAGCTGAGCACCAAGCGGCGCTACAAGAAGAGCAACAACACGCTGAAACTCATCGTGATGGCGGCGTTCTTCCTGATCGTCGCGGGCGGCGTCGCCGCGGCCGTGATATTCCAAGACACTGTGAAAGCCCTCGTCTTAAACAAACCGAAGGCTAAGCCGACCGAGCCCGAAACACCCGGCGTGACAACTCCCTCCACGAAGCCCGGCGCCGTGGCGAACGCCTCCGCCGTGTTCCCCCGGCGGATGCTGTTCATCGGCATCACGAAGTACCTGTACTGCAACACCCTCCACGGCGGCGTCAACGGCGGACCCACCGGCAACGGCCGCTCCGAGTTCGCCGAAGCCGCGAAGCAACTCGCCTTCCAGTTCCGCGTGCCGACCGACAAAGACAATAACCAACTCTTCCTGCTGACCGACGCCGATGGGAAGATGGCGGCAAACGCGGCCCAACGGCCGATGCTCAAAGATGTCATCCTCGATACCGTCAAACGCTTCGCCGAAAGCAGCCGGGGGCAGGATCGCGTCGTCTTCTACTTCGGCGGTCACGCCGCCATGAAAGACGGCGTCGCCTATCTCGTCCCGGTCGAAGGAGACCTGAACGACGTGGAATCGCTGCTTCCGCTGGCCGATTTCTTCGCCGCCGTGAAGGATAGCCCGGCCCAGCAGAAGGTCGTGTTGTTCGACGTTTGCCGGGCGAACACCGACGGCAACGTCGTGCGCCCCGGCAGCGAGGCCATGGGCGAGGAACTCGAAAAAGCCCTGCTGAGCCCACCGGACGGGGCGAATATTCAAGTCGTCACCGCGTGCAGCGCGGGGCAGAACGCGGCGGAACTGCAAACCTCGGACGGCGAGCACTTCGCCGGCAGCGCCTTTTTAAACGCACTGCGTGTCGCGGCCAAGCAGTCGAAGGCCGGGAACAAATCGATGAAGCCCGAAGATGCGCTGCCCGTGGCGACATGGGTCGAAGTCACCAAGCCGATCCTCGCGGATTACGTCGGCGTGAAGATGAAAGCGCCGGTGCCCAAACTCGGCGGCGGCGAACTCGCGAACAGCGTGGCTTACAGCGCCGACGAAGCCGCGGCCAAGCGGTTCGACTTCCCGGCCGCGCCGAAAATGGTCGACGCGAGCAAACTCAAAGATGTCTTCGCACTGCTCGACTTGAAGCCGGTCCACATCAAGAGCGACTCGGGCGGCGGGGACGATTCCATCGAAATGACCTTCCCTTTCCAGGCCGAAAAACTCGAGGGGTACAAGCCGGAGTTGATCGGCAAGGAGATGGAGGAAGCGACCAAGGACGCGAAAGCCTTCCCGCTGCGGGCGAAGACGGTGCTGGCGCTGAACACCATCCGCGACAACTGGGGCGGCCGAGACGGCAAAGGCAAATTCAACGGCATCCGCAACAGCTTCGCCGGCGAGACCAGCAACAACGTGAAGGAAGAGATCAAGAAAGAACAGATCCCGTTGGCGACCTTGACCCCCGATCTCGAAGACCTCGTCCGGGAGTTGGAGGCGCTGATGGCCGATGCCGAAAAAGAGGAATCGAAGGCGTGGAAAGCGAGTTTCTTCTACGCCTTGGCGCAGGCGAAGTCCCGGCTGGCCTACCTGCACGAAGCGAATCTCGCCCTCGGCAAAGTCTTGACGGACAGCCTCCCGGAACAGCTCGATAAATCGTTGGGATTGCAACTCGTTTCGGTCGAGAAGATGCAAAGCAAGAAGGAGTTTCGCAAGTTTTCGGATGAGGCCAAAGTCCTCTACGACACGCTCGCCACCGAGAACAAGGGCACGCCATGGGAGGTGCTCGCCAAGCGCGCCCGCGTCGAATCGTTGGGGTTGGAGTGGAAGGCGTACATGAAGCCGAAGGAGACCGGCGACGACGACAAGATGGAAGTGAAGAAGGACAAGTGAGACACCGGAGGACTTGAATATGGTTGCGATTTCGATGCGGGAAGCCCAAGCGACGCTACCGGAGTTGATCCATCGGCTGCGGCCCGGTGACGCGCTGCAGATCACCGAAGATGGCCGAGCGGTGGCGGTGGTGACGGCGCCTGTGCCCGAGTCGCCCCGAATGCCGAAGCTCGGCACGCAACGCGGCTCCGTACTATACATGTCGCCCGATTTCGATGCGCCACTCGAAGACTTTCGCGAGTACACGGAGTGAGATACCTGCTCGACACCCACACTCTGATCTGGAGTCAGGACGACCCCGCCAAACTGTCAGCGACCGCGACGGCCACGCTGATCAACCCCTCCAACGACCGATTTCTCAGCGCAGCGACTGTCTGGGAAATCGGGATCAAAGTTGCTTTGAAGAAATTGACACTGTCGAAGCCATTTCGCCCGTGGGTTGAGACCGCCATCCACGATTTGGTGCTGACCGAACTGCCCATCGAATTCGATCACATCGAACGGCAAATGACTTTGACTCACCACCACCGCGACCCATTCGACCGAATGCTCGCAGCCCAGGCGCTCGTCCTCAGGATTTCCGTCATCAGTAACGATGCGATTTTCGATACGTACGGTGTCAGCCGGATCTGGAATTGAACCCGGATCACCCCGCCTCGAACTCTTTCAAATCGATGCGGGTCTGGTGCGGGTCGAACGTGCCGGCGTCGGTCTTGCCCCGGAAGTAGTCCTTCTGCCAACCTTGTTTCAGCGTGTCCGGGTCGAGGACTTTCAGTCCTTCGAGGAACCCCGACCGGCTCGCCTCCCAGGTCCGATACTGCGATTGCAACTCCGGTTCCGCGGCCATCGGCACGATCTTCGGCACCAAGCCTTCCAGCAACCCGCGCGGCACCGGGACCAGCATGCAGATCGGGTCGCCTTTCGCGAAGCTCACCCATTCGCCCGGCCGCGTCAGTTTCCAGTTCATCGTGAAGGTGCTCGTCGCCCAATCGGTTTCGACGATCCCCTCCAACGGCTGCGCGCCGTCTTTGATCCAATTGCTCGGCCCCTTCACCCAGAGGTTCACCCCGGGCGGCGTCCGGAACAAATACGGCAAGCTGAAGGTGACGACCCCGGCCCCGAAGTGGCCGACGATGCACGGGTCGGCCGGGCCATCGAAGGCGAGTTCGACATCCTTCGGGTGCGCTCCGCCGTACCAGTACGCGCGGAACGACACCGGGCAGGTCAGTACCCAGCCGTGCTGGTTGGCCATGTTCAACGGTAAGCAGCGGTACGGGAAACGCTGCGCGGCGGCGCTCATCCAGTCGCGCTCGAGCGCGGCCGCCTCCAAGCCGAAAGCCGTGGGGACATCGTGGACCCGGTAGGCGATGAACTCGTGAGCGTCGGGCATGGAATCTCGCTCCGGTATTCCGCGCCGCCCCGCGGAGTAGAATAGATTAGCAATTCAACACGGCGCAACACTCGAGGATTCCCAAGGCATGGCGGCTCGGATTACGGTTTTGGGCAGCGGGAGTTCCGGCAACGCCACGCTGGTGCAAGCGGCGGGGCGGGGCCTGCTCATCGACTTCGGTTTCGCCCCGCGCGACCTCGGCTTGCGACTGCAAACGGCCGGGTTGAGTTGGTCGAACGTCAACGCGGCGCTGCTCACGCACACCCACGGCGACCACTGGAATCGGTACACCCTCGAACAGTTCCGCCGGTTGAACATCCCGCTGATCGCCCACGCGTTGCACCACGACGCTTTGGCCGCCTGCGATGAATACGGCCCGTTGAAGAAGGCCGGATTGGTCCACGGCTACACGGCGACGCCGTTCACGCTCGGCGGCATTCTGCGCGTGCAACCGGTGGAAGTGCCGCACGATTCCGAGCCGACATTCGCCTTTCGCATCGGGCAAGCGCTGCCGGATGGCACGTCGTGGAGTTACGGGCACGCGTCCGACTTGGGCTGCGTGCCCGAGGCATTGTTGAATCTCTTTTGCGGGGTCGATGCGCTCGCGCTCGAATTCAACCACGATGTCCAACTGGAGCGGGCCAGCCCGCGCCCCCGGCACCTCGTGCAGCGGGTGCTGTCCGACCGAGGCCATTTGTCGAACGATCAAGCCGCGGATGTGTTGAAGGCGTGGGTCGATGCCGGGGAAACGGGGGACATCCAAGCGGTGGTGGCCCTCCACCTCAGCCGCGATTGCAACCGGCCGGAACTGGCCCTGCGTGCGGCGACGGCCGCGGCTCCGCATGCGCAAATCTATGCCGCGACCCAAGCTCAACCGACGCCGACGATCGCCATTGTTCCCCGACCGGACCGGAAGCAAGCGAGTCGCCATCTCGCACCGGCCGTCGATCATGCTGGGTGATCTGGCGAAGCTGTGCCGATTCTCGGGTCCGCGCGGGTGGGTTGCATTCCGCAGTTCACCAACTCCGCGACAGCGGTGCCGAACGCGACGCCGATAGCGAACCTGCCGTATGTAGGTTCCCACGGAGTCGTTTGATGAAATCGATGCTCGCTTGGATTGTGGCGTTCGGCGCGACTTCCGTCGCGGCCGCGCAAGATTTGTCGAAACCGCTACCGGGTGTGATTCAATCGGCGCTGCCGGCGGGTTCGCCCGCCCCGGTGATGATTTCGCATTCGACCAACTGGAACAATTGCGACGCTCCCCGAGCGAGTGGCGCCGCACCGCCGGCGCTTTGCCCGGCCAGTGCCTCCGGGTGTTGGGCGACGCGCGGCACGGCCTGCGAGCGTCTCCGGAACTGGTTGACCTTCCGCATTTGCGAACCGAATCAGGCGGCGCTCGTACCGGTCCCGTACCACGCGCCACTGCGGGCCTATTTCCCCGTGACGCCGATGCCGATCGGCTTCAACGGCCCATTCGAATGCAATTCGTCCCGCCGGCAACTCTGCGGTTGGGAGCCGATGACGCGCGGTCCGTCCGAATGCTCGACGGCGAGCGGCGTGACGGCCCGACCGGCCATGCCATTGCTCAATACCCCGATGACACGCCCAAGCGAAGAATCATGCGGAACGATGCAGCGGCCGTTTCTCTTCCGCCGCATGATGTCGTACTTTTCGTTCGGCGGCTGCGGATTGTTCCATCGCTGCGATTACGCCAAGTCGCCGATGATGTGCCAAACTAGTGGTGCGGCCACGGGCCAATACGGCTATCACTACGCCGGGAATCCATCGCCGATGATGTACCCCGGCGTTCCGACGACAGCCGCGACCCGCTCGGCGACCCGGCCGTTTACGAATCCGTAACGGATCACTTCTTCGGATCGCCGGTCATGGTGCCGCCGGGTCGGGGCATCGGCTTGGACGAATCGATTTGGCGATTCGGAGCGTAGGGAACTCCCGGTGGGGAGATGAACCCCGGCTGCGGGAGTTCGTCAGACCGCGGATTGCCTGGCGGGTACGGTTGACCCGACGGATACGGTTGACCCGACGGGTAAATAATCGGGCCGGGGCCGGGGTAGCTCAGGGTCTCCCCGCCGAAGCCGGTACCATTCCGCGACACGGGGGTACCGTCGTAGCAATCTTTTTTGCCCGACCCGTTGCGGCGAGCTTCGTTGGCATCGTTGTGATTGCCGTCGAGGTTCAGCCGCTCGTGGAGGCGTGGGAAGAGGTGCCGCCGTTCGCCGCATTCGCTTTGGCAACCGACGACGGCAGCGAGGACGATCAACATCAAGAAGCAACACAGGGTGCGCGGCATAGCCAAACTCCGCCATCGCCCCGGCCCATCGAGAGATGCGCCCCGGACTTGAATGAATTGTGCATTTTACAACCGGGAAAATGAAGCGGAACCGGTCGGAAAGTACCCGATTCCCCCGGTCGATACCGGGCGCGGCACGACCATCCGCCCGCGTTTGCCCAGCCCGAACAACCGTTATGCTCGACAGACTCAGGAGTGAGACATCGCGAAACTCCGCTGGTCCGAAGCGTCGGACTCCGTCCCACCGCCGGTTCGAAAAGCCGAGCCGAGCGGAGAAAGTCGCTTTTCGCTCCGCGAAAAGTGTTTCCCGCCAGCACTTGAGTTCCGCAAGTCTCAGGCAAGCCCTGCCACTTTTCGCGGAGCGAAAAGCGACGTTCTCCACTGAGAATAGATTCGGCCGGTCCGGATCATTCACCCCCGGATGCGCTGGATGAAGCGGCGGATCGGTCCGCTCGCCGGCGGCGCGGCGTCGACCGGCACGGGCATCGGCTGCGGGACGATGCCGGCACCGGGCACCGCAATCACCTTGGGTTCTTTTGTCTTCTCGACGATCAACAGTGAGATGCGCGACTTCAACTCTTCGGCCGATTGCCGCGTCAGTTCGCTCGTGTCTTTCTCGAAGCTCGCCGTCGTGTCGCCGTCGGCACCGAGGATGACCCCTTCCAACGAAACGCCCGCGAACAGTCCCCGGCTGCGCGAGTACGAGAAGATTTCGGCCTTCAACTTCCCGTCCGTCGCCAATTCGGCTTCGCGGCCGACCGGCCCCGCTGCAACGGCCGCATCGGCGCCGAGTTTCAACTTGGCTTTGCCATCGAGCAACCGCTCCAACCCTTTGCGGGTTTTGAACACGAGGACGACATCGGTCGATTGGATGCCGGCTTGGAAGCCGACGCTCGCCCCGCCGAGCTCGATGAAGCGAATGTCGCCCCAGCCGTTATTTTTGTCTTTGATCACGGCAACCCCGTGGCCGAGCCGGCCGCCAACGATGAAACCGGCCTTGATGGTATTCGGCACGATCACGACCGCTTCGGCCTGTTCCAGCAAAGCTTTGGGGATCGCCTTGTTGGGCGTATCGTTGAGTTCGTCGAGGACGTCGCGGGCCAATTTTAATGTCTCACGCGGGGCCGGCGGGGCCGCCGAAAGCGGTTGGACGACGAATGGGAGTGCTGCGAGGACTAGGGCGGATAGGCGGATCATCATTGAACTCCTCGATAACGTAAAACCCGGTGAACGCAAAGATCTGCGCTCGCATCATACGTGTATTTTTACGCAAAAGGCGCGCCGCCGATACTGCAACTCGGCCGGGCGACTATTCATTCCCCCATCCACCTTTCCGGAGAAGCGACATGCCGAAATCGATCGATTGGCTTTACCACCGCAAATCGTGCGCGACCTGCCAACGCGCCACCGACTACCGCGAGGCGGCGGGCACCGAAGTCAAAGAGACCGTGATCGCCAACACGACGAAATACGGTCCGGCGGAAGCACTCGCGCTGCTGAAGGGGATCGAGACGATCGTCGCGGCGAAGGGGGCGAAGATCCAAAGGTTGAACTTGAAAACCGACCGACCCGACGACGATGCGATCCTGGCGCTGCTCATCGGCCCGACGGGTAATCTCCGCGCCCCGACGGCCAAGGTCGGCCGGACGCTGCTGGTGGGCTTCCATAAAGATGCCTACGCTGAGGTGTTGGGATGATCGCTTCTCGGCGCGGGATACAACCATGTTCCTCGGAATCGAAATCGGCGGCACCAAGCTCCAACTCGGATTGGGCGCGGGCGATGGCACCATCGTCCGACTCTGGCGCGGCACCGTCGATCCGGCGCTCGGCGGAGCCGGCATCCGCGCCGACATCGTCCGAAACTACGCGCCGTTGCTGCAATCGGCCGGGATGAAACATTCGGACATCCTGGGCATCGGCGTCGGCTTCGGCGGGCCGACCGACGACGCCACGCAATCGACCATCACCTCCCACCAGATCGCCGGTTGGGACAATTTTCCGCTGGCCGGCTTCCTCCACGAGAACCTCGGTTCTCCCGCGGTGATCTGCAACGACGCCGACGTCGCGGGACTCGCCGAAGCCCACTTCGGCGCGGGGAAGGGGTTGAGTCCGATCTTCTACATCACGGTCGGCACCGGCATCGGCGGTGGGCTGATTATCGATGGGAAAATCTATCGGGGCATGGGGCGCGGGGCTGCGGAGATCGGACAGGTCAGGCCGGTGTTTCCGGAAGTCAATCCGCAAAAGCAATGGCCACTCGAAGCGCTCGCTTCGGGGACCGGCATCTACGATCGGCGTAGGGATCGGCTGAACGTCGAGGGGTTCCCGGATGTCCCCAACGGGAGACAGGTGGTGACGCGGGCGAAAGCGGGAGAACCCGAAGCGAAGGCGGTTCTCGACGAAGCGGCCCAGGCCCTCGCCGAAGGAATCTGCACCGTCATTAAACTCCTCTGCCCGCGCCGTGTCATCATCGGCGGCGGCGTCTCGCTGATGGGAAACGACCTCTTCTTCGACCCCATTCGCAAGTACGTCGCCGAGCGCGGCTTCAAGCCTTTTGCCGGGCTCACCGACATCGTGCCGGCGGCGCTGGGCGAGGAAGTCGTCGTCCACGGGGCGCTGGCGTTGGCCTGCCAGCACTACTGCGGGTAAGATGATGCGATAAAGGGGGACAACTTATGGCGACCGCGACAATTGAAGTGCCCGCAACCGCTACCGCGCAGCTTATGACCGCCGATGCGTTCTGGGACTTCTGCCAACTCTCCGAAAATGAAAACCGCCGGTTCGAACTCATTTGCGGAGAGGTCATCGAGATGCCCAATCCAACTCGCAAGCACGGACGCGTCTGCCTCCGGATCGGATACGAATTCGAGACCTACACCGAACGAGTCCGATGGGGATACGGAGCCTCCAACGATTCTGGAACCGTCCTTGCCGAAGATCCGGATACCGTCGTCGGCCCAGATGTCGCTTACTACGACGATTCCAAAACTTTCGCGGCGATCCATCCGAAGTGGGGTACGAAAGTCCCCGTCCTCGCCGTCGAAGTCCTGTTTCCTTCCGACCGACGCCGGGTCGTTTTGGAAAAGGTATCAGACTACTTGAGCAGCGGTGTGAAGGCCGTCTGGCTGGCCGATTACGAAGAAAGTTTCGTCACGGTGTTTCGCACGACGGCGGCGCCCAAAATCTTCGGGGTCAAAGACACGCTCACGGGTGACGATTACCTTCCCGGCTTCACCTGCAGCGTTGCGAAACTGTTTTTGATTCCCGGAGAGACCGCCGACGCCCCGAGCGCATGATCATCCCCATCAAATTCTGCGGCGTCACAACCCCGGACGACGCCCTCGCCGCAATCGAGGCCGGCGCCGACATGATCGGCTTGAACTTCTCCGTTCAATCGGTGCGGTGCATCTCGCTCGAACGAGCCCGCGTCATCATCGGCGCCGTTCCGGACTTTCACAACTTCACCGGCGTCTTCGTCGAACAAACGTCGGACGAAGTCGACTCGATCCGCCGTGAACTCGACCTCGCTCACCGCCAGACTTACTCGACCCCGTGGTCCGCCGGTTCCATCGCGGCATTCCGCGTGCGCTCCGCGGACGATATCGCGCAGATTCGCGCGCTGCTCGCCATGTCCGCCGCTCCGATGGCCGTGCTCATCGATTCCTACGTGGCCGGGGCCATGGGCGGCACCGGCCACAAAGCGCCGTGGGAACTCCTCGCGGGGCAAGATTTCGGCGTGCCCTTGATCCTCGCGGGTGGCTTGACGCCGGACAACGTCGCCGAGGCGATCCGCCTTGTGAAACCATGGGGCGTGGACGTGGCCAGCGGCATCGAGAGTTCCCCAGGCCGCAAAGATGCGGGAAAAATGCGGGCGTTCGTGGCCGCGGTCCGGGATGTCGAGCGGGCGCTCTAGAATGACCCCATCGTTGGGGCGGAGGTGCATCATGGCCGTCAACTACTGGCTCGGCGTCGATCTCGGCGGGACGAAAATCCTCACCGGCCTCTTCGACGATCAATTCAAGTTGATCGCGCGGAACAAGCAGCCGACGGGAGCCGAGGCCGGGCCGACCGGCGTCTTCGGCCGCGTGATCCAAGCCGTCGATGTCGTGTTGCGCGAAGCGAAAATCGAACCGGGTCAAGTCCGCGGAATGGGCTTCGCGATCCCAGGGCAGATCGAACCGGGCAAGCCCGTGGTGCGCTTCGCCCCCAACCTCGACTGGCGAGATGTCGATTGCTCGGCGCTCCTGCCGGCGACTTGGCCGTGGCCCGTGTTCCTCGAGAACGACGTCCGCATGGGCACCTACGGCGAGTTCGCCCACGGCGCGGCCAAGGGGGCCAAGCACGTCTTCGGCATTTTCGTCGGCACCGGCGTCGGCGGCGGGTTCATCCTCAACGGCGAACTCTTCACCGGTTTCAACGGCCACTGCGGCGAGATCGGCCACATCGTGCTCGATTGGCGCAAAGGCTCCACGCTCGAATCGATCGCCGGTCGCAAGTATCAGATGAAACGGGCGAAGGAACTGCTCGACGACGCCCCGAAGCGCATCCGCAAAGAGTGGAAAGGCATCGACACCGAGAAGGTGAAAAGCTCGCAGCTCGCCGAGTTTTACCTGAAAGATGATCCCATCGCGGTCGGCATCATCGACGATGCGGCCCGGGCCATCGGCGCCGCCATCGGGAGCGTCATCAACCTGATGAGTCCGGAGATCGTCGTCATCGGCGGCGGCGTGACCGGGGCCCTCGGCGAAAGCTTCACCGAGCGGATTTGGGACATCGCCCAGCGCTACACTCTCCCGGGGGCGGCGGCCAACATGAAATTTGCGACTGCGGCGCTCGGCGACGATTCCGGGATCGTCGGTGCCGCGGCCTACGCCCGCTCGAAAGTCGAGGCCCAAAAGTGAACCCCGAATGGCGCAGCCGGTACAACTTGGCCGTCGAAGCCGCGCGGCGCGGCGGCGACTTCGCGAAGACGATCTACGATGCGACCTTCCAAGATCGGGCGGCGCTGGAGGTGATCCGCAAGGCCGATGACAGCCCGGTGACAGTCGCCGACCGCGGCGCGGAGAAGTTGATCCGCGACCTCATCGGGAAGCACTTCCCCGGCGACGGTTTCCTCGGCGAGGAATTCGGCAATCAAGAAAGCTCCACCGGCTTCCGCTGGATCATCGACCCGATCGACGGCACGAAATCGTTCGTCCGGCACGTCCCCATTTGGGCGACGCTGATCGGGCTGGAGTTCGAGGGCGAACAGATTGCCGGGGCGGTCTACATCCCCGCCTTCCGGCAGATGTATCGGGCCTTGCGCGGCGACGGGGCCTACCTCGACGATCTGCGCATCCGCGTTTCGGACACGCCGACGCTCGCGGAATCGATCCTCTGTTATTCGAGCATCGGCTGGTTCACCCGCGCCGGCCGGCAGAACACGTTCCTCAACCTCTATCAGCAGACCGGCCGGCAGCGCGGCTACGGCGACTTCTACGGATTCGTCCTCGTCGCGCAGGGGGCCGTCGATTTGATGGTCGAACACGGCGTGAGCGCGTGGGATGTGGCCGCGACCAAGGCGATCATCGAAGAAGCCGGCGGGACTTTCACCGACTGGGACGGCACGCCGACGATCCACCGGCCCGATGTTTTAGCGACCAACGGCAAACTTCACGCGGCGGCGCTGGCGCTACTGAAGGAGTGATTTCCAATGTGGCGACACGTTTTCCAACGTGTCGGACATAGGAGTTACGCACTTGGGTGGGTGGTGGGGGTTTGGGCAGGATTGATTCTTGCCCATCTAGCCCAGGCGTGTGCAGTTTGTTGTCCAAACTGCCTCGGATCACTCAACTGCGTAACTCCCTGGACAGTCTTGGATCTTCCGACACGTTAAGAAACGTGTCGCCACACCGACAAAGCCCCGTCCTGGCGATCAATGGGGAGACACGTTTTCCAACCTGTCGAAAAGTCTTGGATCTTCCGACACGTTCAGAAACGTGTCGCCACAGAGATTAAGCCACGCCCTGGCGATCAATGGGGCGGCACGTTTTCAAACGTGTCGAAAAGTCTTGGATCTTCCGACACGTTCAGAAACGTGTCGCCACAGAGATTGAGCCACGATTCCGAATCAAACCGGGACTTTTCTTCCCCCCGACATTGCCAAACACCCCCGGTGCGGAGAATAATGGAGTCGTGATACCCGCCGGTTCTCCCACGTTCCTTCTCGGAGCCTCTCCCATGCGCTGTTTTCTGTTGCTGTCCACCCTCCTCGGCGTCGGCTCGTTCGCGGCCGGGGCCGAAAAATACATGACCATCCAAGGCACCATCAAGTGGAAAGAGGCCAAGCCGCCCGCGGCGGTGATTATCGACGTCAAGACCGACGCGGCCGTCTGTTGCAAAGCCGGTCCGTTGGAGTCGAATCGAGTCGAAGTCGATCCGAAGAGCCTGGGCGTGAAGAACGTCACGGTATGGCTCCGCCCCGACACCGATGTCCGGGCGGACACCTTTCCGCTCGATAAGATCCACCCGGATTTGGCCAAGCCGAAGTCGGTCGAGCACGTCATCGATCAACCGAAGTGCCAGTTCGAGCCGCGGGTCATCGTGGCTCGCGCCGGCGACACCTTGGTCGTCAAGAACTCCGCCGCCATCGGGCACAACGTGAATTACTCCAGCGATATCGAGTCGTTCAACGTCAACCTCCCGGCCGGTTCGCAGAAGAAACTCGACAAGCCGCTCGAAGCTCAAAAGTCGCCGATCGGCGTCGCCTGCAACGTCCACACGTGGATGGAAGGCAAAGTCCGCGTCTTCGATCACCCGTACTTCGCCATCACCGACAAAGACGGCAAGTTCGAAATCAAGAACGCCCCCGTCGGCAAATGGCGCGTCGTGTACCACCACGAAGGCGGCTACCACAAAGGCAAGGAAGGCTTGCTCGGCTACCCGGTCGAATTGAAGGGCGACAAGAAGACGATGGAGATGGACGCCGTGAAACTGGAACTGCCGAAGCCGTAGTCCAATGCGAACCCCGACCCGGAGCCTTCCCCATGCGAAGTTTGCTCTCGTTCCCAATGCGATGCGCCTTTTCCCTCGGCATCGCACTGCTCGCGGGTTCGCTGGCCCAAGCCCAATGCGATCGTGGCCCGCTCTTCCCACGATTGCACGCCCGGCTCCATCCGCAGCCTTGCATCCCGTTGATTCCGTGTTGCCCGCCCGCGATCATGGCGCCCGTCGCGAAAGCGGAGCCGGCTAAAACTTACGATTACGTGACCCTCGTCGGCGCGGTCCGTTGGCCGGGGGATCGACCCGAGCCAACCGCGAAGTTCGCGAACAACGGGGTGCGGCCGATGCCAGGCTTCGGTTTCATCATCATCAACGACTTGATGATCGAACCGACAACCCGCGGCGTCAAAAACGTGATGGTCTGGCTGCGTCCCGACGTCGACGACCGGGCGCAATCATTCCCGTTCAACAAGATCAAGCCGGAACTCCGGGACGCGGGGCCACTGTCGACGCTGCATACCATCGGTTTGAAAGATGGGAATTTCGAACCGCGCGTTCTCGCGGCCCGCGCCGGCGATCAGCTGCGATTTTTCAACAATTCGCCGGCCAGGATCAACGTGAACTATTCCAGCGACATCGAATCGTTCAACATCCTCTTGCCGAGTGCGGGTGAAAAGAAGTTGTCCAAGTCCTTGGAATATCAACGCCCACCGATCGCGTTTGCCTGCAATGTCCACCCGTGGTTGCAAGGCCGAGTCCGCGTTTTCGACCACCCGTATTTCGCCGTCACCGATGAATTTGGGCACTTCGAAATCCGCGGTGTGCCGGCGGGAAGATGGAGAATCGTTTACGCCCACGAACACGGTTACCACCGGGGCAAAGCGGGCGTCCCCGGTTTCCCCATCGAAGTGAAGAACGACAAAGCCCTCGTGGTCTTGGACAATATCCCGCTCGATTTGCCGACACCCCAGAAGTAGGTGTCGCGGCATCCGCCCGCATCTATCGACTTGTATTTCGGGGCTCGCTGCGGTATGCCGCCGTCCGAACGAACCGGGGGGAGTCGACGATGCCGAATGCGAGCGATGCCATCCTACGCGGGATTGCGCGGGACGAGTCTCTGACGCGGGGGCTCGGGGATGTCGAGGCCCGCATGTTGGTCGATTGGCTGGTCGGTTGGGCCGAGATTCTCAGCGATGCCGCGCGGACACCCCAAGAGGCGGCACGGCTCGCGGCCCGGCTCTGCCGGCGTGGGCGGGCCATCGGGCGATTCGTGCAATTGTGGGTGGAACCGAAATCGCGCGGCTCGGCCGCGCAATTGGCCGCTACCGAGCGCTTCGCCTGGCCCTTGCCGAGCGACCGGCGCTCGGAACCCGCCGACCTGATGGAGCACATTTTGAACTGGGAACGCCAGCATCAACCGCTTTGAAAACCCGCCGGGCGGGGACGGTTCGGGAAATCGCCGGCTTGATTCCGCTTTTCCAACGATTTATCATCGGGGGACGTTGTAGAATTCAGGCGGATGCCACGCCGCGTCCGATTCTCCCCGGAGCAGTGATATGTTTCGCCTTCGCACTTGGCTCGTAGCCCTCCTCGCCATTTCGCCTACCGCGACAATGGCTGCTGAAGAACTCGCGAAGGTCGAAACCAAGGATGTCTCGTTCGACAGCGTGGATAGTGTCGAGCTTCAAGGGACGCTGTACAAGTCGGTCAAAGGCGGCATCAGCCCCGTCGTACTGCTGCTCCACAGCTTCGGCAAAGACCCGAACCAAGGCGACTGGAAAGGTTTGGCGATGACCCTCGCCCGCAACGGCTTCTCGGTGTTGCGCTTCGACTACCGCGGCCACGGCAAGAGCACGAGCATTGGCAATCCGAAATTGTTCTGGGGTGACTTCCCCGTGAACGCCAAGTACATGCCGGGGCTCGCCTCGAAAACACCGCTGCCGAAAAAACTCTCGATTCAAGATGTGAGCGCGAAGCCGGGTTACTATCCGATGATCGCCAACGACATCATGGCGGCCCGCGTCGCCCTCGACAAAATGAACGACGCCGGGGACGTGAACACGAGCAGTGTTTACCTGATCGGCGCGACCGACGCCGCGACCGTCGGCTTGCTCTATATGACGGCGGAATGGGCCCGTCCGCAAGTGGTCCAACAAGCTGCGGGTTGGTCGCTGGTGGGCAGCCTCACGCGGTTGGCGAACAACACGGACTCGGCCGGCAAGGACATCGCCGGGGCGATTTGGCTCTCGGCCGAACGGCACCCATCGATTTCCCACGACCTCCTCAAGAGCTGGGTGACCCTCGACAGCACCCGCGAACTCCGGGACAAAAACCCGATGCTCTACCTTTACGGTGCCAAAGACACGGCCAAGACGGGGATCGGCAGCGCGAAACTCTTCGTCAACGACGTCCTGCAAGCCAAGCCGCCGAAGGGCGCCAAGATCGCGGCTTTGAACTTCACTGAATACAAAGAGATCGCCGATACCGGCAATGTCGGCGTCAACCTGCTCGGCGGTAAGCTCGGCACCGAAGACATGATCGTGAAGTACCTCGAAACTTTAGAAAAAGACCGCAAGAACGTCGTCCGGACGCCGAATCGCAACTGGACCAAAGCCCCGTATGTCCTCGCGGACCTCTACGGCGCCTTCGCCAAATAGGCCGCGCGGATACCCACCTCGCAAAGAACCCCCGTGCCGGGGGTTCTTTCTTGTTCCGGGCCAATTCCATCCGAGGTTCGCACCATGAGGTTCTCCGCTTCGGCCATCGCGTGTTTGATCGCGTTCCCCGCCATCGGCGCCGAACCCGCGAAACCCAACGTCCTCGTCATCGTCGCCGACGACCTCGGCTACTCCGACCTCGGCTGCTACGGCGGCGAAATCGCAACGCCGAACTTGGACGCCTTGGCGAAGAACGGGTTGCGCTTCGCGCAGTTCTACAACACGGCCCGCTGCTGGCCGTCGCGCGCGGCGATCCTCTCGGGCTACTACGCCCAGCAAGTCCGCCGCGACTCCGTGCCGGGGATCAAAAGCGGCGCCCAGGGCACGCGGCCCGAGTGGGCCAAGCTGCTGCCCGAGATGTTGAAGCCGCTCGGCTATCGCTCGTATCACTCGGGCAAATGGCACGTCGACGGCAAGCCTTTGGATAACGGCTTCGTGCATTCCTATAGCCTCGACGACCACGACCGGCACTTTGCGCCGAAGTCGCACAGCGAAGACGGCAAACCGCTCCCGGCCGTGACCGCGAAGGACGGTTACTACTCCAGCACGGCGATCGCCGAGCACGCCATCAAGTGCTTGAAAGAACACGCGGAGAAACACGCCGACACGCCCTTCTTCGAATACCTCGCCTTCACCGCCCCACACTTCCCGGTGCAGGCGCCGTCCGCCGACATCGCCCCGTACAAGAAAAAATATCTCGCCGGTTGGGACGACCTCCGCGACGATCGCTGGAAACGGATGCGGGAGCAGAAGATCGGCGGGACGGTGCTCGCCCCCATCGAGCGCGCCCTGGGGCCGCCGTACAACATCCCCGAGGCGATCCAGAAACTCGGGCCGAACGAACTCAGCCGGCCGCTGGCTTGGAAAGATTTGACCGCCGAGCAGCGCGAATTCCAAGCTTCCAAAATGGCCGTGCATGCGGCGATGGTCGACCGGATGGACCGCGAGATCGGCCGGGTGATCGCGCAGTTGAAAGCGATGAACACCCTCGACAATACGCTCATTTTCTTCCTGTCCGACAACGGCGCCAGCGCCGAGATCATGGTTCGCGGCGACGGTCACGACCCGCACGCCGAGTGCGGCACCGGGGCGACGTTCCTCAGCATCGGGCCGGGTTGGTCGAGCTTGGCGAACACCCCGTTTCGCCGGCACAAAACGTGGGTTCACGAAGGGGGCATCTCGACTCCGTTGATCGTCCACTGGCCAAAGGGCTTCGCGGCGCGCGGGGAACTGCGGACGGCGCCCGGGCACTTGGTCGACCTCGTGCCGACGATCTTGGCGGCGACCGGCGGTAAGGTTCTCGGCGACGCGCCGCCGGCGCCGGGAATCAGCTTGTTGCCGAACTTCGCCAAAGACGGCACCGCGAAGCACGATTCCATTTGGTGGTTGCACGAGGGGAACCGGGCCTTGCGGGTCGGCGATTGGAAAATCGTCGCGGCGGGGAAAACGAGCCCGTGGGAACTCTACGATCTGGGTGAGGATCGCTCGGAGACGAAGAACCTCGCCAAAGTGAACCCGAAGAAGGTCGAGGAGCTGGCCGCGATCTGGCAGAAGCAGTTTGAAGAACATGGGGCGCTGGCGAAGAAAGATTTGAAGTGAGTCCTCCTCTCCTCTCTCCGACATACGATAACTTCGCAAATTAGTCGTCACAGGGTCGAACACGATGCACCGCTTCTCCATGACCGCACTTCTGGTCGGTTCGCTGTTGGCGTCCGCATCGTGGGCGGCCGAGGCACCGCTCTCCTTCCAGCAGGCGCTCGCGAAGGAACCGGTGGCCGACCTCGCCAAGGAGGCCCGAGCCAAGGGGGATGCCGGCCGCGGGGCGGTGCTGTTTTTTCAGCCGTTCCTCGCCTGCGCGAAGTGCCACGATGCCGAGGCCGGCACGCAACTCGGGCCGGATTTGGCCAAGACCGGCAAAGAGGGGACGGCGGAGTACCTCATCGAGTCGGTGCTGCTGCCGTCGAAGGTTATCAAAAAAGGTTACGAATCGGTCGTCTTCACGCTGACCGACGGCCGGACGCTGACGGGCTTGATCGCCGAAGAAAAAGAAGGCCGGGTGACGCTGCTCGATCCCGCGGCCGCGGGTAAGCGCATCGTGTTGGCCAGTGCCGACATCGAGAAGCGCACGACCAGCCCGCAGTCGCTGATGCCCGAGGGCATGGTGAACGCGCTTTCGGATCGCCAGCAATTCCTCGACTTGGCGAAATACTTGATCGAGATCGCGGAGCATGGCCCGGCCCGGGCCAAGGAACTCCGACCGGCCCAGACGGCGCTCGTCATCCCCGAGTACGAGAACGACATCGACCACGCCGGGATCATCCGGGCCCTCGATCCGAAGGCCCTGAAGCGCGGCGAAGCGATCTACACCCGCATCTGCGGGAACTGCCACGGCACCAAAGACGCCCCCGGTTCGATGCCGACCTCGCTGAAGTTCGCATCGGACAAATTCAAGAATGGCCATGATCTGCACAGCCTCTATCAGACGCTGACACGCGGTTACGGCATGATGACGCCGCAGACGTGGATGGTGCCGCAGCAGAAGTACGACGTGATTCACTACCTGCGGGAGACGTTCCTCAAACCGCACAACTCGAGCCAATTTCACGCCGCCGACGAGGCCTATCTCGCGGCGTTGCCGAAGGGCAAATCGGTCGGCCCCCCGGCGGTGACGGTCGAACCGTGGGTGACGATGGACTACGGCCCGAGCCTCACGAATAGTTACGAAATCGGCGGGCCGGGGCCGAACATCGCGTACAAGGGAATCGCCGTGCGACTCGACGCCGGGGCGGGCGGCGTGTCGCGCGGGAAGCGCTTCGCCCTGTTCGACCACGACACGATGCGCTACGCCGCCGGGTGGACCGGCGACGGCTTCATCGATTGGAAAGGGATTCACTTCAACGGGCAGCACCAGGTTCACCCGAAGCTCGCGGGGGACGTGCAAATCGCCAATCCGGTGGGGCCGGGTTGGGCGAATCCGGAGACCGGCTCCTTCGACGACCCGCGGTTAAAAGGCCGCGACAACCGCTTCTACGGTCCTCTGCCGCGCGAATGGGCCCAGTTCAAAGGTACCTACCAATTCGGAGATCGGACGATCCTGTCGTATACGGTCGGCGCGGCGGGCGTGCTCGAATCACTCGGCTCGGAAGCCGATCCGAAGTTCCCGAATGCGACGATCTTTTCGCGGACGCTCGAAATCGGCCCGACGACGAAAGAACTCCTCGTTCGGATCGCGCCCGAGGGCAAGGCCGTCGCCGCGGTCGGTGACAGCCGGGTGTCACTGACAACCGCGTCCGGATTCACACTGCTGAAAATTTCCGCGTCGACGACGATGACCCGCGTCAAAGTGCTGATGTCGGCCGGACGCGCCGATGACCTCGCGGCGTTCGCCAAGACGTCGCCGGCGCCGCAGCCGTTGAAGCCCCTCACCGAGGGCGGCCCGAAACGCTGGCCCGAGATTCTGAAAACCACCGTCGCACTCGGCAAGAACGACGGCCCGTTCGCGGTCGATACCTTCGCACTCCCGGAGCGCAATCCGTGGAATGCCCAACTCCGGTTGACCGGGTTCGACTTCTTCCCCGACGGAAAACGCATGGCCGTCTGCTCGTGGGACGGCGATGTCTGGATCGTCTCCGGACTTGACAAACCCACCGGAGGACTGACGTGGCAGCGAATCGTCAGCGGGCTGTTCCAACCGCTCGGGTTGAAGCTCCGCGACGGCGCGATTTTCGTCTGCTGCCGCGATCAGATCGCCAAGCTCCACGACCTCAACGGCGACGGCGAAATCGATTTCGTCGAGTGCTTCAACAACGACCACCAAGCGACGGAGCATTTCCACGAATTCGCCATGGGGTTGCAGACCGACGCCGAAGGAAATTTCTACTACGCCAAGAGCGGCCGGCACGCCCTCCCGGCCCTCGTGCCGCACCACGGCACGCTGTTGAAAGTGTCGAAGGACGGCTCGAACACTGAAATCCTCGCCACCGGATTCCGCGCCGCCAACGGCGTCTGCCTCAACCCGGACGGCACGTTTTACGTCACCGACCAAGAAGGTTTCTGGACGCCGAAGAACCGGATCAACCTCGTGGAAAAGGGCGGCTTCTACGGCAACCTCTTCGGCTTCACCGGCATCAAAGACACCTCCGACGCCGCGATGAAGCAACCGCTCTGTTGGATCACCAACGACTTCGACCGCTCTCCGGCGGAACTGCTTTGGGTGACCTCCGAGAAGTGGGGCGCCCTCAAAGGATCTCTGCTGAACATCTCCTACGGGATGGGGAAAATCTACGTCGTCCCGCACGAAAAGGTGAACGGTCAGACCCAAGGCGGGATGGTGGCACTGCCGCTGCCGCCCTTCCCGACCGGCATCATGCGCGGCCGGTTCCACCCGACCGACGGGCAACTCTACACCTGCGGCATGTTCGCTTGGGCCGGAAATCAAACGGCCCAAGGCGGCTTCTACCGCGTGCGCGCCACCGAGAAGCCGGCCGATTTGCCCGTAACGCTGAAGGCCAAAACCGGCGCCGTCGAAGTGACCTTCACCGATGCG
The DNA here is from genome assembly GCA_025352235.1 of Fimbriiglobus sp. Taxonomy (GTDB): domain Bacteria; phylum Planctomycetota; class Planctomycetia; order Gemmatales; family Gemmataceae; genus JALHQU01. Next base: position 20,620 of record JANXTU010000067.1, read on the forward strand.
CTCGACGCGAAGAACGCGGCCGACATCAAGAACTACGAAGTGAAGATCTGGGGCTTGCATCGCACGGCGGGGTACGGCTCGAAGCATATCGACGAGCACGCCCTCACCGTGGCGAGTGCAACGCTGTTGGCCGATGGCAAAACCGTCCGGCTCGTCCTCGACGGTCTCGCGCCGACGTGGTGCATGTCGATCCAATACCGGTTGAAGGGAGCCGACGGCCGGGCCATCGCCGGGGTTATCCACAACACCATCCACGAGATCGAAGGTCAACCGAAAGCGGCGCCGAAGCCGAAACCGGTGAAGGTGTTCATCCTCGCGGGTCAGTCGAACATGGAAGGGCAAGCCGTCTCGGATCTGGACGGCAAGGACTACAACGGCGGCAAAGGGACGCTCGCCGCGATGTTGAAAGATCCAGCCCATGCGAAGCTCGTGCAACACCTCAAAGCGGACCAAGGTTGGACTGTCCGCGGTGATGTCTGGGTCCGTTACCAGCGCGAGAAGCAAAAACTGCTGGCGGGGCCGCTGTCGATGGGTTTCAGCGTGTACGGCGACTCGCACCACTTCGGACCGGAGTTGCAATTCGGCCACGTCGTCGGCGACCATTTCGACGAACAAGTGTTGCTGATTAAAACCGCGTGGGGCGGTAAGAGCCTGTTCAAAGACTTCCGCCCTCCGAGCTCCGGCGGCGAAGTCGGGCCGTACTACACGAAGATGATCGCCGAGATCCGCGCGGCACTGGACAACCTGAAAACCGACTTCCCCGCTTACGCCGGGCAAGGCTACGAACTCGCCGGGTTCGTTTGGTACCAAGGTTGGAACGACGGCGTCGACCCGAAGAAAGCCATCCCCGAGTACGAACAAAACTTGGTCAACCTCATCAAGGATGTCCGCAAGGAATTCCAATCTCCCAAGCTGCCCGTGGTCGTCGGCGAACTCACGGGGTCGTGGGTGAAAGCGCCCAAAGAGTGGGAGGCGCTGCGGGCCGCGCAGGCTGCCGCCGCGAAGACGCCCGAGTTCGACGGGAACGTGCTCTTTGTCGCAACGCGCGACTTCGTCCGCAAGCCCGAGGATTCCCCGAACCCCGGCCACGGCCACCACGAGTTCGGCAACGCCGAGACCTACTTCCTCGTCGGCGACGCGCTCGGCCAAGGGATGGTGAAGTTGTTAACGGCGAAGCCGAAGGAAAAATCCGAGCCGGGCAAACCGACGGCGCACACCGACCGCCAACTCGAAGGGTGGACGATCCGCATCGACGACCGTTTGCTGAAAGGACCGGACGAAGCATTGGGAACCAAGTCGCTGCGATTCCTCGAAGGCAAACTGGCCGACATCAAAGCCGTCGTCCCGGCGGACAAGTTGAAGAAACTCCAAGCCGTCGTGATCGTCCTCGATCTGGCGCATGGTAAGTTATCGTCGATGCAGTACCATCCGGGCGCCGGTTGGTTGAAGGCCAACGGGTACTCCGAAGATCTCGCGAAGTGCGTCCACATTCCGATCGCCGCGCAATTGGCGACGAAGCGGAGCATCAACGAGCAACCTTGGGTGATCCTGCACGAACTCGCCCATGCTTATCACGATCAAGTCTTGGGCTTCGACGAACCGCGCATCCGCGAAGCCTACGACAACTACAAGAAGAGCGGCCGCGGCGACAAGACGCTGTTGTTCAACGGCCAACGGGTCAAGCACTACGCCTTGACGACGCCGATGGAATTCTTCGCGGAAATGACGGAAGCGTACTTCGGCGTCAACGATTTCTTCCCGTTCAACAAAGCCGAGTTGAAAGAAGCCGAGCCGGAGATCCTTGAACTATTGAAGGGGATCTGGGACGGCCCGATCCCCCCACCGAAGCGCTGACGCCGGTGTACAATGCTCTTTTCGGTCCGACTCCCCGGAGGCCGACGATGCGCCGATTCCTTTGGTCGCTGACGCTGATCTCCGCGTGCGCGGCGATCGGCTGCGCGGGCCGACCGGAGCCCGAAGCCCCCGAACCGGAGGCCGCGCCCGTTCCGCCCGAGGTCCCCGCCGAAATCGCGTTGCCCCCGGCCGAGTCGGCGAAGGATCGCGAAGTCCGCACCCTGCTGGGGCTTTTAAATACGACCGAAGGGGCGGAACTCGCGAAGGCGGCGCGAGCGTTACACGAAGAATTTCATTTGCGCGGAATCGGAACACTCCCGCGCAAAGAAACCGTCGACGCGCTGATCAACTCTCTGGATCGCAAATCGACCGACGTGCGTTACGACATCCTGGGGGCATTGATCGCGATCGGCGACGAGTCCGAGTTGCCGTTGTACATCCGATTTTTGGACGATCCGGATCCGGTCTTTGTGACGTGGGGCTACGGGGGATTGGACCGCCTCGGCCCGAAGGCCATCGGCGCGGCGCCGCACTTGATCGCCAAAATCGCGGCGGGCAAGGTCTTCCGGTTCGCCACGCTCGCCAAGATCGTCGGCAAAAACGCGGTGCCCGTCATCCTCGACGCGGTCGCGCGGTACGAAGTCGGCGACCACGCGACTTGGGAAGCGGTCCGCGTCCTCTACGAATACCCCGATCCGAGTGCCTCCGAATACATGGGAAAGATGCTGGCCAGCCCGCAGCACACGGCGATGGCGGGCCTGTACTTCGCGGCCATCGCCGACGAACCGGCGTTGGCCCGATTCCGGAAATGCCTGACGTCGCCGGCGCCGGATCCCGCGGACGCCACGCAGCATGTTTACGGGGGCAGCGAAGCCGCGGTGGTGCGCAGCCTGGCGGTGAAAACGCTGGGGGCGAAAAAGGACAAGGCGTCGTTCGAGGCCATACTGAAGATGCTCTCGGACGACCCGTCCATCCTCGTGCGGGCGGCGGCGGCCGTCGCGATGGGCGAATACGCGGACCCGAAAGCCATTCCCGCGCTGGTGAAATCGTTCGATTATCCCGACGCCAATTACAGTTCGCAGGGTCACACCAAAGGGACTCTCCGGAGGGCCGCCGTACGGTCGATCGCGAAGATCGGAACCGCGGACGCGCTCGTGGCGCTCTACGCCGGGTCGAAGGGCGGTCCGGCGCAGAACCCGTGCATCGAATTTTGGTGCGGCACCAAAGACCCCAAGCATTTCGCCGCGTACCTCAAGCTGTTCGACGCCGAACCGATCCCGCCTAAGGTCGGGGCGGGGTTGATCGAGAGCCTGCTGCGGAATCAACCCGCTCGGAAGGAACTTACCGTCGAAGAGCGGACCGCCGCGGAGAAAGAGTTCGCGGCCCAAGTCGACGATGACAAACGCTTCGGACCGAAATCGGACCTCACCGACGGCGGCAAGTGGACCATCCGGTACACCTATTCGTTCTTGTCGCCCGATTTTGTGTCCGTCGATTTCACGATGCGTAGTACCCACCCCAACGGTCGCGGATTCGGAGACAGCGTGCTCTACCGGAAAACCGCGGGGCGCTGGAAGCCGATGGGAATCACGGGCGTCGAGACATCATGATCACATTTGGGAAGCTCACGGCATGGCGGCGCGGATCACGGTTTTGGGCAGCGGGAGTTCCGGCAACGCCACGCTGTTGCAAGCGGCGGGGCGGGGCTTGCTCATCGACCTCGGCTTCGCCCCGCGCGACTTCGGGGTCCTGTTGCAATCGCCGGGTTGGGTTGGTCGAACGTCAACATGTAGGTACGGCAAACGGCCCAACTCGGGAAGTTAAACGGTTCATTCAAATCAGGATTACGACTGCCGGCTAACGCTCAGCATCGGTCCGGTAGATAGGACACTGGGAAAGAGGCTCATCCGCGTCTACTTCCGCTTCTTCTTTTTCCTCTCCGGTTCGGCTTCGACCTTCGGTTTCCGGATCGGTTTGCGCTTCTCCACGGGCGAATCCTCCCGCGGGGCGGTCGGGGGTTTGCCGACGACGCGCAGGTCGAGCATCCGTTTTTGCAATTCGACGCGGGCCACTTCCACGATGACCCGATCCCCGAGCCGGTAGCGAGTTTTCGTCCGGCCGCCGATGAGGCTCCGCGACGATTCGTCGAACGTGTAGTAATCGTCTTTGATCGATGAAATGTGGATCAGCCCCTCGGCCGGGAACTCCTCGGCTTGGGCGAAGAAACCGTACTCCGCAACGCCGGTGATCACGGCCGTCAGTTTCAAACCGATGCGGGTGCTGAGGTGCTGCAGTAGCTTCAACTTCACCAGTTCTCGCTCGGCTTGCTCGGCCCGGCGCTCCATCTTCGAACAATGTTCGCCGAGGATGACCAACTCGTTTTCGTCCGCCGACGCGCGGCGGGTGCGGATCCAGCGGTCGAGTAAACGGTGAACTTGCAAATCCGGGTAACGCCGGATCGGCGAGGTGAAGTGGCAATAGTCGAGGCTGGCCAGTGCGTAGTGCTGATCTTGAATCGGCGAATAAATGGCCTGTTTCAAACTGCGGAGCAATGAGAAATGGATCGCGGCCCGCTCCGGTTTGTCGGCGGTTTCGCGTAGAACGCGCTGCAGCTCGAATCGATCCTGCGAGCGCTTCATCGGGTAGCCCAGGAACTCCGCGAATGCGGCGAACTCCTGCAATTTCTCCGGGTTCGGCGCCGGGTGGACGCGTCGCAAGAACGGCACCGGCAACCGTGACAGGTGTTCCGCCACGGCCTCGTTCGCCGTCAGCATGCACTCTTCGATCATCTGGTGGCTGATGTCGTTCACCGCGAAATGGGCCCCGCTCATCTTGCCGTCGCCGTCGTATTCGAGCACCGCCTCGGGCATGCTCAGTTCGAGGCTGCCGCGTTTCTGCCGCTTCTTGCGGAGCTTGAGGGCGAGGTCGCGCATCCGGTGCAGCATCGCCAACACATCCGGCGCCGGCATCTCCCCGTCGCCCTTCAACATCAACGAGACTTGCTCGTAGGCGAACCGCTGCCGAACGCGGATCGCCCCGTTGTAAAAGCGCACGTCGGCTTTCTGCCACTTGTCGTCGAACTCGATTTGCACCGTCTTCACGTAGCGGATTTTGCCCTGCTGCAAGCTCGCCAAGCCGTTGGAAATCACCTCCGGGAACATCGGGATGACTTTCTGCGGCAAATAAATGCTGGTCGCCCGCTTGCGTGCCTCCGTGTCGAGCGCACCGCCCGCGGGCACGAAATGGGCTACGTCCGCGATGTGCACCGTCAGCACCGTGTGCCCGGTCTTCTCGTCGTGTTCCACACCGATGGCATCGTCGAAATCGCGGGCGTCGACCGGGTCGATGGTGATGACCAAGTCGCCGGTGAAGTCCGTGCGGCCGTTCGTCGTTTCGACGAACGCGTCGGCTTGGGCGCGGGCTTCGTTCAGCGCCGCTTCGGGGAATTCCTCCGGCAGTCCGAACGCCCGGATCACCGTCAGCAGGTCGACCCCCGGCTGACTGAGCGGACCGAAGACTTCCGTGATGACCCCTTCGCCGCGGTCCTCGGCCGTCGGGAAACTCAGCAGGTCGATTTGCACTTTGTCCTGTGGGCGAACCCCCTTGGCCCCGGGGTCGCCGACGGAAACGGAATGGGCGAAGACAATGCCGTCGACCTTCACATACCCTTCGCCGTCGCGCTCGAAGTAGGTGCCGACGAACGTCCGCGTGGCCCGTTCGAGCACGCGGACGATCTCCCCGCTGGCGTTGGCCATCTTCCCGGCCGGCCGCAGCAACTTCACCTGCACGCGGTCCCCCGAAGCCGCGTCGAGTTCGCGCCCCGCGCGGATGGCCACGTCCGGCAGGAAGGGTTCGCCCGGCTTGGCATCGAGGCGGACGTACCCCGGCCCGGCGTTGGTGCGCCGGTAGGTGCCGAAGACGGTGCCGTGCGGATTTTCGGCGACGAGGGTCGATCCGGAGCCGACGCGGATGCGGCCGTCGCGGATCAGTTCCTTGAGCGCGCTGCGGAACGCGGGGTAATCCTGCTCCGGCACGGCCAAGCGCTTCGAGAGCACCTTCGGCTTGATCGGGCTGTAACTTGGCCGGCCGAGGGCTTCGAGAATCCGCGCGGCAATATCGGGCATCGTCGGTTCGACTTTGAGTTGAGGTACTTCCATTCTAGGCGATGGCGGTACGGTCGTCGGGAATCGAAAGTTCCAAATATCCTTGTCGGGTCGCGCGATGCGACGTACGAGGGTTCAGGAATCGGGGGTCTGACGCCGGTGGGAGAAGTCCGTGAATTTCCATTGATGGCGAATGGGCCGCGCGAAAGTCGGCCTACGAATGCCCGCCTTTCGGACTACCCCGCAGAGCCCGGATGCATTCCGGAAAGAGCACCTCCTGCCGGAAGCCGCCGATTTCGTTGAACGGGAGTTCGCGCGCTTCGCCTAGCACTTCGATCCCGGACATGCCCTTCGCTTCTTGGATCAATGGGGCGCTCACCCACATTTCGGCGACTTCGAGGGTGTTCGGGATCACCGCGAAGCGGATCTTGTCGAAGATCGGGTTCCAACAGGTATCGACACAGGCTTCGATGCATTCGCGGTCGGTGCCGAAGCTGAACGGCAGTTTGCTGCGCCAGAGGAACCGGGCCGTGAGGTTGTTCATCTCGAACGGCAAGTTCCAGATCGATTTGAGCGCCCGAGTGGTGGTGAGGTCGGCGATGCCGATGCCGGTGCCGTTGCCGTCGCTGTCCGGCGAGATGTCCAAGCAGCCGATGCGCGTGATCTGCGGTTTGTTCGTTTCGAGGTGCGGGTGACCTTCGATCAGCAACCGGCCGACGACGTTCGGGTCGATGCCGGCGCCGCTGTAGTTCTTGCCGCATTCGCCGATGATGAGCACGTCGAGTTGATCGAAGGGAATCCGCCCGAGCAGGCCGAAGGCTTCTTTCAACAGCACCGGTTCGCGCGTGAAGAGGTCGTCGCGGTCGACGAGTTCGAGCCGGGCGGTTTGTTCTTTGGCGTTTTCGAGGATGCCGAGGCCGCCGAGGAACTTGGTGTTTTCGACGAGCACTTTGGCGGTCTCGGGCATCATGTCGCGCAAGCCCCGGATGCCCCAGCGGTGGTGCTGATCGGCGCCGTGCCGTTTGCCCAACCCGATGACGAGCATCTTGAGGATGCCGCTCTCGAAGTCGCCGCGGAAGTCGGTGTGCGGCTTGATCCGTGCGACCGTCACGAGTCCGTCGGCGGCGAGGGCGTTTTTGTCGTGCCAGACCGGCTCGCCCCAACTGTTGGTGCCGACCGCCACGGCGTCCATGTCGGTCTTCACCGAAACCCCGAGGTGGGCTTCGTCGATTTGATAATGCGACAACAGATTCCGTTGACCCTCGGCCGTGGCACCGCCGTGGGACCCCATCGCCGCGACGACGAACGGTTTCGCGCCGAGTTCCAGCAGCGCATCGACGGTCGCCTTCGCCAGCAGTCCGTGGTTCTTGATCCCCCGGCTCCCGCAGCCGACGGCGATGCTCATGCCGGGGCGAATCCGCGCGGCGAGTTTGGATTCTTTCCAGACCCGCCGGCACTCGGTGTAGACATCCGCGACGAACGGCTGCGGCGCGGTCTGGCGGATCTGCTGGACACGGGGGATTTTCATAGCGAACACTCGGGGGAACGGTCGATCACCGACCTCGGTTGTTTTATCGGCACGGGGCGATGTGACCGGCGAGTTCGCGCGTGAATCGGGTCGCGCCGTCTTGGGTCAGGTGGTAGCCATCGGGCAGCGCAGCATCTTCGGCCCACGGGCTCCCGTCGATCAGCGGCACGCCAAACTCGCGCTGGAGACCCCGGCGATAGTCGTCGCCGAGGCGGATCGATTCGGGCGTCATCATCGTGCGGAATCGGCCCGACTCCGGCAGGGCCAGTAGCGAAACGTCGATGCCGAGATTGCGGCAGCGCGCGAGGACAGTACGGAGGGCGCGGTCCGCGACGGGGGCGACCGCGAATCCTTGGAACAGCGGCGCGTAGAAACCCGCGACTTGCGGCCAGCCCTTCTCCACTTGCTCCGCCGTGTACGTCTTGCGCCCCGGCAGCCAGCCCCAGCCGTCGAGCGGCGCCCACGCGGCATCGGTGCGCTCCGTGCGCGGCACCGACTCAGGCCAGAGTTGATCGAGAAATGCCCGGCGGTGGTACCACGCGGGGATCGTCCGACCCCAGCGCATCTTGGCACGAACGTCCTCGGCGTCGGCGAAATAGTCGACCACAATCGGCTCGTCCGATTCCCGCAATCGCGGGGCAACGATCCGCCGATCTTCGCGGTACGGCCCGTCGCCGCGCAACAGGGGCGCCCAATATTCGAGGAGGATCGCATCGGGTCGAATCCCGTCCGTCAGCATCCGTTCGAGCGTCATCAACTGCAAGATCGGACCGGCCCCGGCCAGCGACATGTTGAACAAAAGCGGCGCCCCGAGCGGGTCACCGAGGGAGGCTTCGTAAACATCGGGGCGAACGCCCATCGCCGTGCGCGAACTGCCGAGGACCACGGTGAGTTTGCGATCCGGGAATTGCCGGCGTTTTTGTTCCAGCGAGCGCAGGCGGAAGCCGTACTCCGGATCGCGCCAATGCGCCGGGCCTTTTTCCAACAGCATCGCCAATCCGAAGTTGAACGCGAACAAGCCGGCGACGAACACCGCGAGCGCGCGGAGGCCGCGGGTCCGCCGCGCGGTAGGGTTGGCGGCACGAACCGGGGCCGGTGCCACGAGGATGTCGAAGGTTCGCACGCGCACGGCCGTTTCGGATTCCACCATCATCGGGGGAGTTCCCCCTTCAGTCGGTCGGTGAAGGCCGCGGCCCCGCGCGGTGTGGCGTGGTGACCATCGGCAAAGTCGCCATTGGGCAGCCAATCGCGACTTTTCAAGATGGGCACGGACCGCTCGTTCGAAAGGCGATTGAGGAACTCGTCGAACCGGTTGATTCCAACGTTGCCGTAGCCGGATTGGAACTCGGTCGATTCCGGCGCGACGAACAGAATCACCCGCATCCCGCGTTGTTGCCCGAAGTCGATCATTTGTCGAAGGGCGTCGCAAGCCGGGCCGCCGGGGCGGTAGTCCGCGAACGCGGGCCCGTACTCCCGCATCGCATTGTCCGTCAGTTCGCTGCGCCGCTGCGGGGCAGGTTCGATCCCGAGGACGTACCCGCGCGCGTCGGACGTGCGATTGCGGCGGATCGCGAGCGAGCCGGGCAGCCAGACGGGGGCATACTCGTTCAGCAGGGCGCGGCGGTAGTGGGACGATGACTGAAACCAGTGACAGCCCGTTGTCGCGGCCGCATCGGCCGGGCAGCCGAGTTCACGAAGAACTACCGGTTCTTGCGCTCGCAGCCGGTGCGATTGCAGCCAGCGCATCTCGAACGGTTCCGGCAAAACCGCGAGCAGTGCCGGGTGGATCTCGATCAGCAGGACATCGGCGTGGACCCCCGCATCGATCAAGCGGCGCAGGTAGAGCCACTGTGCGATTGGCCCGCAGCTCGAGCAGCCGAAGTTGAACGCGTGGAACTCCGGGCCGAGCCGTTCCGCGTCGATCAGCAATTGCGTCCGCGAGCTGCCGAGGGCGAGGAGTCGCGGGCGGTCGGCCGAATCGGACCAGAACTCCGGGTGCTTCTGGAGTAGCTCGAGTTTCTCGGCGTAGATCGGGTCGCGCACCGGGAGCGCGTCCGATTCGATGGAGCGCGACAGCCCGGCCTGCACGGCGCAGAACAGCAGGACTCCGAGGACCAAAGCTCGCCGGGATCGCATCATTTTGCTCCCCCGGCGAAGTGCGGGCGGATCGCCTCGGCCGTCAAGCGCCGGGTGAACCCTTCGGCGCCCGCGCGGAACAGATGATGGCCGTCGTAAAAGTCTTCTTCGGCCAACCAGTGCCGGGCGTCGGAGAAGCCCGCACCGTTCGCATTCGCCACGACTTCTAGCGATTTGGCGATCCGATCCGACAACCCGTCCGGGTAGAGCCGTCGAAACGTCGGTGCCTCCGGCATAGCGATCACCCGCGTGCGGATCCCGCGCTCGCGGCACAGCGCAAGCAGTTCCGCCAAGGCTCGCATCGGTCGCCCCTCGGGCGTCGTGACGGCCAGTGTGGCGCGGTACTCCGCGTCGGCGTTGGCCGTGCGCTCATATCGTTCTTCGGGGGTCACGGTCTGCCGCGGGGGCGTCGCCCAACCGTGCGCGTCGGTGTTGCGGCTCCAGTCGCCGCGCAGGTTCCATGGGATCCAACTCGGCACCGCGCGGCCGAGGAATTGGAACCGCAGAGCCGATGCGGGGGCATAGACCGAATCGCGCCACGCCGAGCGCACTCGATCCTCGCGGAACCCGAACCGCGCGACGAGATCGACTTCCGAACTCGACAACCGTTCGCCCGTCAGGAACAACTGTTCGCCCGGTCCGTCCGCGCCGTCGGCGAGCGCCGGCGGCAGCACTTCGATCAACAGCAACGCGGGCACGACCTCCGCGTCCAACAGTCGCCGCAGGTACACCCGATGCGTGATCGGCCCGCTCGCGGGAGTGCCGAAGTTGAAGGCCCGGACACCCGGGAGTTCGCCCTCCACCTGCCCGGCGTGGAACCCGAGCAGCGTCCGCGAACTCCCGAGCATCAGCACCAGCGGCCGGCCGTCGGAGCGCGCCGCGAGTTTGTCGAATTTGTCGCCGAAGGTCGGGTCCTTGCGCTTGGGATTGTGTTCCGCGTAGGCGCCGAAGCCGAGGTGGAACCCGACGAGGCTAAGGAGGCCGATGAGCACCGATCTCGCCGATTGGGTACGGCGCTTCGAAGGGACCTCACCCCCCGGCCCCCACACCGCAGCGGAGAGGGGGAGCGAGATCGAGGTTCTTTTGCGCGGTGCCGGTGCGAGGATCGCCATGGGAGACCCCCGCTCAAAAGGTGAAGTAGATGAAGGTCTTCCCCACCGGCGGGGCGAGCAGCATTGCGAGTGTCAGGCAGGTCGCGTAGCCCATGCCGAGCGCCAGCGGCGGGGCTTTCGCCCAGATGCGTTGCCACACCCCGAACCGCACGATCACTTGGCACGCGAGTACGAAGAGCACCGTGTACCAGAGGCTGCGGTTGTTGAGGTCGAGCGGTTTGCCGGGGACGAACGCGAACATCCGCTCGAGCACGGCCCACGAGCCGGCGAGGTCGGGGCGGAAGAAAATCCAGGCGAAACTCACCGCCGCGAAGGTCACCGCGATCCGCAACACCGTCCCGAGGCCCGACTCGAGCGCCGCTTTCAGCGTCGGTTGGGTTTCGCTCCAAGCGCGGAACTGCCGGTGGCCGATGAGCAGCGCACCGTGGATCACGCCCCAAAGCACGTAGCTCCAACTCGCCCCGTGCCAGAGTCCGCCGAGGGCCATCGTGAGCATCAGGTTCCGGTTCGTCGCCCAAGTGCCGCCGCGGTTCCCCCCGAGCGGGATGTAGACGTAGTCGCGCAGCCAGGAACTCAAACTGATGTGCCAGCGCTTCCAAAACTCGGCGACGTTCGGCGCCAGATACGGCATGTCGAAGTTCTTGTTCAACCGGTAGCCGAGCAGGTGCGCCAAGCCGATAGCCATGTGCGAGTAGCCCGCGAAATCGGCGTAGATGCGCAGGGCGTAGGCCATCACCGCGAGCCAGACCGACGCGGTGCTGTAGTCGCCCGGTTTGTGCAGCGGGCCGTCATACCCCGGCGGCAGGCCATCGCAGAAAAGGGCCATGCGGTCGGCGATGGCGAGCTTCAAAAAGACGCCGAGCAAAAAGTGTTGCACGCCGACTTGCACACGCACCCAGTTCCAGCGTTTGATCCGCCGCGTCTGCTTCAGGAAGTCGCCGGCGCGGACGATCGGCCCCGCGACCAAGTGCGGGAAGAACAGGATGAACAGCAGGAAATGCGGCAGACTCCGCTCGGCCTTGATCTTGCCCCGGTAGACGTCGACGGCGTAACTGATGGCTTCGAAGGTGTAGAACGAAATCCCGAACGGGATCAGGATGTTCAACGTGTCGAACGAGCCGGGCACCCCGGCGGTTTCGAAGAGGGCGTTCAACGAGCCGAGGAAGAAGTTCTTGTATTTGAAGTACGCAAGGATGCCGAGGTTCATGCCGATGCTGGTCAGCAAGATCGCCCGCCGGCCGCGCGGGTTCGCGGTGCGGTCCATGAGCCGGGCGAGTAGGAAGTCGGCAACGGTCGTCGCGCCGACGAGGAACGCCAGTTCGGCGCTCCAGGCGGCGTAAAAGTGGAAGCTCGCGATCACGAGCCACCAAACGCGGACGGTCTTCCAGCGCCGCGGAGTCAGCCAGTAGACGCCGGCGACGACCGCGAAGAATATCAGGAATGGCTGTGTTTGGAAGAACGGCTCCGGCAGCCATTCCCGGAGCGCGCGGAAGTACGCGAACTCCGATTCGGGCCGGGATGTCGACGCGGCGAACAACATGGAGCGCGTCCGTGCGGCGGGGGGCGGTGATCCATCACCGGGGTTGCGGATGGTACCGCGATCCGAAAATCGCCGTCAAGCCCGTTGCCCGATTGCTAGCGCCGACGCGGCGGCGGGTTCCCGCGCCCAGCGGCCTTCGGCCGGCCCCCTCCCCCGCGCGGGGCGGGTGCCGCCACCGGCTTCGGCGCCAATTGCTGGTAATCGAAATCGGGCAGTGTCACTCTCGGGAGACGCTGGCCGACTTGCCGTTCGATGCGGGCTAGCGACGCTTCTTCGTCGGGTGACACCAGAATGAACGCATCCCCCGTCGCCCCGGCCCGGCCCGTGCGACCGATGCGGTGGACGTAATCTTCGGGCACGTCCGGCACGTCGGTGCTGATGACGTGCGTGACGTGGGCCACGTCCAAGCCGCGGGCCGCGATGTTCGTCGCCACCATCACCTGGCAGTCGCCTTTTTTGAAGCCGGCCATCGCCGAACTCCGCTGCGACGGCGTCCGGTTGCTGTGCAACTCCGCGACGGTGAAGCCGTCGGTCGCCACTTGCTTCGCCAACTTGCGCGCCGCGTGCTTCGTCCGCGTGAAGACCAAAATCGACGGCATCTCGGTGCTGCGTAACAAGTGGCGCAACAACGCATTCTTCAAATGCGCCGGTACCGGGTAGGCCGCCTGCGTGATGCCCACGGCCGTGGCCGTGCGCTTGCCGATTTGCACCGTCACGGGGTTCTTCAGTAACTCGGCCGCGAGGTTCGCGATCGTCGGCGGCATCGTCGCGCTGAACAACAACGTCTGCCGACGACCGGGGAGTTTCTTGACGATGCGCTTCACGTCGGGCAGGAAGCCCATGTCGAGCATGCTGTCGGCTTCGTCGAGGACGAGTACCGCCGCGCCGGCGAACTTCGCCCCGAGCGAATTCATATGGTCGAGCAACCGCCCCGGCGTGGCGACGACGATGTCCGGCCCGGCTTGGATGGCCCGCTCTTGGGCGCCGATCGGCCGACCGCCGACGACGAGCGTCGATTTCAAGTCGGTGTGCGCGGCGAACCCCTTGGCGGCGGTTTCGATCTGCTCGGCGAGTTCGCGCGTCGGGGAAATCACGACGACGCGGATCCCCTTGCGCGGCTGCAACAGCAGGCGGTGCATGATGGGCAGCAGGAACGCGGCCGTCTTCCCGGTGCCGGTCTGCGCGGTGGCGAGGACATCGCGCCCCTCGAGCGCCGGCGGGATCGCCCCGGCCTGCACCGGCGTCGGATCGGTATACCCGAGTTCCTTGGTGGCCTTCAACAGCAGCGGGTTCAAACCGAGAGCGAGAAACGGCATGGCGACTCCGTCGGCCAAAACCGCCATTATATAGGTGCGACGGGAGAAGGGTGGTCACGTCGGTAGAATCGGGTGAGCCAAACATTCTCGGAGTTTGTCGTCGCAGGCGGTCTCTGGAGGTGACTTTTTGCGTGACGTCGGTGAGGACGACCCCGGGAAAATGCTTCCGACCGAATGTGTGACATCCCCCCGCCGGAACAAATTGGACGCGTTGCAATGCACCGTCGCCGCGCTCGGGGCGTTCTACCCGCGTCGGACCGTCTCCGACGCCGGCGGGTTGGCCCATTGGCTCGAGCCGCTCAACGGCAACCGGATCTACCGGCCCGAGCAAGAGTACGTCGGCAAGGCAAACGCCCCGTACACCCCGCTCGAAAAGCGGCCGTAGTACCGGCTGGCGCACACAATCTTGATCCGCAAGTTCGGCGCGCGGCCGAGTTCCCACAAGACGCGCAGACAGACCTGCGTCGTCTTGCCGTGGTCGCGCGGTAGTTCCACCAGCGCCAGGCGATGCGCGCTCAGATGGTTCTGCAAAGCCG
>JANXTU010000113.1 GCA_025352235.1 Fimbriiglobus sp.
GGGGCCGGCGCCGCCGGGCGATCCGAGGCGAACTGCGCCCGGAGTTCGGAGTTCAGAAGGAATGCGCCCGCCAACCCGCAACCGAGCCGAATGCCGCGACGCATGGTGAAGCCCCCGAGAAACGACGGATCGAAGTTCGAGGTGCGAATAGCGGTCCGCGAGAGTTGTCGCCAGTGCAGATCCTCGATGGGTATGACAACAATTCTTGGAGCCACGGGGGAATGACTTGTGAATCCAAGCCATGGGTGGCACCTGAAATCGGACGTAACTCCTTGCCGCGCATGGGTCGTTCCGAAAGTCGGACGTCATTCCACGATAGGGTGAGTGGGTTCACGCTGGAATGACGACTCCAAGAATCGTTGGCACACCCGGCGGATCGGTCGGGGTTGTTTCCGGATGCCGGGCGGGATATTCCAACCCTTGCGGATGTACCGAAACTGAGCAGAGCAAGTCATCATGGCGGCGACGCGATCTTACCGATGGCTCTTGGTGATTCTGGCCGTCGCCGGGTTGCTGGCCGACCAGAGCTCGAAGTACGGGGTCTTCCGCTGGCTCTACAACGGCCGGTTGCCGATGGCCAACGGCAAATTCGAAACGTGGGTCGAGGCGAAGTCGTGGTACCCGGCGGACGGGAAATCCGACGTCAAACGGAGCATCAACGGGGGCCGTTACGACCTGCTCCCCGGTTGGTTCGGATTCATCGCCGAGTATTCGGGGAAGCCGGATGATAAACCGTGGACCAACCGGCTCGAAATCCTGCAAACGTGGAGCGCCCCGCAGCCCGAGTGGCGGGCCGAGCCGGATATGCCGCACGTCAATCGGGGGGCGCTGTTCGGGATGGGTGGGGATTCCGACACCGGCGAGCGGGGGTACGGGAACACCGTCTTCGCCATCGTCAGTTTCCTCGCGGCGCTCGGCATCATCGCGTGGGCGGCGTTGCGCGGCAAGCAAGCCGACCGCTGGATGTGCGCCGCGCTCGGCTTGATTCTCGGCGGCACCGTGGGCAACTGCTACGACCGCATCGTCTTCGATGGCGTCCGCGACTTCCTCTACTTCTACAAAATCAACTGGCCGGTCTTCAACGTCGCCGATTGCTGCCTCGTCGGCGGGGCGATCATTTTGTTGGGGCACGCCTTCTTCATGAAGTCACCGAAGGTGGAAGTCACGGCCCCACCCGCCATCACCGGTTGATGGGCGGTCACTTCGCCAAGAACTTCCCGACGGTCTCCAAGAACTCCGCGTTCGAATCGGTCTTGGCCAATTGCTTGATCATCGCTTCGTTGCTGTCGCCGCCCTTCATCGAACTGAGCGATCGCCGCAGCAGCGTGATGCGCTCGAGCATCTCGGCGGGGAGGATGCGCTCTTCTTTGCGAGTACCCGAAGCCCCGAGGTCGATGGCGGGGTAGATCCGTCGCTCAGCCAGCTTGCGGTCGAGCACCAGTTCCATGTTCCCAGTGCCTTTGAATTCTTGGAAGATCACGTCGTCCATCCGGCTGCCGGTTTCGATGAGCGCCGTCCCGAGGATGGTCAGCGTCCCGCCTTCTTCAAAAGCTCGGGCCGAGCCGAACAATCGCTTCGGCACTTCGAGTGCCCGCGTGTCGACCCCGCCGGACATCGTCCGCCCGCTGCTGCTGTGCTTGTTGTAAGCCCGCGCCAACCGCGTCAGGCTGTCGAGTAACACGAGGACATCTTTGCCTTGTTCCGTGAGTCGCTTGGCCCGTTCCATCACCAACTCGGCCGTGCGGACGTGAACCACCGTCTCTTGGTCGTTACTTGATGCGATCACCTCGCCTTTGCAAGTCCGTTTCATCTCGGTCACTTCTTCGGGCCGCTCGTCGACGAGCAACATGATCAGCACCATCTCCGGGTAGTTTTGGGAGATCGCGTGCGAGATGTGCGAGAGGAGGACCGTCTTCCCGGTCCGCGGCGGCGCGACGATCAAACCGCGTTGCCCCATGCCGATGGGGGTGAACAGATCGACGACCCGGGTCGTCAGCGGTTCCTTGCCGGTTTCGAGTTTGATCCACCGCGTCGGGTCGACGGCGGTGAGTTCGTCCCAATTCCGGGGCTTGTAATACTTCGGCTCGGCCCCCTCGATGCTGTCGAGGTTGATCAGCCTCGGGGCGGCGTTCCCCTTTTGCGGAGGGCCGAGCGGGCCGGCCACCGAGACGCCCGGCCGAAGTTTGAAGTGCCGGACGAGGTCACTCGGCACGAACGGATCGAGCGGTTTGACGGCGTAGCTCTTCTTCGGGTCGCGGAGGTAACCGTGCCCTTTGGGATGCATTTCGAGAACGCCGGCACCGGACGCTGCAACTGCCATAGGAAATCAACTGAAGGAAAGGGAGCCATCGGTCCGAAGTCGAATCGTTCGCGGATGATCCAGAAGTGAAGTCACTGTAACCGAAGTCGAACTTGCGGCCAATGGGGTGCGTGGAATTTTATTGGCTGCAATGCGCTTCGCTCGCAGACTCCGCATCGCGGTTAGAGTGGATTTCGAATCGTCGTATCGGATGTTGCGGAAATAGGTGCTCTCCGCCCTGCCGGCTTTGTGCGAGTGTGCCGAGTCCGGCGAGAAGTCGCACACCCTCGCGTAGACTCGACGCTCAAACGCTGGATTTGACGCTCAAACGCTGGACTCGACGCTCAAACGCTGGATTCGACGCTCAAACGCTGGATTCGACGCTCTAACGCTGGATTCTCAGGTTGCGACTTAAAATCCGCACGATCCGCGACTCAACTCCGCCACCAGCATTCGTAAAAACGGCTCCGCGTCCGACACGATGCCCACCGTCTGCGTGCTGCCCCGGTCCATCAGTTTCGTCACGGTGGCGGGGTTGATGTCGATGCAAGCGACCTTGACCCACGCCGGCAGCAAATTGCCGACGGCGATACTGTGGAGCGTCGTGGCGACCATCAGGCAGAAACCGGTACCGGGAACGTGGGATCGCATCGCGGTTTGGGCGACCAAGGCATCGGTGATGACTTCGGGCAGCGGACCGTCGTCACGGATACTGCCGCAGAGGATGTAGGGGATCGACTTCTTCACGCATTCGTACAAGATGCCCGATTTCAACAGCCCCGATTGAACCGCCTCCGCGATGCTCCCCGTGCGGCGGATGGTGTTGATCGTGCGCAGGTGATGTTCGTGTCCTTCTTCCGTCGGCAAACCGTGGTCGAGCGAGACGCCGAGGCTGGTGCCGTAGAACGCTTGCTCGATGTCGTGCGTCGCCAAGGCGTTCCCCGCGAAGAGAACTTGAATGAACCCGCGCCGGACGAGTTCGGCGACGTGTTCCGAACCGCCGGTGTGGACGACGGCCGGGCCGAGGACGGCGATGATTTTCTCGCCGCTGGCCCGGCAGCGCTTCATGGCCGCGGCGACTTCGCGGACGCTCACGGCTTTCGGCCGCTCGCTCGATACGGGGCTGGCCATGAACTCGAACAGGTTGCCCCGGCGGGCTTCGGATTCCGGCGGAAAGACCCGCGTGCCGCGCCGCCCGACGACGATGCGATCCCCGGCGACCACATCCGTCATCGGCACGCACCGCGCCGACGAACCGTCGGCATCGACGGCGATGCCGCAGTCCATTTCTTGATCTTCGACTTCGATCCAGTCGCCGTGCGAGCGGACTTGGGTGCGGAAGTTCGTGCTGCAATAGAAGCTGTCGGGGAAGGTGCCGGCGATGTCGGCGGCGATCGTCACGCAGTCTTGGGCGTCGGTCGGAATCGCGCCGTGCGGGTGGATCTCGGCGAGGATCGCTTCGAGTTTCGCGCCGGTCGCGGCTTGCACATCCATGCGGACGCGGCTCGGGTCGTCCTGCTTTTCGCCGAGGACGAACTCGTGGATGTGGTAGCCCCCGCCGCGCGACAGGATCGCGTCGAGCACCTTCGGCAGCAGCAGAGAATCGACGATATGCCCCTGCATCTCGACCTGCTCGACAAACGGCTTCGGCTCGGTGGGGGAGTTCACTTGGCCATGCTCCATTCGGCGCCTTTGGCCACGGCAAAGACATGGGCGTGCTGGCGGAGATCTTTCGTCAGGCCGCGCTTCACCGCGAACACGACGGCGTCTTTTTCGACGGCGGCGGTCAACTTGTCGCCGCCCGAACCGGCCCACACGAAGATGAGGACGTACTCTTTTTCAAAATCGACGAGTTTGGCGATGGCGTCGGCCGCGTCCTGGTCGTCGACCGCTTTGGCGAGTTCGGCTTTCGAGGCGACCTTCGTCGGCTCCCCGACCTTGGCCCCCTTCTTGGGTTCCAGTTTGGCGGCTTTCAGTTCGAGCTCGCGCACGAATTCCTTTTGATCGTCGTTCGCTGCGGCCAAGCCGGTGAACGCGAGTGCCACCACCGTGACCAATAGAGTCCGCATGGTTCGATCTCCGGTGTTCGTGGGGTCCCGAGACGATGGAATTGTACGGGGACGCATCGACGGAGGCGCGAGGATCAGAATCGAGTAAAATGAAGTGACTCGAACGCCGCGGAGGTCGCCCCATGCCGTCCCCCATCTTCGGTCGGAATTTCATCGCCGGCGCTTGGCTCCCGCACGCGGCCGATTTCGCCAGTCTGAATCCGGCGAAGCTCGCCGAAGCCGTCGGCCACTTCCCCGCGACCTCGACCGATGCGGTCGGACAAGCCGTCGCGGCCGCGCGGCAGGCCTTTCCCGCGTGGCGGCGGCTATCTCGCATCCACCGGGCCGAGTGCTTCCACCGCCTCGGCTATTTGATCGAGCGTCACACCGATGCCTTGGCGACGCTAATGGCGCGCGAGTGCGGGAAGATTTTGAACGAATGCCGGGCGGAAGTCGTCGAAGGATTGCACATGGTGCAGTACGTCTTCGGCACCGGCCGGATGCCCGTCGGCGATGTGATCCCGTCCGAGATCGCCGAGAAAGATGCGTTCGTGCGGCGCAAACCGCGCGGGGTCGTCGGCGTCATCACGCCGTGGAACTTTCCCTTCGCCGTGCCGCTTTGGATGCTCGGGCCGAGCTTGCTCGAAGGGAACACGGCGGTGTTCAAACCGAGCGAAGAGACGCCGGCCATCGGGCAACGCCTCGTGGAATTATTCGCCGAAGCCGGCTTCCCGGCGGGAACGATCAATCTCGTCCACGGGGCGGGAACCGTCGGCGAAGCGATTGTTCAGAATCCCGATGTGAACGCGATCCTCTTCACGGGGAGCTCCGCCGTTGGCCAGCGCATCCAGCAAATCTCCGCCGGGTTCACGGATCGCATCGTCGCCGCCGAGATGGGTGGGAAGAACGCCGTGATCGTCTGCGAGGATGCCGATCTCAGACTCGCGATCCCGGCCGCGGTGCTGAGCGCGTTCAAGACCACCGGCCAACGCTGCGTGAGCGCGAGTCGGATTCTGGTTCACAAAGCGATCGCGGCAAAATTCATCCAGAGTTTCATCGACACCGTACACCGCATTCAATTTGGCGATCCGTTTGACCCGGCGAGTTTTGCAGGGCCGCTCATCAACCGCAAAGCGGTCGAGAAGACGCTGATGTACAACGGGCTTGCCAAGGACGAAGCACTCGACATGATTTACGAGAGCCGCGAGTTCGCGCCGCAGCCCGGTTGCTTCGTGTCCCCCTGCGTTTATGCGATCCACGACAACCCGAATTCACGGTGTTTAAAAGAAGAAGTTTTCGGCCCCCACGTGGCCATCGTTCCCTTCGACGATGACGAACACGCCGTGGACATCGCCAACAGCACCGACTACGGCTTGTCGATGGCCGTCATCACCGAGAGCTACCGCAAGATGCGCTTCTTCCGCGAGGAGTGCGACTACGGGCTGGGCTACGCCAATCTACCGTGCATCGGGGCCGAGGTTCATTTACCCTTCGGCGGCGTCAAGAAGAGCGGCAACGGCCACCCGTCGGCTGCGGGGTTGGTCGAAACGATCACCCACAAATACGCCTGGACGGTGAACCACGGCACGGGCATCGTCATGGCGCAGGGAATGTCGAGCAGCGTCGACAGCAACTAAAAATAAGTGGTACCATAGGGTTTGAAAGCAGGAGGACGAAACTGATGACTGCCGAGTTGACCGAACTGAACGCTCTGGTGGCCGAGTTCCCGCCCGACGCACTGAAAAAAGTGATCGACTATGCACGCCTGCTAACGATCCCGCCGGATGTGCCGTACTGGGAACGACCCGGGTATTCCGATGAGTGGTCCGAGGAAGATCTGAGGGACGCAACAATTGCCTCCATGAGAGCTTTCGAGGAACAACACCCCGATGAAGACTGGGGTGAGGTCCGCCCGGAAAACCTTCAGGGGAAAACGTAATGCCGACGCCTGGTGATGTCGTTCTCGTGCCATTTCCGGGGGCCACGGGTGTGAAAGAGCGGCCGTCGGTTGTCGTGTCGAGCGGCCTGTACCATTCCTGCAGGCCGGACGTGATCCTCGGATTGATCACATCTCAAGTTGCGAAATCGACGACGGCCACAGATTATGTCCTTCAAGACTGGGTCGCGGCAGGTCTCCAGCTGCCGTCTGCGTTCCGAAGCAACTTTATCACGCTCGATGTCCGCATCGTCATCTTTCAAATCGGCTCACTGTCCACCCGCGATTGGGCCGAAATCCAAGCCCGCCTGCGACTCGCACTCGCAATTACCTGATCGCGAGGAGCATGCCATGTTCCGCTTCGACCACCTCCCCGTGCCCGCCATCCATACGGCCCTCCCCGGCCCCGTCGCCGCCGGATTGCTGGCCCGCGACGCCGTATTCGTGTCCGGATCGTACACCCGCGTCTATCCGCTCGTCGTCGCGGAAGGCTCCGGGGCCGTCATCGTCGATGTCGACGGCAACCGCTTCCTCGATTTCACCGCCGGCATCGCCGTGACGAACACCGGCCACTGTCACCCGGCTGTCACCGCGGCGATCCAAGATCAAGCCGCGACGCTCATCCACATGTCCGGCACCGATTTCTACTACCGCCCGCAGATCGAACTCGCCGAGCGCCTCGCGGCCATCGCCCCCGGCCCCTCGCCGAAGAAAGTTTTCTTCTGCAACAGCGGCGCGGAAGCGGTCGAGGCGGCGCTCAAACTCGCGCGTTGGCACACCCATCGCAGTCGGGTGATCGCGTTCCTGGGGGCCTTCCACGGCCGTACCTACGGGGCAATGTCGCTCAGCGGGTCGAAGCTGACGCACCGCCGGGGCTTTTCCCCGCTCGTGCCCGATGTCCATCACGTGCATTTCCCCGGCGGTTGTAGCGGCACGTGTGCGACACACGGTTGTCAGTTGGTGCGCGACCTCGAAGAAGAATTGTTCCACCGCATCGCGCCGCCGGAAGAGGTCGCCGCGATTTTCGTCGAGCCGATTCAAGGCGAAGGGGGCTACCACGCCCTACCCGCCGGGTGTTGGCCGGCCTTGCGTGCACTGTGCGACAAATACGGAATCCTGCTCGTCGTCGACGAAATCCAATCGGGCATGGGCCGCACCGGGACGATCTTCGCGGTCGAAACTTCCGGTATCGAACCGGACATCCTCTGCACCGCCAAGGGGATCGCCTCTGGATTGCCGCTCGGGGCGATCATCGCGAAATCCGATGTGATGGATTGGCCACCCGGTAGCCACGCCAGCACCTTCGGCGGCAATCCGGTCGCGTGCCGGGCGGCGCTCGTCACCTTGGATCTGCTCGAAAACGAATACTTGGCGAACACCCGAGAGCGAGGTGCGGAACTCCTCGCCGGGTTGCACGAACTCGCTTCCCGATTCCCGATTCTGACTTCGCCGCGCGGATGGGGGTTGATGATCGCCGTCGATACGCCGAGCGCGGCCGTGCGCGAAACGATCATCGACCACTGCTTCCGGGCCGGCCTTCTCCTGCTCGGTTGCGGAGAAGCCGCCATTCGCTTCTGCCCGCCGTTGTGCATCACCTCGGAGCAAGTGGCTATCGCTTTGCGAATCCTATCGACGGTCATGGGGGAACTGGGTAAAACTCCCACTTGATTCTGTCAGGAGGCGAAGCATGGCCAAAGTTTTAGTCACCGGCGGATGCGGGTTCATCGGAAGCAACTTCATCCGGCAATTGCTCGCCACTGACCCGGCTGTGACGGTCGTGAACTTCGATGCACTCACCTACGCCGGGAATTTGGCGAACCTCGCCGACTTGGCCGGGGACCCTCGATACGCTTTCGTCAAAGGCGACATCACCAACCGCGATGATGTCCGGACCGCATTGGGTGCCGGGATCACCGATGTCATCCATTTCGCCGCGGAGAGCCACGTCGATCGGAGCATTCAAGATTCCGGCCCGTTCGTCCGAACCAACGTCATCGGTACGCAGATCCTGCTCGACGCCGTGCGCAAGTTCAAAATCGAAAAGTACGTCCACGTCTCGACCGACGAAGTGTACGGCAGCCTCGGGCCGACGGGGGCGTTCACCGAAACGACACCGCTCGATCCGAGCAGCCCCTACAGCGCGAGCAAAGCCGGTTCGGACATGCTGGTGAAGGCGTACCACCACACCTTCGGCATGCACGCCGTCATCACGCGCTGCAGCAACAACTACGGGCCGTACCAGTTCCCAGAGAAACTGATCCCGCTTTTCATCACGAATTTGCTGAACGATCAACAGGTGCCGGTCTACGGCGACGGCATGCAGATCCGCGATTGGATCCACGTACGCGACCACTGCAGCGGCGTGGAAGCCGCCTGGCGACACGGCCGCTCCGGGGAGGTGTACAACTTCGGCGGCCGCTGCGAGAAGGCGAACCTGCACTTGACCCATTTACTGCTGGAACTGCTGGGCAAACCGAAGACTCTCATCAAGTATGTCGCCGACCGCCCCGGCCACGACCGCCGCTACGCCATTGACTGCACGAAGGCCGAAACCGAACTCGGCTGGTCGCCGAA
>JANXTU010000114.1 GCA_025352235.1 Fimbriiglobus sp.
GGGGCCGGCGCCGCCGGGCGATCCGAGGCGAACTGCGCCCGGAGTTCGGAGTTCAGAAGGAATGCGCCCGCCAACCCGCAACCGAGCCGAATGCCGCGACGCATGGTGAAGCCCCCGAGAAACGACGGATCGAAGTTCGAGATGCGAATAGCGGTCCGCGAGAGTTGTCGCCAGTGCAGATCCTCGATTTCGACCGACCGCGTGATTCCCCGGACTTTTCTCCGAGTGGAATGCATCGGTGGACGCCGACCCTTGACATTAGTTGTTGGTCGGCTTAGACTTGGCTTCGAAGCCGTCCATCATTTGGCCCCACACTCTCGGGGATCTCAGAAGTGACCAAAAAAGAAATCGTCAAGTTGATTTCCGACAAATTGCAACTCCCCCAAACCAAGACGAAGGAGATCGTGCAGTTGACCTTCGACGCCATCGTGGACACACTCGTGAGCGACGGCCGCATTGAACTGAGGAACTTCGGCGTCTTCGAAGTGAAGCGCCGAAAGCCGCGCAAAGCCCGCAATCCGCGCACCGGCGATGCGGTCGATGTCGAAGCGAAAAACGTGGTCACGTTCCAGCCCGGCAAGATCATGGAAGAAAAAGTCCGCACGGCGAAAAAAGTCGTCGAGGCGAAGCGAAAAAAGCGAGCGTCGACGGGTAGGCCGACCTCCGTGCCTCCCGCCCCAGCACCCGGACCCGTCCGGACAGACACGTCCGACGTACCTTCGCACCCTCATTGAGTTCGCCCAAGTTCGCCAAGTCGCCGACATTGCGAAAGAATTCCGATCGATCCGGTCTCGCGGGTCGATTTGTTCGAATTCGTTTTAAGGTCTGGGACGGTGCTGCCGATAGGTTGGGTACGACCCGATTTATTGCCGTGGGTCGGCGGAGACATTCGCCGAGACGGCACCCCGGGGGGGATACCGGGAGTTTGGGTCGCACCGCAGCACGCCAGAGGGGTTGGTCATGCTCCGTCGCATCGTTATTCTCGCCGTAGTCGGCTGTGGACTGTCCGCGACGGGGTGCTTCAACCAGTACCCCAGCGATCCGGTCCAACGGATGGAAGTCCATATCAACGAGTCCGAAAACTATCGCCAGATCGGCGAAGTCTTCCGGCGCTTCTGGTTCACCGATCAACCGTCGCACTTGACGCCCGAGCGCATCCACGGCGGCATCTTGTAAGCCCCGAACCGATCTCCGGTCCGACTCCGCGCGACCTCCGGGCGATGCGGAATGTCCGGCACGGCCCCCCCGTTTTTCGGGGGATGGGGTCGGAATGTCGCGGGGTCGCCTTTCCTTTTCGGACCGAGCTTGTAAATTCAGCATTCAGACTGGATCGTCCGTCCGCGCGGTGGTTCTCGCCGCCTGTTATATTTCCCGAAAATGTCCAGCCGCCCCTTGGAGGGTTGTCGCGTGTCTGTCGAGCAACTGTCTGTCGAGCAACGTGTCATCGAAATCGTTTCCGAGCACCTCGCCGTTTCCAAGGAAACGCTTACGCGCTCCACCAGCTTCATCGAAGACATCGGCGCCGATTCGCTCGATATCGTCGAATTGGTGATGGAACTCGAAGAGGAGTTCAACATCCAAATCCCCGATACCGACGCGGAGAAGATCAAGACCGTCGGCGAGGCGATTGACTACATCGAAAAGAAACCGAAGAGCACCGGCGACGCCGGGGCCAAGGCCTAAGCCGAAAGCTCTCCCATGTCTCGCCGCCGCGTTGTCGTCACCGGGCTTGGCACCGTCAACCCCATCGCGTTGACGGTGCCCGAATACTGGCAAGGCCTGCTCGCAGGCAAAAGCGGTATTGCGCCCATCACCCAATTTGATGCCACCCACCACAAGGTGCGTTTCGCCGGCGAAGTGAAAAACTTCGACCCGAGCGGTAGCATCGAACCGCGCGAACTCCGCCGCTTGGACCGCTTCACGCAGCTTGCCCTCGTCGCCGCCGACGAAGCCATCCGAGAATCTGGGATCAAGCTGCCGAGCTTCGACCCGAGTCGCATCGGCGTCATTCTGGGCAGTGGCATCGGTGGCATCCGCGAATTCGAAGACGGTTGCAACGTGCTGCTCACCAAAGGGCCGCACCGGGTCAGCCCGTTCGTGATCCCGAAAATGATCGCCAACGCTGCGGCGGGGAACGTCAGCATCAAGCACGATTTCCGCGGTCCGAATACCACCGTCACCACGGCGTGCTCATCCGCCGCGCACGCCATCGGCGACGCCATGCGGCAAATCGCCTACGGCTTCGCCGACGCGATGGTCACCGGTGGCACCGAAGCGGCCATCACGCCCATCGGCATGGCCGGGTTCATCAACTGCCGGGCGCTTTCGGAACGCAACGACTCCCCGGAGACTGCGAGCCGGCCCTTCGACAAAGAGCGGGACGGCTTCGTCCTCAGCGAAGGGGCGGGGATTCTCGTCCTCGAAGAATATGAACGCGCCAAGGCCCGCGGCGCCACCATCTACTGCGAGATGCTCGGCTGCGGCAATACCGCCGATGCGTACCACATTACCGCCCCGCACGAAGAGGGCATCGGCGCGGCGGGGGCCATGCGGCAGGCCATGATCGAAGCCGGCTGGAACGCGACGGACGTGCAGTACCTCAATGCCCACGGCACGAGCACGCCGTTGGGCGACGTCGCCGAGACGCGGGCCGTGAAACGCGTCTTCGGCGAACACGCGAAGAAGCTGATGGTGAGCAGCACCAAGAGCATGATCGGCCATTTGCTCGGGGCCAGCGGAGGCGTCGAAGCCATCGCTTGCGCCCTCAGTCTCCGGTACGGGGTCATCCACCCGACGATCAATTTGCACAATCAAGACACCGAAGCCGGCTGCGATCTGGATTACGTCCCCAATACCGCCCGCGAAGTCCGCGTCACGAAAGTGCTCAGCAACAGCTTCGGATTCGGCGGCCACAACTGCTCGCTGGCCCTCGGGGCCATCGGCTAGGCGGCCGGCACACACGCTAGCCGGCTCGCGTTGTTCGCTTGTTGATGCCACTATTTCGCAGGTGCGGGCGGGTTCCGCAAGGCGATCAGCTTGTCCATTTCCGCGCTGTAGCCAACGTCGTGCGCATTACGAGCGGCCTCCGTCAGCCCATTGAAAAACAAATCTTTATAGACACAGCTCGATGTCCGTGCGAAGACCAGCTTGCTATTCATTGCGATTAGGAATGTTCCCCCGTATCCGGTCGGATCGGAATGGAGCGTCACGAATTCGCCGCTCCGTGTCACTTGGCAATGCAAACGCAGATTCATCATCGTGACCAGCGGTTCGATCGGGTCGCCCGCCCGGATTTCACCGCGCGCCAATCCCCGGAGGATGGGGTCTTCGTTGTCCCGGAAGCTCACCATCCGCTGTGCTTGATGCGGATCTCGGGAAACCACGTACAGCGGGGCCGGCTCCGCTTCGGTGGCGGGCGTGGCTTCGACCGCGTCCGGTTGGGCGCAGCCGGCCAGCGCCAGGGTCATCGCCAAAAACGGGATGAGGGTTCGCATCGCGCACCTCGGTGGAATCGGGGAATGTGAAGTGTCCAGTGTATCATGGGCAGGAACCGGTCCGCCAATTTGCAATCCGGAACGGGCGCCCCCGCGTATCCTCGGGAGTGAATCCATCGGCACCGCCAAGAGTGATCGAATCCAAAATGCGATTGTTCCGCACCGCGATGAAGTGGTTGCTCGGCTTGCTCTTTGCGGCGGCCGGGGTCCTGCACTTCGCGTCGCCCGATCCGTACGTGGCCATCGTGCCGCCGTACCTGCCGTGGCCGCTCGCGCTCGTCTATCTCAGCGGCGCGGCCGAGGTCGCCCTCGGCCTGATGCTGTTGATCCCGCGTTTCCAACGTCTCGCCGCGTGGGGCCTGATCGCCCTGCTGATCGCGGTCTTCCCGGCGAACTTGCACATGGCGCTGAACGCGGATTTGTATCCGACGATCCCGCCGGTGGCGCTGTGGGGCCGCCTGCCCTTGCAGGCGGTTCTGATCGCGTGGGCTTACTGGTTCACGGGCCGGGTCAGTCCATCAGTTCAATCTTGATGTTGTTCTTCTCGTTCTCTTTCACGGTCACTTTCAGCGTCGTCGTTTTCGCGGCCGTGTACTTCTCTGGCAGTTGGCTCTTGGCCATCACTTCGCCGTCGTAATATTTGCCCGTCTGCGTGACGGTGACCGTGTATTCCCCGGCGGGGATCCCGTCGAAGGCGGCGTAAGTACTCGGGGTGAACGACCCGTCGGCGGCGGTGAACGCATCGGCGACCATGGCGAAGCGCTCGGTCGGCTCCTTCACGAATGAGTGAAAGCCGACGGTCGCCCCGGCCACCGGTTTGCCGTTGTTCATGAGGACGCCCTTCACCGGCTCGAGTTTCTTCAACTTGCGGATCACCCCTTCTTCCTCGGACTGCGGCGTGTCGAGATTCTCGGGCAGAATACCGTCGAGCATCACGTTCGTGATGCGCGGGCCGTCGGTTTTCATCGTGATCCACGAGATGTGGTCGAATTCGCCGTAGGTGACCCCGCGGAGCCGGCTACCGCCGCCGGTGGTGGCGAGTTGGTAGTAGTTCATGCCGTTGCGCACGAACTTCTGGTACCGGTGGACGTGCCCGCAGAAGACTGTGTACTTGCGGCCTTCCAGCGTCTTCTCGAAGTTCGCCCAGCCGTTCTTTTCGAGGTCTTTATCGACCCAGAGCGGCTTGTGCAAAAAGACCATCGTCCACTTCACGCCTTTGTTATCCGCGAGGGCTTTCTTGAAGTATTCGGTCTGCTCCGCCGCGATGGTGCTGGCTTTGCCGTCTTCGGAGTTTACGCACAGGAACAGCGTGTTCTTGTAGACGAAGTGGTAGAACTTGCGGCCGAAACGCTTGGTCCAGTCGGCGTTGAGTTCTTTGTTCGTGAGGTCGTGGTTGCCGGGGACGTAGAAGAACGGCATTTGCAGTTGATCGATGTAACCGGTGAACTCCTTCCACTGCGTGGCCATGACCTCATCTTTGGTCGTGTACCCTTCGATGAGGTCGCCGACGCTGACGACGAACTCCGGCTGCAGCATG
>JANXTU010000116.1 GCA_025352235.1 Fimbriiglobus sp.
GCCGGATCCTGGAAAAGCTCGTGGCCAACACCGCGGCGAGCGCGGCTTGGCTCCTGACGGGCGCAGGGCCGCCGCTGCGCGGGTCGGGCCTGCCGGTCGCGGACGCCTGCTTGCCGGGAACGCCCGACCGGCACCGGGATCTGCATGCCGCCGAGACGGTCACGGATCTGGATGCGAATTGCAACAATCCGCACCGGGGTGTCGGCCACCAGAACGAAGCCAATATGGTTCTTCAAATCGATCCGGAGGGCAATTTCCGACCGCGAAGACATCGTCGAGTGAACTTCGCGGCCATTTCTCGTTTAACAGCGAGGTCATCGTCAACAGGTAAACCCGACACCCCTCGGGCTTCAACCCCTCGAGCAGCCGGTTGCCCTTCTATTCTCAGCGCAGTCTGAGTTGACACTGCTCCGCGAAAAGTGGCTGGGCTCGCCGGGACTGGCGGAACTTGTCCGAGCCGAGCGGAGAAAGTCGCTTTTCGCTCCGCGAAAAGTAGCTGGGCTCGCCCGCGAGGTGCGGAACGCGAGTGCTGGCGTCAACCACTTTTCTTGGAGCGAAAAGCGACGTTCTCGGCTCGGCTTTTGAAACCGAAGGTGGTGCGGAGTCGGACGCATCGGAAAATCGGCGTTTCGCGATGTGTCACTCTTAAGTACGTCGAGCATAATAGCTGGCAATGCCGAGGAGGGCCCGCGGTCGGGCGGGCATAGAAATTGTCTCGTGATCACTTGTCTGGAAGCCCGGCGACTCCCGTCACTTTCAATCTCTTGAATAACGCCCCGCGGTCGCAGAGGGCCACGGCGACCCACTTCGGGCTTTCGCTCAGGTAACGCTCGAGTGGCAGACGGTCCCCGCCGGGGAGCACCATCACCAAGGCGTGGTCGAAGCCGTAGTCGTCCGCCCAGGCTTCGATGCCCTCGGGTTCTTCGTACACGACGAGGACATAGTGCCGCATCCAATCGTCGCCGTACAGTTCAAAACGGTCGTCCATGAAGATCTTCAGTCCGGGGGCGTGGTACAATACAAACCCGCCGAGGTTGGCGTCGTTGAAGATGCGCGTTCCGGCCGGCACGCTCGCTTCGTAGTTTCGCAAATCGCCGGCGATTTCCACAGGTTGTTGAACGCGGTCGAGCCGGGCCCAACCGCGCCCGACCACCGGTGCTTCAACCCCTCCGTATTGCAGGGTGAAGCACGCCGCCACGGCGGCCAGCGGAATCGCCGTCCAGAGCCAACCACGCGAGCTCGCCTCGGGTTCGCGAGCTAAACTGTCGCCGTATTTCTTCAGCAGGCGGTACCAAATCGTTTCGGGCCAGAAATCGGCGATGGCGACGACGGCCAGCACCGCGAAGAGCGGCCCTTGGCGAATCCCCTGCAAAGTCAGCCCGAACCAGACGAGCGGGAGAATCCACGACACCCGCGGCCTCTTCGGGAACGTGCCTAGCAGCAAGAATACATAGAAGCAGCCAAAGCCGGCAATCACCTGCCCGGCGGTATTGTCGAGCGACAGCGGTTGGTGCTCGCTGACGAATTCTTTCATCGCGCTCGACCCGACGATCCGCGTCCACGTGTGCAGCATTTCCATGCCGAACGGATTAATGAACGGCGTCAAAGCGCACGCCGCGACGATACCGGAGAATACGGCGAGTGTCCGCCACGAACTGACCGGAGTCTCCGTTCGTTTCAAGACCCACAACACCCCCCAACCGGCGACGGCCAAGCCCAGCGTGAATACGCCACCAAGAATTCCGCCGTGGATGTTCGTCCAGACGGAGTAAAGCGGGATCAGTGCAAAAAGCCGCCACGGACTGCAGCGGCCGCGTTCGGTATCGACGATCCAAGCGAGGGTCATTCCCATGCCGACGATGGTGATCATGTGCGGACGGACGTAGAAGTGGAACCCAGAGACGACGACCGCCCCGCCGACCACGACCGCCGCGAGGGCGGGGTGCATCCCGTTGCGCACGGCGCGGGAAAAGATCCACGTGAACAACCCGGCGACCATCGCGCAGAGGCCGAGTAACATTGTGTCGAAGCCACCGGCGCGGTGGGCGAAGGCCATCGCCAGTTCGCCGCCCCATTGTTGCGGAATCCAGACGTGCTCGGCGAAGGTGTACGTGAACGGGTCACGCTCCATGAAACCGGCGGCGAGGATGCGCTCCCCGACTTTGACGTGCCAGAGCGCGCCGGGGTCGTTGAAAGCACGCTCGCGGAAATGGGTCTGCAAGCCGAGCCAAACCAACAGGAAGAAGCCGACCTCCGGCCGGAGTACGGATCGCCACACGGTCGTGCCCCGCCGGGAAGTATTTGCCCCAGCAAGATTAGGACACGAAACCCGATCACGCGGCCTTTCGCGCTTGCCCGGGGATTCTGCCGCGCCTATCGTGTGGTAGATGATCGATTCCGTTCTCACCCTTTTGAAAGGTCGACCATGCGTACGCTGCTGTCCGGTCTCGCGCTTGTATTGGTGACGTCGTGGGCCGGTGCCGCCGACGACAAAAAAGACGAAAAGAAGCTCGACCTCTTCCCCCTCAGCAAAGGGGCGAAGTGGGAATACGAGGTGTCCGTGATGGGTCAAACGAAGGAAGTCGTTCAAGAAGTCACCAAGGTGACCCCCGGCAAGAAAGACGGAGATCGGACGATCTTCACGATCAGCAGCAAGATCGACGAGCAGACTATCACCGAAGAAATGTCGGCCGACGACAAGGCCGTGTACCGGCACGCGTTCCAAGGGATGGCACTCGACAACCCGCTGACGATTCTGAAGTACCCTTACAAAGCCGGATCGAAGTGGAAGGAAACGATCAAAATCGCCAAGGAGGAAGCCGAAGCGAATTTTGAGACGTTCAAACCCGAGGAGGTCAAAGTTGCCGCCGGCAAGTACACCGCCCACGTCGTCGTGATGGAAATGGAAACGATGGGTCAAAAGGTTTCGAGCAAAAACTGGTACGCCGACGGCGTCGGCATCGTCAAGCAGGAAGTCGATTTCGGCGGCATCAAGATCACGATGGAGTTGAAGAAGTTCACGAAGAGCAAGTAATCGATTTCGGATTTGGGATTGTGGATTGCGGATTTGAAACCACCTTTCTTCAAATCCGCAATCCGAATGGACTCACAGTCCCAACACATCGGCCATCGTGTACGTTCCCGCGCCCTTGCCGGCGAGGAACTTTGCTGCGGCCAAGGCTCCTTTCGCGTAGCTGTCCCGACTCGTCCCTTTGTGGACGAGTTCGAGGCTTTCCCCCATGGTGCTGAATAAGATCGTGTGTTCGCCGACGTTGTCGCCCGCGCGGACGGCGTGCATGCCGATCTGGCTCGCCGGGCGCTCGCCGACGATTCCCTCGCGTCCGTGGACGACCTCGGTTTGATTCATCGCGGCTTGGACGATCTTGGCGAAGTGCGCCGCCGTGCCACTGGGGGAATCTTTCTTCAAGCGATGGTGGCGTTCGATAATTTCGACGTCGAACCCTTCGCCGTTCAACGCTTCCGCTGTGAGTTTCGTGAGCTTGAAGAGCAGATTCACCACCAGCGACATATTCGGCGAATAGAGCATCGCCGTGTGGTGCGCCGCCGCGAGAATCTCGGTTTTCTCATCCGATTCGTGCCCGGTCGTGGCGACAACGAGCGGGATGCGCCGGTCGATGCAAGTTTTCAGAATCGCCATCGTGCCGTGCGGCGACGAGAAATCGATGATCGCTTCGGGCGTGACGTCCAACGGCAATTCCCCGAGGACGAACAGGCCGATAGGACCGATGCCCGCGAGTTCGCCAGCATCTTGGCCGAGCCGGGGGTGCGTCGGGGAATCGATGGCCGCGACGACGATCAGTTCGGGGTCTTCGTGGGCGAGGGCGACGAGCCGCTGGCCCATACGCCCGCAAGCCCCGTGGATGGCGATGGTGGTGGGCATTGGGATTATTTCCAAAAGATGGGGACGGAATACTGTGAGATCATTCGATCATCGGTGACGAAGAGGGCTTGTTCATAGATAGCTTGTGCAATCAACAGTCGATCGAATGGGTCGCGGTGGATCAGAGGCAAGGTCCGGAGGCCCCGGATGTGATCCAACGACTGGGGTAATTCTCGCATCCCGTTGAC
>JANXTU010000134.1 GCA_025352235.1 Fimbriiglobus sp.
CGATGATCAGCACGGTCGGTTTCATGGGAATATCTTACGCGACGGGGCCGGGAGACTTTTGACTTCGGAAAATGATTTCGGCGCGAAGCGCCCCACCCCCCGGCGAAATCATTTCCGATTTCGGGTAGAACCCATGCGCGCCAATGCTTTGCGTCCGATTCCGATGGGTGCGAGGCCCGCCGAAACCATTTCGCATTCGGAAGGAAGCGCGCTCCGCCGATCCCCGCTTGCGACGGGTTCCGCGAACTCCACCTGACCTACGGGGGCGGTCAAATTCCAATAACCTCCAAGAATCGTTGCGACACCCACCCGGCATTCCTGCGGGTGTCACAACGATTCTTGGAGCTTTTTACCTGAGCGGGGGACGTCATTCCCCCGTGGAATTGAACCGCAGTGAGTTTCGCAGACACGGGGGGCTGACGCCGCCCCGCTCAGAAGGCCACCTCCAAGAATGGTTGCTGGCAGGAATGACGGGTGGCTGGCCGGGAAAAGGCTTGCGGGGGGTTGACGGCGGGGTTACACTCGCGGTAGCAACCGAGTGCGGCACTCGGGCTTGCGGGGCGGCATCACCTGCTGTCCGCACATCCCCGGAAGGGGTTGGGCCGGTCGTCATTCTGCCTAACTCTTCGGCGTTGCAGCAGAATCGGTGTCACTGGGAAATCGACGGAATCGAGAGAGGTCCGGACACTCCGGACCCGATTCCGCTGAACGCCTCATTCGGCGGCAGAGGGTGCACCGATGGACTACGCCCAACTGCTTGCCAAGCACGACCACCCGACGCACTGGGAGTACCCGCCGGGATTTGACTATGAGGCGGCGACCGCTCGCTTCGGCAAGTTCGTGGCCGCTCTGTCCGCCGCACTCGGCGAGCCGATGACATCCGAAACTGGCGTCCACATTCAAGACGCTAGCTTCCACAGCCAAGTATTCCTGCCGCTGTCCGGTGGCCGTCAGGGGCTGATTCGGTTCAGCAACTTCAGCGACATGGCCACAGTTGGCGACGGTGAGCCAGTGCCCGAACCGACGATGGCAGTGGTGCTAGAGTTGCTTGCCCGCCACGGCTACATTTACGTCCCAGCAGCCTTGCTGGACACGGACTACACCGGCAGCAACCCCGGCGTAACTGGCATCCGCTCGTGGTGGATCAGGTACTTCGATTATGTGTAGCCCAGAGGCCGCCCAAGGAACTTCGAATTTGCCGTGCGGTCCGAATGGTGGCTAAAGCTCTAGCGGTGAATGGCTTGCGACAAATGAGCCATGTGGCCTCGCGGCCGGTTTCTCGGCTTGCGGCGCGGGTGGAGCTGCAAATTCGGTCTTCGGGGCGCACCCCGGACGCAGCCCCGTTCGACGGCGAGACGGGGTGCTTGTGCTCCGAGGGGGAGCGAAAAAAAGGCGTCCGGTGGGGGAGTCGGCAAAGGGAACCCGCCGTCCAAACGGGATCGACACGCGGTCGGTGAAGACCATCGGTCGTCGCCAACGAATGGGCCGAAAATGCTCCCCGCCCAATCGAACCACCGGGCCGAGTCAAACTCGATGCACCAGAAACAGTACGGGCTACGTCGCCGGACGCTGCGGATACAATAGAATGCGGCGGGGATATCGACCAGCCCCCCAAGTTCCTCGCCGAATGGGGACTGGGCTTCCCAGCAACCCCCGCGCCCCAGGAACTTCTTCTTGAGTTGCGGCCGACGGATTCCTTCTTCCCAATGCCGGAAGTCCCATCCGGCCGTGGACTCCCGGCATCGCCTCACGATGGTTGCACCCTCGATTCCAACTTCACTTCATCGAAGCCTCCTTTCGGTTCGGCGTGACCTCGGCATCAGGTGACTTCGACCGGCGCTTCGGCCACCTCGATCTTCTTCACTTCGTAGCCCAGCTCCTTCGCCCGGCGGTGGAACGACTTCTCCAGCTTCTGCTTCACCTCGTCGGCGTACTGCGATTCCTCCCGCTTCGCATACGCCACCCCGAAGCGCATCATGTTGTAAATGATCCGCGCCAGCTTGTGCGCCGTCGCCGTGATCGCCTTCGGCGAACCCATCCGCGAACGCTGTCGTCGCAGGTACGCCCCCAAGTAGCTCTTGCTGCGGATCAAACTCCACGCCGCGAGGCGCGGCGCCAGGGCCGCGCGGTTCTTGCCCGGCCGCGTCCGGCT
>JANXTU010000190.1 GCA_025352235.1 Fimbriiglobus sp.
CCAGCAGCGTGGCGACGTGGCGATGGGGCGTCTTCTCATTCGACCGGCGGTAGTCCTCGCCGTCGACGCGGATCTTCGCCGGCAAATTCAGGCCTTCCCCTTCGAGCCGGTTGTAAACGCGTTCGACCACCCGGCGGCCGAGTTCGCGAACCGCCATGGCGATGCGGGTTTCGAAGTCGAATGCCGAAGAGGGCGACGGCCCGCTCGCGAAGAACTCGACGATGATCGCCGCGAAGGCCGAATGGCTCTCGACCGCAAGATCGTCGGGTTCGCACAGGGCGGCCGCGACCTGGGTCAGGGTAGACAAGGCGAGAGCCAAGCGGGTCAAGTCGTGCATCGCGGCGTCCGTGCCGGGTGATTGGGATGTCAGGAACCCCGCTCATGCCAGCCGGACGCCGCGTGTTGTAGACCAGTCCCACTCAGCTCGGGATCGGAAACGGCACAATCAAAGGGGAAAGGGCGCACCAGAGGGATCAGACCCACTGCAGCGTTAACAACGCATCGGCAAAGTGTATTATTTTATTGGAGACTCGGCCGAGGGGAGAGCTAAGAAAGCTGGCCCCGGAGCGTGTCTCTTTTTTGCGATCTTCAAGAAGTCAGTCTTGCCCGGATTCAATCCTCCGCCGGCGCTTCGATGCCCATGATGCGGTCGAGTTCGTCGAGGGTGCCCGTCTCGCGGATGATGGCGCGCATCAGGCTGGGGAACGGGAGACCGCCGAGCCGCACGCAGCGCTCGAGCATGAAGGGGATCGGGCTGTGCGGCTCGATGCGTTTCAGGGTCGTCGCGATCACTTCGATCTGCCGGTACAGCTCTTCGCGCGAATTCCCGTGGGCGGTCGAAGCCGCAGTGGGGCTGGACGGGGCAAGACTCGCATCGCCCGCCTCGGGCTCCGCTGCGCCGTTCGCGGATGGCTCCAATTCAACGCCGCGGCGGTGGGCGATTTCGCGGATCAATTGCAAGCATTGCTCGATGGCGGTGCCGATGCTCGACGTGTTTTCCGGCGACAGGAAATTCGGGGCGGCGTCGTTGCCGAGTCTCTCGTCGAGCGCGCGCGACAAAACTTCGAGCGCCGACCACGCCGCGGTGACGTCCGCGAAGGCGGTGCGCAGCGCCGGTGTGTCGATTTTACCGATGACTTCTTCGAGATCGCCCTTGCGCTCCGGGGTGATCCAATCGACGTAGGCGAACGTCCTCGACCCCGCCTTCAACAGCGGGATCGACCGGATCGCCTGCGGGAACTTCGCCCCGCGCATCGAGTCGTTGAGCCAGTGGAACGGCCCGGCGCGCACTTCGGCGTCTTCCCCAGGGCCGGGCATCGGGTGCAGGTAGTCCCAGCAATCCGCTACCAATCGCCCGAGCAATTGCAGGCTGTCGCGCAGACCGGCCGCGCCGTGCTTCTTCGTCGCGGCTTCGACCAACCGCACCGCCAACAGCAAGTCTTTCGATTTGCCCGCGAGGGTCTCGGTGGCCAACCGGAGGATCTTCGGCCAGTCCGCTTGGCGACCGGCGCTACTCGCGTCGAAATCGTCGGCTTCTTTGCGGAGTTCGTCCAGTTGCAAGCGGATCGCGTCGGCCAGCGGTTCCCCGGACGGCGACGCGTCGGAGATCGGCAGGGTCAGTTCGTCGATGTTCAATATGGCGGGGGAACTCAAAGGGGATCCTCGTCGGAGTTATTTCTTGACGACTGCGATCTCGGCAACCGCACGCTGCACGGCGCCGGGCTCAACTGGTTCGGGGAGGAACCGCCAGATCGGGAATTTCGCGTGCGCACTGCGCACGATGGTCGGCGCCGCGATTTCTCCCGGCGAGGCCAACAGAATGAAATACTCGTTCCCTTTGTCTTTGCCATTGAGCAATCCGCTGATTTGGAACGCGAACGGGGCTTCTTTCTTTTGCGGCGACAAGATCCTCGCTTTGTCGGCTTTGAATTTGTAGCCGCCTTCCACTTTCTGCACGCCGAGTTCGCCGTTGGACCAGCGCATCAACAGCACGAAGTGTCCGTCGGCGTCGGCGGTCAATTTCAATCGGAACGCTTCTTCCGTTTCGACTAGGGCGATCGCGTCGCCTTTCGGGTCAATCACTTCCAAGGTCAACTTCGGGAACGGCGGAGCTTGGGCCGCGACGTGCTTCGGATAGAACGCCCCGAGCGGGGGCACGGCCGATCGCAGCGACGGGCGGCTCGCGAAGTCCTCGTTCAGCTTCCCGTCGGGTCGCGGTTTGGTCTTTTTCTCGGCCAGCCGAATCAGGCTCTTCAATTCTTCGGCCAGCGGTGTGTGCACACCCTTGTTCAAGAGGGCGTCGGCGAACCAGTCGGCCTTTAAGTAAGGGATGGGCCGGAGTTGCTTCATGTCGCCCAAGGCCCGGGTCAATCGGGCCGCATCGGAGCCGGCGATCGGCGCGGCGTCCGGGTATTCGAGCAGGATCAAGTCGAAGGCGTTCATCGGGAAGACGCCCGCTTCGTTGCCGTCGACGACCTTTTCGAAGAGGTCGGGGGCATGCCAGCCGAGGGTGCGGATGTCGAGCCGGAAGAGCGTCGCCGAGTCATCGATCGGTACCGGGGGGGCCGGGTTGGCTTCCGTTGCCGCGGCGAGCGCCCGCTGCAAATTGAACTCGACGGCCTTGAGAGCGGGCGTCCCGGTGCCCTCGGCGACCAAATGGGCGATCGACAAGTAACGCATGAACGGGCGATTCTTCTCTTCGATTTGCTCGAGGTCGTCGAGCAAGGTGCGTTGCGTCGTGGCGGTGTCGAAGGCTTTCGGAAAGCTCGGGGCTTTGGCCGCGATCCACTGTTTCAACACCGCGATTTCGGCGTCGGTCGGACGCGGGTGCCCGGCGGGGGGCATCGAGCCATCGTCGAGGAATTCGAGGATTTGCGAACGCGCCCCAGTCTTGGCGGCGAAAGGAATCGGCGACTGCAAACCGACGAGCTGCTTGTGATCGAGCACCGCGAGCGCGCTGCGCGTCGAACCGTCTTTGTGGCACTCGCCGCAGTATTTCCCCAAGATCGCCCGCGACTGGATGGCGAGGTCGCCCGTTTGCCGACGGGTCCGTTCGGGTTCGGCGGCCGAAGTGCGATCGACGAGGAGGGCCGCGATTCCCGCTGCCAAAACCAAAACGATTTTCATCCGGCTCCCTCCCCCGATGCTCCCAGCCGACGATTTGTTTTTTCTATCATCTACGTTCGCCATCGAGTGGTCGATGTCAGTTGCGGAATAGCATCCCTCATCAATTCTTCGGTTTGTAGTACCGCAGGCTGATGTCCGACACCGGCGTCTCCGTGGTCGGTTGGAAGAAAACCCGCTGCGTTTCCGACACTTCAGCTTGCGTCCCCTTTACCACGAATCCCCGGCCGTTCTTGGCATCTTTGCCGATCTCGCGGAGTTGGGCTTGTAAGCCGCGGAGCGTCTGCGGGCGATCGCCCGTCGAGGCCGCGCTACCGCGGGCCATGGCCACGATCTGCAAATCGGTTTTGGCCTCCGGCTTCGCGATCTTCTTTTCGTCGGTCGTCACGGTGCCGAGGAACGCCACCAAGCGGAACGTCCCGGCGTGGTCGCCATAGCGCACCGAATCGGCGCGGGCGTCTTCGGGCGCGACGACCTCGAATGGCAGGGCTTCCTTGTCGCTCGTCTGGAACCCCGTGATCGTCGTTTCGGCGCCCGGTTCGAGGATCCACTTGCGGCAGGCCGCGGGGGCGGCTTTCTCTTGGTACAGCGTGCTTTCGCCATTCACCAAGAGCACGACGGCGTAGGTCTCTTGCGTCGGGTTGGAAATGACGAAGCCGACCCGATCCCCCGGCTTCGGCGTCGGGATCGAATGCCCCGAGACGTCGACGGCTTTGCCGTTGTATTGGACGGTCCATTTCACCGGGCAGTCGGCCAACGGGGCGAACGGTTTGGTCGGGATTTCGGTCGCGGCCGGGGCCGATCGCATCATTTCTTCCACGATTTCTTTCTGGGCTTCGTCCGGGAGCTTCTCTCCCGAGACGAGGACCTTCCGCCGCGGCGCGGACATCGTGTAGCTCAAGCCCGTTTGGGCGAGCAGTTCCGTGCCGGGCGAGACGATCATCGCCGCGCCGACATCAACCAACTTGCCGTCCGATTTGAACATCTGGAACTGCACGGTCATCGATTTCAAACCGGGGTCGAGGGTGGCCGCGCCGACGAGGAATGCGCTTGGTTCGACTTGGTCGCGGCTCCAAGCCAGTTCAAATTTCTTGGCGAAGAACGCCTTCCGGCCTTCTTCGGTGCGGTGGTTGGCGTCGGTCATCGAATTCTTGACGACGAACGCGCTCGGCTGCTCGATGACTCCGAATTCCGAGTCGGCGTTGCCCAAAATCAACGCCCGTTGCGTCTGGTTGGCCAAGCTCTGATTGATGTCCCCGGCGTCGTCTTGCAGCGGAGCGTCCTTCCCTTGGCGGACCAAGAATTTGAGGACGCCGACGTTCGTGCAGCCCTTCTTCTTCAACAGTTCGATCATCGGCCCGGCTTGTTTTTGGAGCGCGGCGGCGAACGTCGGTTCGTCGGCGGCGCGACCCGGACCGACGAGAGCGGCGAGGAGCAACAGGGCGGCGGCATGGCGGAACATGGGAAAGGCCTCGGGAATTCGACTACCGATGTATGCGATTCGCTGGAGGTTCTGGACACCGCGTCGCGGCTCATTTTTTCAAAATCACCGTGTCCGGCGGCGATCGCGGGAAGCAGATCGGGAATTGCACGCGCGGCTTGGCCGGGTCGCCGGTGCCGGCGAGCAATTCGGGGAGTTTCTTATCGACGTACTTGAAGAGCTGTTTGCACGTCATCTCGCCGTTCGAGTCGCGGTCGAGGCTGCGGAAATCGGGTCCCATTGCCTGCATCAGCGAGTACGTGAACAGCCCATGGCCGACTTTGGGGTCTTCGTACGAAAGCTGATTCTGCTCGCACGCCGCCATGATGAACGGCCCTTGGCCTTCGGGGATCAACCGGCGGATCACGTTCGTTTCGGTCGCTTGGCCCGAGTGGCAGACGTCGAGGAAGATGACCTTTCGGCAATTGATCTTCACGAGGGCGTCAAACAACTCGCCGGCCCCGAGGGAGGTTTCCAACGGCTTCTTCGGGGTGAAGTCCGGGCAGCAGAACAGGAACTTGCCGTCGAGTTCGGATTCGAACCCGCGCGCCCCGGAGACGCGTTTCGGCGCGTCCTTCGGATCGGGCGTCAAGAGCGTGCCGTGCCCCGCGAGGTAGACGATGAGCAGATCGTCCGGCTTGGCCGACTTCAAGTTCGCCAGTGCCGCGGTGAGTTGTTTGCGGGTCGCCTTCGCGTCGAGTTCGAGCGAGATGGCGCCCTTTGGGAAGTACCGCTTGGCGCCCGTGAATTCTTTGTGCAGCAGGCCGGTGAGTTTCTCGGCATCGTTGACGGCGCTCGTCAGGTTGCCGAAGCCGCGGTCGCCGGCACCGCCGTTTTTGGGGGCGCCGTAGTCGTTGATGCCCACGGCTAACCCGAGCAGGCTCGGCTGCACCGCGCCGGGCGTTTGACTCACGGCAAACGATTCTTGCGAGCGGCCCCCGAGGCCGTTGAACGCGAGGACCGACAGTTGATTTGATCCGCTGCGGAAGGCGTCCCGCGGGATGTTGAGCGCCCGCTTGAAGTTCTTGTTGGGGAGGTTGTCCCAAACTTCGTAACGGAAGTCGTTGATCCAGAGTTCGACGCGCTCCGGGAGCAGGTCGGGGTTCGAGCCGCGCGGTTCGACGGTGATGCCGAGATCGAGGCCTTCGTCCGGCACGGTCGTCTGCCGGACGGCCAAGCGGATCGGGGCCGATTCGAATTGCGCAAACGAACGCGCTTGCGGGTTCGGCCCGAGCGCTTCGACGAGAGCCTCCCCGACGTCCCGAGTGTTCAGGAGGGTCTGGAGGACACCGCGCCGGAGGTATTGCTCTTTGAATTGCGCCAGCGGGTAAAACTTGGGGCTGTCCGACACCGAGGGCGCGTTGACGTGCCAACCGACGAGGGTGTCGCCGTGGGTCGTGTTCGTGAAGTAGTACGATCCCTGCCACATCCAGACGATCCACTCGCGGAGTTGGCTGCGTTCGTCGAACCCGGCGAACCACTTCCACAGCGGCCGCTGCCGTACCGTGGTGAGGGTCTCGGTGCGGTCGCCCGACTTCGGGTTCAACCGGCCGAAGAACAGCTCCAACCCCGGCTTCGGTGATTCGAGCGCGTCGAGGGCGTCGCGGATTTCCCCGCGGCGGGCTTGGTTCGGCCGGCGGTCGTAAACGAATTTCGCCGCGACGCTCAGGCGTTCGATGACGTCGTTCGCTTTCAAGCCGGCTTCGTAAGCGGGCGAGCCATTGGCGACGGTGTCCACCGTCAGTTTCCCATCGACTTCGCGGAAGGTCGCCCCGAGGTGGGGCTGTTCGGCCCAATTTTTGAGGCTGTACGCGGCGACCGTGTGATCGGCCCCGCCGGTGAGGAACCACGTGCCATCTTTCGCGGCGACGACCGAAAGCACCTCGCCGCTGTGGCCCGTGTAGAGCCGTTTGCGCTCGAACTCCAGGTCCCTGGACTTCGGGTTCAGCGCGGCTTTGGCCACGTCGAGTTCGAAGAGCGAGCAGCCGTAGTAGTGGCCGACGATGAGTTTCGGGGCACCGCCGGCGACGGCGGGCGGAACGAAGGTATAGCAGGTCGGCTGCTGATCCCGATTCGGATCGAGCACCAATTTGATCCGCAGCGATTTCAGCCCGTCGCGGGGGAGCACGGCGTACCAAACGAACGAGTTCTCGGCGTCGGGCTCGACCGTCCACCCTTCGGATCGGCCGAGGGGTTCGACCCATTTTTGTTTCGCATCGGGTTGCGGGGTCAGGCGGTCGAGGTCGAAGGCCGTCCACTCGCCGGCGCCGCGCCGGTTCGGGTCGGTCGCTGCGGGATCGCGGCCGATACGCACACCGAGGGTTTTGCCGTTCTCACTGAGGGCGACCCCCCACGGTTTGCGCCCTTGCCCGTGGACGACCGATAGCGGCTTCTCGGGCTTCGCGGTGTCGTACAGGGTCACTTGGTCGACGTCGCCGCCGGCGATGGCCAAACGCGATTCCTTCGGGTGGAAGGCCATCGCTTCGGCCCGGCCGGGGTGTGCGAATTCCTTCGCTAACACCAATTCTTCTTTGGCCTTCGGCGCCTCGAAGATTTGAACGGTGTTGTTGGCTTCCATCAGATACCGGCCCGCGTCGCCTTTTGCGGGCAGGGCCTTCACGAGTGCAATGGCCAATTGTCCGGTCGCGGGGTGCCAGGCCAAACTGCGGGCGTGCGTATCTTTGGGCAGGGCGTGTTCGATAAAACGCGTCCCGGCCGAACTGCGGAGGACGATCCGTTCGTTCGGGCTGGCCGCGGCGATCCACTGCCCGTCGGGGGAAAGGGCGGCTCGGTAGACAGTGAACTTCTCTTTCAACCCGTCGTTGACGTTGAACAGGGCCGTGCATTTCGGAATGTCGGCATTCGGTTCGTCCGAGAATTCCCCGGTTACGCCGCAGGCCAGCACCTGACCGCTCTGCGCGACCGAGACCGCGGTGTCTTCGTCGCGGAAGAAAATCAAGCGGGGGAAGTTGTAGGGCGTCCCGCCGAGTTTCAGGACTTCGTGCTTGCCGATGCGGACGGGCCAGTTCCAACCGCGGCCGTCGATTTCTTTCGGGAGCGCCTTCGGTTCCCAGAACCAAAGGCTCCCGTCGGACGTGCCGAAGGCGAGCCGTTTGCCGTCCGGATGGAACGCCATGGCCATCACGTTGCCGGCGTCCAGGTTCGGCCAAGTCAGGGCGATCAATTTGGTTTCTTGTTCGGTGGACGCCGCGCGGTCGAGGATCGCCACCGTCCCCGATTTCATCCCGTAACCGCCGACGGCAACGCGCTTGCCATCCGGGGAAATTGCAAGAGCTTTGATACCCCCGCGCTGTTCGCGCCAGGCGCGCCAGCGGAGGATTTGGGCCTTCGCGGGGTCGACCACCAAGCCGTCGCCCGCATGGGGCCAAATGCGGGCGACTTTGTCGTCCCCGCCGGCGATGAGGTACGAACCGTCCGGCGAGAAGCGCAGGACGTCGCAAGTGCCGTACCGCCCCCCGGCTTCGGGGCAGACGTCCGGTTCGTCCCGCGAGCGCCGGTCGGCCTGCTGGCCGAAGGCGGGGGCGGCGAAGAACAGCGAAGCGATCAGGATGCGGCAGACCATGGCGGAACCCGTTCGATGGCGAAGTCTACAGGCATATATCTGGGAACGAACCCGGTGGCGGACATCGGTGAGAAGAAAGACTAACCACAGAGGCACAGAGACACGGAGGAAAAGTGGGCAAATCAAAACTCGTCACGAATGCAAAAAGTCTTCTCCCCATCGTCGCTTTCTCATCTTCTCTGTGTCTCTGTGGTTAGTCTTCTCGTTCTTCGATATCCGCGGCCCCGGAGAGCTTTTCGATGCGCTCGAGCACGCGGCGGACTTTGCGTTCGTACGACCCGACCTGTTCGGCGATTTCGACCGTCGAATAGCCTTGGATTTTCAGCTCGATGACCTTCCGATCCAGCTCCGGGAGGTTGCCGATGAAGTCTTGGAATTCGTCGATGAGGGCGACTTCCATATCCGGGGTGACGGTGTGACTCGCCACGA
This sequence comes from Fimbriiglobus sp., assembly GCA_025352235.1. Classification (GTDB taxonomy): domain Bacteria; phylum Planctomycetota; class Planctomycetia; order Gemmatales; family Gemmataceae; genus JALHQU01. The sequence goes on from JANXTU010000190.1 coordinate 8,616, forward strand.
GGGAGAACGGTTCGACGTCGTCGGTGCGCTGGGCCGCTTCGAGGTTCGGATTGCGCTTGGCGGCGCTGTGATGCTCGATCCGCCGAAGCGTCTTGCGGACCGTCAAACGCACCAAGAGCTTGAATAAGTCGTCTTCGGCTTCGAAGGTGAATTCGTCGTTTTTGACGCGCGTGAAAAACGTCCGGAAGGCCGATTGGATGACATCTTCCGGGTCGAAGCGGCTGGCCATGCGCTGGCCGATGCGCCGCTTCGCCAGTTTCATCAGTCGCTCGCAGTATTTGTCGAACAGATCCCGCGCGGCGGATTCGCTCCCCGCTTGATAGTCGCTCACCAGATCCCGGTCGTCGGATCGCGGCCCGGCCATCGGCGGTCTCCGGTGGGAGGAAATGTTGACCTTAGTTTACCATGAATGGCCGACTAAGGCGAGGTGCGAGGGCGGTCGGGTGTGCCAACGATTCTTGGAGTCGTCATTCCAGCGTGAACCCACCCACCCTATCGTGGAATGACGTCCGACTTTCGGAACGACCTAGGCGCTGCAAGGAGTTACGTCCGATTTCAGGTGCCTCCCCTGGCTTGGATTCACAAGTCATTCCCCCGTGGCTCCAAGAATTGTTAGGGAGTTACGCAGTTGAGTGATCCGAGGCAGTTTTGACAACAAACTGCACACGATTGGGCTGGATGGGCAAGAATCAATCCTACCCAAACC
>JANXTU010000219.1 GCA_025352235.1 Fimbriiglobus sp.
ATTTGACATCGCCAAATTGGAGCTTATAACCCAGTGTACACACGTCGCACATCTCTCGGAACACTCCCATGGAAGAACTGATCGCCCGCGCCGCGGAACTCCGCGTCGCCGGGGAGAAATGGCAAACCGTCGCCGCCGAGGTCGGCCGCAGTGTTCTCACGGTGACGGGTTGGCCGAAGAAGCACCCCGAACTCTGGAAGAAGCACTACGCCCGCGCTGTCACGGAGCAGATGAAAGACGCGTCATCGGAGGCGATGCACACGCTGCGGAAGCTGATGCGCTCGCCGCACGAAGAGGTGCAGCAACTCGCCGCGCAGAAGATTTTGCAACTGCGCGAAGCCCGTGAGCGGGCCGCGCAGCAGAAGGGAAAACCCGCCGGCAGTTCGGTGCCGGAGGTCCGCCAACTCGTCGATTACCTGGAGGGGATGACCCATGAACAGTTCTACGATTCCTTCGGTCTCGATCCCCCCGCCGCGGTTGGCGGCGCTGCGGAACCTATTGATCGCGATCCGCCGCGCCCGCGCCTCGCCGAGTGATTTCCTCGAATTCGCCTTCGACGATTCCGAAGGCCGGCGGTTGAAACAGGCCGGGATCCACGTCGAACTCCAATCCTTTCTGACGGCCCACCCCAAAGCCCTCGTCGAACTCCCCCGCGATCACGGCAAGAGCGTGCAGATGTGCGGTCGCGTCGTGTGGGAACTCGGGACGAACCCCGGCCTGCGGGTGAAAATCGTCTGCGCGACAGCGGTGATCGCCGAACAGCGCAGCCGCTACCTGCGCGACGCCATCGCCGGCAACGCCGGCGTCCGCGCCGTCTTCCCGGACCTCCGTCCCGCGACGCCGTGGTCCGCGGAAGCCTTCACGGTCGCGCGGCCCGCCGAGACCATCGGCCCGAGCGTCGCGGCGTTCGGCCTCCGCAGCGGGTCGACCGGCGCGCGGGCCGACCTGCTGATCTGCGACGACATCGTCGATGTGAAGAGTCTGTTCAGCAAAGTCACGCGGGATCAAGCGCGCGATTTGTTCCACAACAACTTGATGAACCTCCTCGAACCGGGCGGCCGCTTTTGGGGGTTCTCCACACCCTGGCACGCGGACGATTTGAATTCGCACCTGAAGCGCAGCGGCGCCTACGCCCATTTCCGCAAGGCCATCGGCGCGGATTTGAAACCGGTCTGGCCGGAGAAGTGGTCCGCGGTGGCACTCGCCGAGCGCCGCAAAGAGATCGGCGAATCGTCATTCGCCCGCGGTTACCGGTTGATGACGCTCGCCGAAAACGAGGTCGTGCTCCGGCCGGAATGGATCCACTTTTGGGATGAAGAACTCCCGCGCGAACAGTACGACGCGGTGATCCTCAGCGTCGACCCGGCGGTCAGTGCGAAGCCCAACGCCGATGCGACGGGGTTGGTCGTGCTCGGCAAAATCGGCCCGGAGATCCGCGTACTGATGGCGAACGCCCAGCGAGTGGCCACGCACCAACTGCTGGAGATCCTTGATTCGCTCGACCGACTCTGGCAACCCGACGCGATCCTCTTCGAGACGAATGCGGCCTTCGAAGGGATCAAAGACATCTTTGTGCGTCACGCGAGTTTCGGCGCCCGCATCGTCGGCCGCAATCAACACCGGCCCAAAGGGACCCGCGTCGCGGTCTTCGCCGTGCCGGTGCAAAACGGCACCGTCCGGTTGAAGGGCCGCGCCGGCGTCGTCGACGCCGGCCAACAAGAGCTGTTCGACGAAATGACCAGCTTCCCCTTCGGCGTCCACGACGACCTGGTCGACGCCGCCGCCGCCGGGACGGAGCATTTGCTCGGCAAACGCGAACCGAGGTGGATCATGTAGCGACGCGCGCGATTGCTGATCACTGTTCGCTGATAACTGACCGCTCTTTGTTCTCAATTTTTGAAGAGGCAGTTGTCAGCAATCAGTATTCAGCAATCAGTAAGAATGCTGGCAATCTGTCAAGGTTGACGCTCGCCCGGTTGCCCTGTCCCGGTTTCCCGATGCGCGATACAAGTTCGTCCGGCGCGGATTCCCCGCGCGGCGGAGGGGCCGGGATCATGATGGCGAACCAACGGGCGGTAGTCGGGGCGATTGTCAGTTTCGGCTTGGGTCTGTCGGCGTGGCTGACCTTCGTACCGGGCCAGGCGGAGGCGGGGTGAACGCCGGCGGGTTGCCCGCCCACACTCGGCGGTTCGCCGAGTCCGTTCCCGTACGCGTTCTCCGATCGACCAGTGTATCTGCCGAGTCACCCGCCGGCGCGCCCCGCGCCCCGGCCGACCGCGCCGCAAAAAGTGACCATCCCCGGCCCGGATGAACTCGGCATCCGGTTGCCGGAGCAAGCGGTCGTCCCGCCACCGGGGCAGTTGGGAATCGAGTTGAAGTGACCCCTCAAACCGTCATCTCGTCGGTGAGGTGGGCGGTCGTGTAGACGTTCTGCACGTCCTCGTTTTCTTCCATCTTCTCGATGATCCGCGCGAGCTTCTTGCCGAGTTCGACGTCGACTTCGGTCATCGCTTTCGGGATCGCCTTCACGTCGGCTTCGATCAATTCGTACTCGGCCTTCAGCAAGGCGTCTTGCAGCGAGTTGAACTTTGCTGGCTCGCAGGTGATCTCGTAGACGCCGTCGACGCATTGGAAATCGTCGGCCTCGGCGTTCATCGCGTCGGTCATCACTTCGTCTTCGTCCGGGTATTTCTTCGCGTCGATCAGGATCAACCCTTTGCGGTCGAACAGATAGCCGACGCAGCCGGGCAAGCCCATGTTGCCGCCGTTCTTGTCGAAGATCAGCCGGACGTCGCCGCCGGTGCGGGCGCGGTTGTCGGTCAGCGCTTCGACCATCAAAGCGATGCCGCCGGGGCCGTAGCCTTCGTAGGTGGTTTCTTCGAGGATGTCGCCTTCGAGTTCGCCGGTGCCCTTGAGAACCGCGCGCTCGATCTTTTCCTTCGGCATGCTGACCGAACGGGCCTTGTCGATGGCGTAGCGCAACCGCAAGTTCGTCGCGGGGTCACCGCCGCCGGACTTGGCCGCGACCATGATGTACACGCCGAGTTTGCTGAAGAGCTTGCCGCGGACGGCGTCCTGCTTGCCCTTCCGCGCGGCGACGTTCTTCGCGTGACTGTGCCCTGCCATGATCCCGACTCCGAAGGATTTCCGAACCGGCCATTATTGTACGACGCGGATCACGGCCGCGGGGGAAGTTGCGCCTGCAACTGGCGGGCGCTCGGGTGGCCTTGGACTTTGAGCTCGGCGTAGGTCAGAAAGATCAGGGCACCGAGGATGCCGTAGCAAACGGTCGTGGCGAAGAACGACGGCGAGAAGAATTTCACGGCGCTTCCGGCGGACGACTTCAACTTGATGTGCAGACCGTTGAAATCGACGGAGTAGATTTCGTCGAGCACGAGGTGCGATAGGAAGCCGATCATCACGCCGAGGCCGAGCAAGATGCGGGTGCTGTGCAGCGGGGAGTCGTAGGCGAGGTAGACGAGCAAGCCGAAGATCAACATGCACGGGATGCTGTGGAACATGCCGCGGTGGATGGTCAGGCGTTTGAACAGGGCCGACAAACCGTACCGAACGACCAAGTAGATGACGACGATGGCCGAGAGAATCCCCTCGTGGCTGAGGCCCATCGCTTCGAGCCGTTTGAACAGCAACAGCGGCACGACTGCCGCGGCGAGGCCGAACATTTCGCGGATCGGCGTGCCGGAATCGGAGTCGAGGTCGGGGAGCATGCCGCCGATGGCGGTGAGGCCCGCCGCGAGGATCGCGGTCTCGGGCGGATGGCCGAGCAACTTCACGGCGACGGCGCCGTAGCCGACGCCGCACAGCGCCGACGTCGAGATGTGCATCCGGAAACCGGCCATGGCGAAACCCCCGCGCGGATCGAGTCGAGCATCGGCCCGGAGACTACCCGAACCGGCGGGACCGGCGGTAGCCCAAGCGGGGGAGGCTTGGAATACGATCGCCGCGGGTTTACAATTTCAGCGTGCCACCGCGAGGACCGCCCGATGAATCCGACGATGTCCGCCGCCCCGCCGACGGAGGAACTCTACCCCGAAAGCGACGGCAAACCGATGGCCGACAACACGCTGCAATGGGAGTGGATGGTCGTAGTCGTCGAGGAGTTGCGCGAGCAGTTCGCTGGCCGCGACGTGTTCGTCGCCGGGGATTTGCTCTGGTATCCGGTCGAAGGCCAGCCTCGGATCAACGCGGCTCCGGATGCGTTGGTCGCCTTCGGTCGCCCGTCGGGGCATCGGAAAAGTTACATCCAACACCTCGAAGACGGCGTGGCCCCGCAAGTCGTCTTCGAAGTGCTCTCGGCAAGCAACACAGAAGACGAACTCGACGCGAAGCTGGAGTTCTATGAGCGCTACGGCGTCGAAGAATACTACGTGCTCGACCCGGCCGAGCACGCGGTGTACGCCTACGTCCGCCGCGGCGCCCGGCTTAGTCCGGTTCGGAAACTCGCCGGGTTCGTCAGCCCGCGGCTCGGGTTGCACTTCGAGTGGATCGACGGGGAACTGGTCATCATCGGGAAGTCGGGGCGGCGCTTCCAGAAACGACTGGACCGCGTGGAGGATTTGCTCGGTAACCTCGACGAAGAGCGCCGCGAGAACCGGCGACTCGCCGCCAAGCTCCGCGAACTCGGGATCGACCCGGAGCACATCGGAAACTCCGACGGCTGACGCCGCCGGCTCGCTTCGATCAACTTGCCCTTGGCGCACTTCCGATTCTCGGATTACGATCCCCCTCGCAACGGAGGTCGCTGGAACCGACCCCCGTCGCCCGTCGCACGATGGACCGGAACCCGGAGTGCGTCGGTCAGGGATCGAGGATCGATCCCCCGGAGAAGAGGTGTCGAGGTATTGCCCGCCGCGATCTGCGGCGTGGCCCGTCCCCACACCAGCCGGAATTAGTCTCGGTGGCTTCACGCCCCGGCGACGTGGCACGTCCATATTTGTGGACGGCCGCACCGCCCCGGCTGGGCCGCCGTACGCACCAACCCGTTACTGGACTGGACGCTCGCATGGACGTGAAGCGTGGGCCGATTTTGTTTCGTTGCGACGCCACCCCGGAGTCGGGGTACGAGCCGCTTTACCAATGCCTCTCGCTGGCCGCGGCCATGCAGCGCCGGCGCCGGGGGACGCACTTTTTCAGCTACCTCGAACCGCTGAACCTGGCGCAAAACATCCACCGGGCCAACAACGAGTGGAAGCCCGCCGAGTCCCATCTCGGCGGTGTCGGCGACCTCGAATGCACCCTCCGCGAGATCCGCCGGTTGAACGCCGCCGCGATCGTGTTGTCCGGCACCGGCTACGACCGCGAGTATCTCGACGCCCTCGAAGAGACCGGCGCCCGCGTCATCGTCATCGACTCGGACGCCGCGCTGAAGTTCCCGAGCAAACTCGTCGTGAACCCGCTGCTGGCGCCGGGCCGCAAGCCGTACCGGGTCGAGCCCGGAACACAACTGTTGCTCGGCCGCAAGTTCGCCCTCGTTCGCGGCATCTTCCGTCGGCAGCGTACCATCCGCGCCACCGAGCAACCGGGGGCCTTCCGCGCCTTGGTGGCCTTCGGCGACGACGACTTCGGCGATCAAACGCTGCTCCGCACCGAGCAGCTTTTGGAAATGCCGAAGGTCGACAAGGTGAGCATCGCCACGCGGGTGCACCACCCGCGCTACCACGAATTGAAGGACTTCGCGGCCGACAGCGGCGGCCGGGTCGAAGTGGTGACCGAGCCGAAGGAACTGATGACGCGCCTCGTCCGCAGCCACTTCGCGCTGACCAGCGGCGACACCATGGCGCTGGAACTCTGCTGCGTCGGCATCCCGCAGTTGGTGCTACCGACGAAGCAGCGCCACATCCTCAGCGCCAAGCGGATGGATGACGAAGGCGTCGCCACCTTCCTCGGCGCCGCCGACGAAGTGACCTTCGACAGCCTCTACGAGACGGTGAACCTCGTGCTCGACGACCCGATGGAGCGCCTCGGCATGAGCCGCTGCGGCCGCAACCTGATCGATGGCCGCGGCGGGGATCGGATCGTCAACGGGTTGGAGATCGTGCTGCACACGCCGCAGTTCCGCGACGTGATCCAGTTCCGCGCGGCGGCGTGACGAATGGCGTCCGGTCGTAGCCCGCCGTGGAAGCGGCTCGAAGGTTTGCGCCGCATGCACGGTCGGCAGGTCACGGTGGAAGACGGCGCTCGAAACGGCAACCGTGCGCCCGATCCCGATTTGCCCTTTCTCCGCGCGTGACCTAGGGTTGCGTATGCATTGGATCGCTCCCCAGCCCATTCGCCGGCCCGCCCTCGCCCACGCGGCGAGCCTCGGGCTGTTGTTGCTCCCCGCCGTCGTGCTGGGAATCGCGGCCGAGCGCTATCAATCGCCCCTGCTTCTGGCCGGGGCCATCGCCGAACTCCTGGCCGGCTGCCTGTTTCTGCGCACCCGCGAAGTCTGGAAGCCCCCCGTCAGCGGGTCGCTGATTCTGCTCTACCTCATGGCCCTCGGCTGGCTCTGGTTCGTCTCGCAGGGGACGAACGACCCGTTCGTCCGGGCCGCCCGCGGCCTGTTCATCTTGGTCGCGTTGATCTTGTTCGCGATGCACGACCTCATCCGGACGGGGGTCGAGCCGCGCCGCCGAGCGCGCCGGCTGACGGGTCGATTGCTCACCCGCGCCCGTTGGCCCGAGTCGCTCGCCGAATTCGCCCGCATCCCCGAAATCGAGGAATTGCAGAGCGTCGTCCGCGACGATCCGACGCTCGTGTTGATTCTGCTGGATGACCGCCGGCCGGATGTCCAACTCGCGGGACTGTCCGCCCTCCAAGGTCGGCCGTGCTGGCGCTGGGACGAAGCGGGCGCATTGTTGAAGATGGCCCGCGCGACGGCGGTCCCCGAAGTGAAAATCTTGGTGCTGCACGCCCTCGGCACCGCCGACAACGCCGATGTGATGCAAGGCGTGGTCGAGTTTTTGAAAGACCCGTCGAAGGACGTCCGCAAGGCCGCGAGCGAATCGCTGCTCATGGGCGGCGAACGTCGTTGGGCGCTGGCGCGCGGCGCGATCCGCAACCTGCTCGCCGACCCCGCCTTCCTGACGGATGGCCCGCTGCCCGGTTCGGCCGGGAAACTCGCTGCCGTCGCGGTTTGCGACCTCACCGGCTGGGCCACCGAACCGGGGCCGATTTCCGAACGGGCCGTGTGCACGCTGCTCGACCACTACCATCTGACGCTGCAACGCGCCGACCACCCCGGCCTCCCCGCGGAACTCGGCCGGCAGATCACCGACGAACTTTCGCCGCCGATCTTGCGCTTCGAACTCGCCCACCTGCTGCACCAACACGGGATGATTCCGGACGATTTGCTCGACCGCATGACCGACGCCGACCAACCCGGCCCAGTGCGCTTGCTCGCGGCCGACATCGTGCTGAAACATGACCCGACCGACGGTTCGGCGCTCGACGTCCTGCGCGGACTGGGCCGGCAATCGAACCGCGACACGGCGCTCGCCATCGCCCGGATTTTGCACAACCGCCTGCAACTCGACCTCGGCCTCCCCGGCAGCGGGGTGGTGCCAAGTAGCAAGCAATCGGCCGATGTCACGCAGAAGGTGTTCCGCTGGGCCACCGGCCGCGGACTGACGGCGGGTCTCGAGACGCCCGTATCGCTGGACGAATCGCTGCTGGGCAGCATGGTCTTCGGCCCCGGCGGCATCCTGCCCTACGAGACCCCCATCGGCCCCACCTCCGCCCCCGGTGTCAGCCCGACCAACCGCTACACCGTCCGCCGCTGATGGCTCGGGAATTGCCGCTCGCGCCTCATCGTCGGTTCGGAACGCCAAGCCGAGCGGAGAAAGTCGCTTTTCGCTCCGCGAAAAGTGGTTCCCGCCATCACCCCAGTTCCGCAAGTCTCGGTCAACCCGAGCGACTTTTCGCGGAGCGAAA
>JANXTU010000368.1 GCA_025352235.1 Fimbriiglobus sp.
CGCCGTCGTCCTGGCGATCCAGAAGCAGCCGGGGGCGAACACGCTGGAGTTGACCCCGAGGATCGACGCCGCCCTCGACGGACTCGAACGGGAACTGCCGGCGGGCGTGACGGTCGAGCGGCACGTCTTCCGGCAGGCCGACTTCATCCGGGCGGCCATCGACAACGTCGTCGAGGCGATCCGCGACGGCACCTTCTGGGTGTTCGTGGTGCTGCTCATCTTCCTGGCGAGCATCCAGACCAGTGTCATCACGCTCACCGCGATCCCCCTGTCCATCTTCGTCACCGTATTGGTGTTCAGCTACTTCGGCATCACGATCAACACGATGACCCTCGGCGGCATCGCCGTCGCGGTCGGGGAGCTGGTCGACGACGCCATCGTGGACGTGGAAAACATCTACCGGAGGTTGCGGGAGAACCGGTTGAAGCCCGTCCCTGAGCCGGTGCTGAAAGTGGTGTTCCGCGCGTCGAGCGAGGTGCGCAACTCCATCGTGTACGCCACCCTGATCGTCTGCCTGGTAGTCTTGCCACTCTTAGCGCTGTCCGGTCTGGAAGGCCGGATGTTCGCCCCGCTGGGGTTGGCCTACTTGGTCTCGCTCGCGGCATCGCTCGCCGTCTCGCTCACCGTGACCCCGGTGCTCGCGTCGTACCTGTTGCCCTCCAGCGCCAACCGGGGCCACGGCCGCGATCCGTTCGTCCTCCGGGGGCTGAAATGGCTCGACGCAAAACTCCTGCGGTTCACGCTGCGGCACCCCCGCCCGATCCTCGTCGGATCCCTCCTCCTTGCAGTTGTGACCATGTCCGCCGTCTTCGGCATGGGCAGCGAATTCCTGCCCGCTTTCAACGAGGGGACGATCACGGTCGGCCTGCAACTTCCGCCCGGCACGAGCCTCGCCGAGAGCCAGCGTGTGGCATCTCTGGCGGAACTGTCCCTGCTCCGGATTCCGGAAGTCGCGGCCGTGTCGCGCCGGACCGGCCGGGCCGAACAGGACGAACACGCCGAGGGGGTAAATAGTTCGGAGATCGATGTGCGGCTTACCCCCTACGAACGCCCGAAGCCGGGGGTGTCTGCCGCCGTCCTCCGGGCCGTGCCGGGACTACATGGGTACGGGGTCGAGCGGGAGGGGCGACCGCCCGATCAGGTGCTGGCGGACATCCGCGACCGGGTCGGCTCCATCCCCGGGGTCACGGCGAACGTCGGCCAGCCGATTAGCCACCGGCTCGACCACATCATGTCCGGCGTCCGCGCCCAGGTGGCGGTGAAGGTGTTCGGACCCGGTCTGTCGGAGTTGCGAGCGTCCGCCCAAGAGGTGCAGGACGCCATGTCCCGGGTGCCGGGCGTGGTGGACTTGCAAGTTGAGCCGCAGGTGGAGATCTCGCAGGTGCGGCTGCGGGTCAAGCGCGACGAGGCGGCCCGCTACGGCCTGGCGCCGGGGGATGTCGCCCGACTGCTCGAAACGGCCTACAAGGGACGGGCGGTGTCCACCGTTCTCGACGGGGAGAAGTCGTTCTCGCTCGTCGTCTGGTACGACGCCGCCTCGCGCTCGGACCCGTCTGTGATCGGGCAAACGATCCTGGATACACCTTCGGGTCGGAAGGTGGCGCTGTCGCAGGTCGCCGACGTGCTCGACACGACGGGACCGAACACGCTCAATCACGAAAACGTCCAGCGGCGGATCGTGGTCTCCTGCAACGTCCAGGGGCGGAGCCTGGGAGATGTCGTCGCCGACATCCGTAGCGCGATCCGGCCGGCCGAGGAGCGGCTGCGGGCCAAAGGCGGCGAATACCGCATCGAGGAGGATGGACAGTTCCGCGCCCAACAGGAGGCGAGCACGCGGCTGCTCGTTTTCGGGGCCGCCGCCCTCGTCGGCGTGTTTCTGTTGCTCTGCCGCTGCCTCGGGTCGTGGCGGGCCGCGCTGATGGTGCTCGGGGTCAACGTGCCCCTCGCCGGTTTGGGGGCGGTCGCGGCGCTCCTCATCCTGAACCGACCCGACCCGGCGGCGCTCGAAGGTTTAGCGTGGTGGAAGTGGCCGGGCATATGGACGCAGGCTTCGACCCTGTCGGTCGCCCACTGGGTCGGGTTCATCACGCTCATCGGGATCGTCAGCCGGAACGGAATTATGATGATCGCCCACTACGTCCACCTCATGAAGGAGGAGGGCGAGGTGTTCGGCGAGGCGATGATCGTCCGTGGCAGTCTGGAACGGCTCGCCCCGGTGCTAATGACGGCGGCCGTCGCGGTCATCGGCCTCGTCCCGCTCGCGCTGGGCAAGGGACAGACGGGGAAAGAGATCCTCCACCCGCTCGCGATCGTCGTCATCGGCGGACTGATCACGTCCACGCTCATGGACCAGGTGGTGACCCCCGCCGTGTTCCTCCTCTTCGGTCGGAAGGTCTATCGCCCGGAAGCCGCGGCCGCGAAGGCTGCGGCGTGGGACGACGGTTGGTACTCGGAGATCGCCCGCCCGCACCCGGCCATTCCTCCGACTTCGGCCGTCCCGATGGAACCGGCGCATGTCGCAGCGAACAGCCGGCCTGACGCACCGAACACCGCGGGGCCATGACACCGGCCGGCGACGAGGCGGAGCGAATCGATCCCGACGCTATCGCAACCCACCTGCATTCAGTCGATACGACCGAAAGAATTGTTTGGAGTTTCGACGTGTTAGAGATCAACGGAGCGGGAGGGATTTGAACCCTCGATACAGTTTGACCCGTATACGGCATTTCCAGTGGCGTCCCCGTCCGGCACACAACGTACGAAATCCCTATAGAACATGGCGTTTTCGCTCGGTTCCTCTGTAAAGAAACCCCCTTGTAAAGATTCTTGTAAAGAATCGGGGGGCGAAAAGGGGAGGAAGCGGCTCACTTGTCGGCCGAGTGGATCGCTGGAACGGCCTCATCCAGCTGGTTACTTCTTCAGGGCTGCGGTTTGACCGAAGGGACGCTGAGATCGCTACACTCACCAACACCTTTCGATTTTCCGAGTCGCCTCCAAAGTGAATTGCCATGAAAGACGCTCATCCGCTCAAGCTCACCCTACTGCAGCGACTGAGCCTGATCGAATGCACCCGGCTCAAACCCAAAGTCGTGGAGAAACTCCAGGAGGCCGCCACCGGAACGCAGATCGTCTCGTTCACCTCCAAAGAACTGGATCACCTCGTCGGAGAACTCGTGGCGGCGGTCCGATTCGCTCCCAATCCTCACAAGAAGCGTTTGGAAGCGGTTCTGACCAAAATTGCGGAGTTGCGCCGATCCGACCGAGTCGCCCTCGAGGGGGCTGTTTCGACTCAAATCCGCAAGGAAGCAGCGAATAGTGGCCCACCCGTCTACCAGTTCAAAATCACGCTGCTCGAAGTCGAACCGGCCATCTGGCGCAGGATCAGGGTTCCCGACTGCAGCCTCGCCTCATTTCACGGCTACCTCCAAGCGGCGTTCGGCTGGGAGAACTGCCACCTGCACCAGTTCGAGATCAGTGGACAAAGCTACGGAATGCCAAGCCCCTCCGGATTCGACGACGATCTGCTCGATGGGTCGAAAGTGACGCTGAGCGACCTGCATCCTGCGAAGGGACGCCAAAACCGCTGGGTCTACGAATACGACTTCGGGGACAGCTGGCGGCACGAGGTGGTTTTCGAGGGGCTGTCGGTGGGTGGAGATGAATGCCCATCTTGCGTCGAAGGGGAGCGGGCTTGTCCACCCGAGGATACTGGCGGGCCTTGGGGCTTCGTCGATTACCTCGCAGCTCTAGCGGATCCGAAGCACGAGCAGCACCGAGAAATGCTGGAGTGGCGAGGACGGTTCGATGCTGAGGAATTCGATGCGAAAAAGGCGACCCGAGAGATGAGGCAGGTGAAGTGAGAGGTGATGGACGTTCGAGATGGTACTACTTTGAACAAGCGGCGAAAGACGGAGAATGACTGTGGATGATCCCAAAGCCAACTCAATCAGGGTGAAGGCGGTAACTGCGCACCTGGCCTTGGTCGGCTTGAGCTTCGTTCTCACGTTATTTCCGATGGCATGGAATGGAGTAAAAGAAATCCGCTATCCATACACTCCAGCACTTCGCCCGGCATGAGACCGACCGACCTGAAACACGACAAAGAGTTGCGGAAGGATCGAAGTTGAAAATTCTCTTCCTTCATGGCTGGCACTCGGTACCAGGCGGCGTCAAACCGACCTTCTTGAAAGACTACGGCCACGAGGTCATCAATCCGGCACTGGATGACGATAACTTCACGCTCGCAGTCAAGACGGCCCAGGCCGAGTTTGATAGGCATCAGCCGAAAAGTATCGTTGGGAGTTCGCGTGGCGGGGCCGTCGCCATGAACATCGACAGCGGTTCGGCCAAGCTCGTCCTGCTATGTCCGGCCTGGAAGAATTGGGGAACGGTTAAGACGGTCAGAAAGGACACGGTGATCCTGCATAGTAGGGCCGATGACGTGATCCCGTTTGCTGACTCGGAAGAGTTGGCGAGGAACAGCGGAGCGACGATACTCGATGTCGGCACGGATCACCGATTGGCCAACCCGGAGCCGCTGGCGGCGATGCTGAGGGCGTGTGAAGAATACGTTCTCGGCAGCGACTTTGGCGCACCAGCTACGGCAGGCCAGCAAGCGAAGAAAGTGATCCTGATCGAAGCGGTTCGGATCGCCGAGCGCTCATACGCAATCAGGGCTGCGGGTCGGAACTCTCGCCTTCGCACAACACTTGATGGTCCGACTTGGCGAGACAGACAACCGGGATGGACAATTCCAGAACTTGCCGAGTCCATTGCCCGTGACCCATCGGTGTCGGTTGCAGCTTCCAATTACGCCGGAATCACATCGGATCTCGGACTCGTGCTGGAACTGTCGAAGAAGTACGGCGCCGAGGAACTCCTGAAGCTCGCAGACGAACTCCCCGGCCGAGACACCGGGGATAAATGCGGATGGAATCGTCGACTTGGAAGCGAAGGAATGTGACCCGGCCATTGAAGAAACCCATTGTGATTCTTCCTTTCGCTTCTCCACATCCTCGTCGGCCACACGGTAGGGCTTGAGTGAAGCGGGTGGATGCGACAGCCTCCTTATAGAGCAGAGCCGCCCGTCACGACACCTCCGCCAAATTCCATCGCCCGATCTTTTCCACCAGACTCGGTCGCCCAAACGCAAAAAGCGAAGCTCATTTTCGCCCAAATCACTCGAAAACGCTCCAAAGGGCCGAAAATTGGCCGTGGCTGGATTCTGAGGGTCGATCAATAAGAATCGCCACATTGCACTTCGGCGGATTCTGGGACCAATAGCGAGAAATGGCAAACTGACCCCAACCAATGTCTGGCCTGTTGTACCACACACTACAACAGGGGATGATTGTGACCGTAGCGAGAACCGCCGACTTTCGACTTTACAACTGCGATGCGATTGCCGGGCTGAAGTGCGTGAAATCCAACAGTATCGACGCTGTGATTTCGGACCCGCCCTACGCCGAAATCAACAGGAAGTACGGGCGATTGACCGAACCCCAGTGGCACGACTTGATGGACGGTGTCGTGACTGAAAGTATGCGAGTCCTCAAACCGAAAGGTTCGGCGATGTTTGTCCTCCAACCGTACTACGACTGCATCGGCAAAATGCGTCTGTGGGTCTGGGAGTTCTTGGTTCGTACCGCCAAGAAATGGAACCTGATCCAAAATGCGTATTGGCATAACCCTTGTGCGACACCCACCGCCGGGACGAATCGTGTGCAGGGGTTGATGCGCCCGTCTGTCAAATACTGCTTGTGGTTCGGAGATTCCTCGTGCAACCGCTATCAGGGTTCGGTGCTGAAAGAAATAGGGAAGTTCGACATCCGGCGTTTGAAAAGCACCGAGGTGAAGAAATCGCCGAGCGGAACGAGTATCCGGGATTCTTCTGCTTTCCTTGCTGCCAGTGAGCGAGGAGGATCGACCCCGTTCAATTTGCTCACCCTGACTAAAGCGGATTTCAAGTTTTCGTATCGGATGTTTTGGACAGAGCAGTGCCGTGCTCTCCGGGCTTGACGCGAGTCTTGAGTCCAGCGAGAAGTCGCACACCCTCACGTAGACTCAACGCCAAAAGGCTGGACTCAACGC
>JANXTU010000243.1 GCA_025352235.1 Fimbriiglobus sp.
GAAACGACCGCCGCGCCGATCAATTCGCGTTCGATGAACCCGGCTGACGACCTCCCCATCGCTGCGGTGGTGTCACCGACGTTCGCCCCGCCGACAATCAAACCGACCGCGTCGACGGGCGGCGCTCCGGTCGTCACCGCCGCGGTACGGGCAATATCGGGCGTGCAGAAATACAAAGAGCGCAACACCGGCGCGACCACTCCCTTCGGCCGGCAACTGGTCGCGCTGTTGGGCAACGCGCAATCGCTGCCGATGGCCGTGGTGTTGCAAGAGATCCTGGGCCCGCCAAAGTGCAAGCAGATCCTGCCGTACGAGTACAAGGCGCCGCCCGCGGCGGACGCCGAGAAGAAGCCCGAAGCGGATTGAATCGGCGTTAGGCCTGTTGAGATGAGTTTTCCCAATCCGATTGTCGACTCTGCCAAGCCGCCAGTTCAAAGGGAGTCGGAGTCACCCACTCGCTTTCCGCGATGCCGTATAAATCTTTTGCACAACGCCGGCACATCGCGACGTCGGTTTGGAAATGATCGTGCGTGTTACGGTCGCCTTCATAGCGGAACAGAAAATAGGCCAGCCCGCCTTGTTCACGGACGATCTCGAATCTCTCGGCGCCTCGTAAGACGATGAATTGTAGAACGTCAATCTCCGAATCTCCTGAGTGATATCCGGCTCTGACGAGCCAGAGATCTTCGACAAAGCCGCCCGAAGCGGTTTCGTCACTCACCATCCACGCGTAGCGCCGCCAACACCTGTGCGGGTCTTCCCTTCCAACACGAAGGCCCGCAGCACCCCCGGGGGCGATCTCGACGACCGCGGGCATCGGGTCCGTGCGGACGGTGTCATCCACGGTGAAAAAGTAGCGATCCCGGCGCGGTGTTCGTAGCATTTTCAATTGAACCACCGCTCGATGCGGCGCCGGCAACCCCGAGATCGTTCAACCCAATGACACCCGACGGCTCGGCCCGCGCACCTCAGATTCTCGCCGCACTCTGGGATTGTGCGTCGCCCTGTCCGTTCGATGAAATCATCGACGTTCGTTCTCCCGGAGAATTCGCGGATGACGATTTCCCCGGCGCGGTCAACCTGCCGGTGCTGAACGATGCTCAGCGTGCCGAGGTCGGGACGATCCACCGGCGCGAAGGCTCGTTCGCCGCGGCCCGAATCGGAGCGGCTTACATTTCGACGAACATCGGGACGCACCTCGCCGGGCATTTCGCCGCGAAGGGAAAGGATTACAAACCGCTCGTCTATTGCTGGCGGGGTGGGCAACGCTCCGCCAGTATGGCGCTCGTCCTCGCGCGGATCGGCTGGCGAACGACGGTGTTGGCGGGCGGGTACAAAACGTACCGCGCCCACGTTCTGCGCGGCTTAGCCACCGCGCCGCCGCGATTCGTATACCGCGTTGTGACGGGGGCGACCGGAACCGGCAAAACCCGCTTGCTGCACGCCTTGGCGGCGCAGGGGGCCCAAGTTCTCGATTTGGAAGCGATTGCCCGGCACCGCGGATCGGTGCTGGGCGGTAGCGGGTCGCAGCCATCGCAGAAGCGATTCGATTCGCTGTTGCTCGCCGCGTTCGACCGCTTCGATCCGCGCGTGCCGGTCTGGGTCGAGGCGGAAAGTAACCGCATTGGCGATGTCTACCTCCCGGCGGCGTTGTGGTCGGCGATGCGTTCGGCCGGGGGGATCGAAATCCGGATGCCGGTGAATGAACGCGTGCGTCACTTGGTCGCGGAGTATGCGAACCTGTTTGCGAATCCATCGGACTTGAAGGAGAAACTGCGGCGATTGACACCGAAATACGGCGTCCGACAAATTGCCGCGTGGTGCCTTTCGGTGGACGCCGGGGAGTGGGACCTACTCGCCGCGTCGCTGTTGGCGATCCATTACGACGCCGCCTACGCGGCGTCGACGGAACGTTACTTTCCCGGCGTGACGGGGGCGGTGGAGCTACCCGATGCGACGGCCGAAGCAGTCGGGGCATTGGCCGAGAAACTCGCGGGTCACTTCCGGACTTTGGACGCGTCGACCGCAGTCATCGATCCGTAGCCCTCTTTCCACTTCGCTTGGAACTCGACCCGCCCGGCGTAGTCGGCTTCGCCGAGCACGGCCTTCCAATCCTTGGCCAATTTGCCCTCGGCATCGACATGGGCTTTCAGCAGGTATTTGCCGTCCGGCAGCGATGGTTTGCCGGCGAGCCAGAGCTTGGCCCGAGGCGAATCTTTTTGCGCGAGCAATGTCAGTGAATGTTGCCAGAGCTTCCCTTTGCCGAAGACGACGCGGTCCGACACGGCGATCGGCGCCTCGTCCCATTTTTTGAGCTTGGCGTCCCACGCGTAGACGCCGACCTGCAAGAACTTGTCGCCCCACGCGGGCGGGCAGTCGGTCAATTTCAGCCAGAGGTCGGTGCCGAATTTCTGCGGACCGGCGTCGATCGCCGGGAGGTCCTTCGCCGCGGCATATTTGTCGGAGCGGATCGCCGCGACATCTTCGATCCAATTGCGGAAGCCTTTGTAGGCCTCGTCGCCGACGACGAACTTCAACCCGCCCTCGTGCTTCTCGCCGAGCGGCTTGCGTAGCAAGAGGCTCTGTTCCGGTTTGGCCGAATCAATGAGTTTCGACGCGACGAGGTAGTCGAGCGTCGCAGCCGCGCCGCCTTTCTTGACCCACGCGACCCGGTCGCCGAATTCCTTGCGGTACTTGTCGTTCTGCGGCGTTCCCTCGGTGTGACAGTTCATGCAGCGGAAACGCCAGGCCCAGACGTTTTTCTCGAACGAGTCCAGCATTTGGTCTTTGCGTCCGTGGCGGATCACTTCGACCGGCCGACCGGGCCCGGCCCGATCCTGAGCGTCGAGTTTCGGGGCCGCCTTCAACTGGGGATCGGCAGCACAGGCCGCGATCCACGCCACGAAGGCTTCGCGCTCGGCGAGTCGCATTTTCGCTTGGACGGCGTTCACTTTTTTGTCGCCGGTTCCCATTTCAATCAGCTTCACGATTTTGGATTTCTCCGGCGCGTCGAGGTCGATCAACCCTTGATCGCGCAGGCTGCGAAAGGTCTTCTCGGCGTCCGGCAGGATGTAATCTTTGAGATCGACCCCCGCGAGGTGGCACTGCACGCAGCTCGACGGGTTCGGCGATTTGAAGATCGGCGCGATGCGTTTCTCGAACACCTCGACAGGCGTTTGGGCGACGGCCGCGCCAGCGAACAGGCACGCGGCGAGAAGGGCGAAGGGGAGTTTCATGATTGCGTCTCATCGGTTTCGATAGGACACTCTATCTCAAAACTCGTGCGGCCACCGCACCTCTCCCCGGGGATCGTCTATGTTCCGTTTCTCGCTCCCGGCACTTCTGTTCGCGTGCGGCGTGTCGATGGCCGCCGAGCCCATCAAACACGGCTTCTTGGCTACCGGCGGAGAAACCTTCATCGTCGACGCCCAAGGCAAAGAAACCTGGAAGTACCCGGCTTCGACCCGGGACGGCTGGGTATTGGCCGACGGCCATGTATTGTTGGCCTTGTCGAGGAGCAAAGCCTATCCCGGCGGCGCGGTGGTCGAAGTCGACCGCGATGGCAAGACGCTGTTCGAGTTCAAAGGAACGCAAGCCGAAGTCAACACCGTCCAACCCCTCGGCAGTGGCAAGATTTTGCTCACCGAAGCCGGGGACAAACCGAGGTTGCTTGAGGTCGATGCGAAGGGAAAAATCTTGGTCGAAGTGCCGATCGACGCGCAGACGAAAGACCACCACTTGCAAACGCGGATGGCCCGCAAGCTCGCCAACGGAAATTACCTCGTCCCGCAATTGCTGGACAAAGTCGTTCGCGAATACGACGCTAAGGGCAAGATTGTCTGGGAAGCGAAAACCCCGAACATGCCCTTCACGGCGATCCGATTGCCCGACGGCCACACGCTCATCGGCTGCACCCACGGCAACTTCGTCATCGAAGTCGACGCGAAAGGGACCGAAGTTTGGCGAGTGTCGAACGATGACCTGCCCGGCAAACCGATCAGCGACGCTTGCGGCGTGCAACGCCTTGAGAACGGAAATACCGTGCTCACCAGTTACAACTCGGGTCCGAAACGCGTAAAATTAACGGAAGTGACTCGCGACAAGAAGATCGTCTGGCAGTACACCGACGAGCGGAAGGCGGGCATCCACCACTTCCAGATCCTCGACGATCAAGGCCTGCCGGGCAAGAACCCACTCCGCTAGGAAAATCCGATGAATGCGATAGTCCTCTCGCTGGCACTCGTCGCCGGGGCCGACCCGGATTGGAAGGCCGACGAGGCCAAGCACCTGACGAACATCACGCAGGTGACGAAGGAATTCGCCCGCGCCGGGGAGGGGTATTTCTCGCCCGATGGGAAGTCGATCATCTATCAAGCCGAAGAAAAAGAGACGGGCAACCCGTTCTACCAGATCTTCGTCCAAGATCTGGCGAGCGGGAAGTTTCACCGCGTCAGCCCCGGAAAAGGGCGGACGACCTGCGCCTACTTCCACCCGACCAACGGCCGGATTCTGTTCTCGAGCAGCCACGGCGACCCGGACATTCAAAAGCATGTCGACGCCGAATTGGCGCTGCGGGCCGAGGAGGCCAAATCGGGCAAACGGCGGCGCTACTCGTGGGACTTCGACCCGTACATGAAGATCTACGAAGCCGACGTCGACGGCGGGAATTTGAAGTGCTTGACCCCCGACGCGAAGGTTTACACGGCCGAAGCGAACTACTCCAAAGACGGCAAGAAGATCGTCTACAGTTCGGGCAACGCGGGGAACGTACAGCTGTACGTCATGGACGCCGACGGCAAGAACGCCAAGGCGATTACCACCGCGAAGGACTGCTATAACGGCGGGCCATTCTTCAGCCCGGACGCCAGCAAAGTGATCTTCCGGACGGACCGCAAAGAGAAAGACCGCCTGCAAATTTATGTCGTCAACGCAGATGGCACCGGCGAGAAAGCCCTGACGAGCAACGATAAGTGGGTCTACTGGGCGCCGTACTGGTACAAGGACGGCAAGCACATCATCTACACCGCGGCCGACCACTCGGACGAACTCGCCCGGCCGAACTACGACCTTTACTGGATGAACGTCGGGACCAGCAAGACGACGCGGTTGACGCACTCGCCGGGTTCGGATGTGTTGCCGGTGTTTAGCCCCGACGGCAAAAAAGTGATGTGGACGAGCAGCCGTGGGGAAGGGCGTTCGCCGCCGCAGCTTTACATCGCCGACTTCGCGGTGCCCAAATAGTGACCGCCCCGCCGGCGGCGAAGAAACTCCGTTTGCCCCTGGCGGACGGGGCGTTCGTCGCGATCGATTTCGAGACCGCCGATTACCAGTCTGATAGCGCCTGCGCCGTCGGGCTGGTGCGCGTCGAGAAGTTGAAGGTCGTGGCGAAGGAAGTCGCCCTGATCCGCCCGCCCCGACCGCGAGTGCATTTCACCGCCATCCACGGCCTGACCTGGGCGATGGTGCGGGACTGCCCGACGTTCGCCGAAGTCTGGCCGAAGTTGGCCCCCATGCTCGATGGGGCGAGCCATTTGGTCGCGCACAACGCCTCGTTCGACCGGGGCGTGTTGAAGGCGTGCTGCCAGCGCGCGGGATTGCCGATGCCCGAGATGCCCTTCGCCTGTACGGTTCAGATCGCCCGTAAAAGATGGAACGAGCGGCCGAATAATTTGCCGTCGGTCTGTGCCCGGCTCGGGATCGCCTTGAAACACCACGACGCGCTCAGCGATGCGGAAGCCTGCGCCCGGATTTTGATCGCGGCGTACGAACCGGCGGCGCTCGAAGCACTCAACACTTTGTTTTGAGCCCGAGCGGCAAGGCGAGCGTGCAGCAGCCCAAGTTGAGGGCCTGTTCGCCGATCCCGGCCGCGACGGCCTCGTCGAGGAGACCGGGGCAGAGCGAGTAATTCACGAAGCGCCCGGCCTTCTTGCCCCGGATCAATTTGCCGATTTTCAGAACAGTCAAATGGTGCGAGACGTTCACCGCGGGGATCGCGAGCATCCCCGCGATCTCGGTGACGTTGCGCGGCCCATCGGCCAAAAACCGAACGATTTTCAACCGTTCCGGGGCCGCGAGTGCGCCGAGTACCTCGGCGCATCGCTCAGGTTGCAATTTATCTTTGGCCATGGCCGATTCCGCGGTGGGAGATTCCCCGCATTCTATCGGAGAGCGGCGACGCGAAATTTCCAAATTCCGTGGACGCGGTCGCACTCCGCTGTAACATCTTAACAAAAAGGCAGGTATCAAGGTGAGTTCCGCCCGGACCGCTATCGTCAAGGTGTCGCATGGGATCGTTTCGCCGCCGTTCGGCGTTCACGCTGATCGAATTGCTCGTCGTGATCGCCATCATCGCCATTCTGATGGGGCTGCTGTTGCCGGCCGTGCAAAAAGTCCGCGAGGCGGCCGCGCGCATGAAGTGCAGTAATAACCTGAAGCAACTCGGTCTCGCGCTGCACAACTACGAAGGGGCCAACGGTAAATTGCCCCCGCTGTACCCATATGCGGCCCCGAATTCGACCGCGCTCAATTACCGGTACACCTGGAGTGTGCTCGCGCAACTCAACCCGTATCTCGAACAGACGAATATCTTCAACGCCATGGATTTGACCCAGCCGATTTACGTCGGTTCGCCGGCGACGATCTCGCCGCAGAACGCGTTCGCTGTCGTGCAAAAGATCCCGATCTTTCTCTGCCCCTCCGATCGCGGCATCGCCGTGAGCAGCGCGTACGGCGTGACGGACATGGGGCCGACCAATTACGTCGCGAGCCACGGCTCGGGCCTCAGCGGCGGCGGGTACGGCTCCCCGGTCGCGTCGGATGGGATCTTCACGACGCAGTTCGGGGTGAAGATTACGGATATCACCGATGGTACGTCAAATACCGTCGCGTTTTCCGAAAGCATCCTCGGCGACGGGGCCGAGGGGACGACGACCCAACCGGGCGACGAACGGACCGCGTACAAGTACACCGGTTATACGGGCACCTTGCCGAGCGATAGTAACTGCGCCGGCACGCCCGTGAACTGGAACGGCTACAATCGCCGGGGCTTCATGTGGGCCTCGGGCGAAGCCCGCTGCGTCAGCTACAATCACTACTACGGGCCGAACAGCAAGAGCTTCGACTGCATCGCCAACGATCCGTTCGCAGCGAACTACACGTACACCGCAGTCGGTTATCGCGCGGCCCGCAGCAAGCACACCGGCGGGGTAAATGCGATGCTCGGCGACGGCAGCGTCCGGTTCGTCCGCGACTCGGTCGATCTCAACATCTGGCGCGGAGCCAGCACCAAATCGGGCGGCGAAGTGCCGGGCGAATTCTAATGACGGCACCGCGGTCTTCGAGACGTTGGATTCACGTCGCGGTCGCAGCTCTGGCGATGGTGGCCACGCTCCCCGGCCGCACCTTCGGCCTCGGGCTGTTCACCGAACCGATCCTCCGCACCTTCGCGCTCGACCGCGAAGAGTACGGCTTGATCGGTTTGATCGCCACGCTGCTCGGGTCGCTGTTTTGCCTGCCGTGCGGTTGGCTCACCGACCGTTGGGGCACGCGGGCGGTTCTCGTGACCACGATGGTGCTGCTAGCGCTATCCGTATTCGGACTATCCGCGTGGACCGGCGGGATCGCGGGACTATTCCTGCTTATCCTACTCACGCGCGGCTTCGGTCAAAGCGCCCTCTCCGTGGCCAGCCTGACGCTGATCGGCCGCTCCGCCCGGACGAATCCCGGCCTCGCGATGGGCTTGTACGCCTGC
>JANXTU010000249.1 GCA_025352235.1 Fimbriiglobus sp.
TCCGGGTCGTAGCTCCAGAGCGCATTGGCTTTGTAATCGAGCAGCAAGCCGTGTCCGCTGGCCGGGTCGTGTTGGAAGGTGCTGAATGCATCGTGGCCATACGGGACTTCGGCCGAGTCTTTGTCGAAGCTCAACACCTTCTTCCACACGTTGGTTTTGACATCGTAGTGATGCGTGCTTTTGTGCCGGTGGACGATCAGCATCTTGCGGGCGGGGTCGTAGTAGCCGACCTGCTCCGGTTCGGGCGCTTCTTTCTCGAATTCCTTGCCGCCGCCGTTGGCTTTGAGGTTCGCCCAGTCGTTTTTCGCCGGGTCGTATTTCCATGTCCCCTGCATCTGCCAGTTGTTGGCGTGCCAAACGGAGCCCTTCAAATCGGGGATGTATTCGAGCATGCCGCCGAAGATGTCCTTCGGGTAGGGCTTCTCTTGCTTGAGGGGCTTCCACGCGGTCTTCGCCGGGTCGAATGCCCAGAGCGATGGGCCGTCGTACAAGTCCTTCGGGTCGCCCTTCAGTAGCTCCGCCATTTTCTTGCGTTCGGTCACCCACGTGTTCAAGAACAGGAGTTCCTTGCGCTCTCGGTCGTAGGTCAAGCCCCACCAGGTATGGCCGATGATCCCCGGCCCGCCGCGCTTCGTGATGAACAGGCCGTCGGTGAAGGTCACGTCGGAGTAGTCTTTGCCGAGGCCGGTGTAGTCGCGCGGGTGGTCCGGCGCGTACAGCATCGCCCACGTCATCGCGCCGAGGTCGAACTCCCAAACGTCATTGAGCCGGTGCGGCACGCCGTGGTTCGCCCCGCAGAACAAGGCCCGCCCGCGATCGTGGGCCCAGCAGACCTTGATCGAGAAATCCCGCCCGCGCGGCCCCGTCTTGTGCAGTTCGTACTTCTTGGCCGCCTCGTTGAAGTCGCCGACGACGGAGGCGTTGCCGAGCAGCACGGATCGATTCGGTTCGAGCTTCGCAAGGGCCGCGAGCGCGGTTTCGTTCGGCGGCAACGCGGGTCGGATCGGTTCGGCACCGACCGCCGGAATCGCGATCAACAACATCAGCGGGAAGGAGCGGAGCATGGGGAGTTCTCGCGGGGGGCGGGGGGTTGCTAGACGTTCGCAGATTCGCACGGCGGAGGGAAGTGCTCGGCCTGACGCCGGTCAGGAAGCGAATTCAACGGGTGTTGAATTCTCAAAGGTCATTGCTGTTCTCCGGCCCACGGATGTCTCACCCGATTACTTTTTCAGCGGGTTCGTCGTTGGTGTCCGCATGGACTACCAGCGCATGGCATTTGTCAAGGATGGACCGTTCGTCGTGACGCAATCACTTGGTCCGCAGGGAATCGAACCATTTCTTCCACTCAGGAACAGCACGCCCGAACGTGCCGCGATGGTTTGCATCCGGTCCAGCGCTAATGGCCTCCACGGCATTGCTGCCGAGCGCATGTTGATACAGGGCGGGTAGACGTGCAAGATCAACGGTGAGGCACTCGTCGATGTCGCCGTAATACATGCGGACATTCGTCTTTACCTGCCAGCGGTAGGCGTGCAGTTTTTGAACGAGTGCGCAGTACATGCTGCCGGCAAAGTAGTTGGGGTCAAAGTACTCCTTGCGAATCAGCTTGTGCAGGTCGGCGGGCCATGGCTCCGTATACGGCTCCTTCATATAGATCTTGCGCGCGAGTTCGTATTGTTCATCCGTAAATATGGATTTGGCGAGCCCAGGAATGCCGTAATACTCCTCGTAGGAGAACGCGGTCAGGATGAACATCACGGAGACCCACGGCGCGTCGATGTCGCGCGGATGATTCAAGAAGCCGCTCATCATCACAAATCCATCGCATTGAGCGCAGGCCGTGCTCGCCGCCGCCACGGCAATGTTGTTTTTCTCTAATGCCTCTAAGAAGCACATGCTCACCACTCCGCCCTGAGACCATCCCGTCAGGAACAGCTGCATGGGAGCAATTCCCTCCTTGGCAAGAACGGCCAGCGAAGAGCGGTACATATCCATGCACGCCTGCTGGTGGCTGCCGATCACCATGTAGCTGTCCTTCTCGGTGGACGTTCCCATTCCGAAATAGTCAGCACCGATGACGACGTACCCTTGGCCGGCGAACTGCGCAATCATCAACTGCGTCTCAGGCGATTCGTCCGGGAACGAAGGCACCGTGTGCTTCTCCAGCACCGTGCCGTGTTGGTACGAAACCATCGGCATGGACTTCTCCGTGGTCTCCGGAATGGCAATGAGCCCTGATGCAATCGTGGGGCGATTGTTGCGCTCTGGGATCACGGAGGGATACGTAACTCGGTACATCTTCACAGCATTCCGCGCTGGTGGGTAGGTGACCGGGAACCCCGTGAATGCAGGCGTGTCCTTGGTCAAAATCTGATTCAGGCGATCAACGTCCCAGCGGCCGATGAATTCGTACTGAACCCCTGATGCCACTGGCACCACCGCAGGTTTCGCATCGTCGATCCGTGCACTCGGTAGCAGTACAATCGCCGCAAGAATCATAATTCCAGACAATGCAAAGATGACGTGCTTCGAGTATTTCATAGTAGCTCTTATGGTTCCTGCCCTGGTGATGAAGGCCACGATCCTACTTCGTCCTGCATGTCGTCCCGTGGTTTGTAGAGGTAGCCAACCATCCAGAACGCCACCGATGCCACGGCCATCCATCTGGTGAAGAGTCAGTAGGAATGCAACCCCCTTTTCCCCCGCCTCCGGTCCGGCTTTTAACCCCCAGTCGCGATCTCGGCCGCGCAGAGTTAGGGGTCGCACGACGTCGGTGTACGCCGGGACAAGAAGCTCACATGCCGGGGCCCCTTTCGGGAAAATGAGATTGCCGCCGAGGTGAGATCCCCCAGGCGACTTTGGTATTGGAACCGACGGGGAAGGGGTCGTCAAGACTGAATTTTCGTACGAATTTGCCATTGCCCGTTTTCGCCGTGGCCAGCTGGGAGAGGGGCGATTTGGGTGAGTGATGGGCGACCGAAAAAACGAGGGAACATGGAAAACTCCCGGTAAGGGGTTTCGATCCACCCGCGGCGAAAAAGGGGCGAATCGCCGCGTTGGTGAAAGAATCGGAATCGACGGCCGCGACGGTGTCAAGGGGCGGCCGAGCCACGGGTTTGGGCGGTGGTTTCGTCGATTCCACGAAATGGACGAGTTGCAAGTCGTTGACCGGTAGGGTCTGTCCAGCGATCCGCATCGATTCCAGCATTTGGAAACGGTTCCACGGTGGGGTGGGCGCTTTCTCGCTGGAATCGATGGGATCGCCCGCAGTCGGTTCATGTACAATGCCGTTCGGAGGGTATTCGACATGATTCGCGTCGGTTCCGGCCACGATACGCACCGCCTTGAAGCCGGGTACCCGCTGATTCTGGGCGGCATCCCGATCCCGCACCCGCGCGGGTTGGTCGGCCATTCCGACGCCGACGCGGTGCTGCACGCTCTCACCGACGCCCTCCTCGGGGCCGTCGGCCTCGGCGACATCGGCGACGCCTACCCGGACACCGACCCCCGTTGGAAGGGCGCGGACTCGGCCTTGTTCCTGACCGAAACCGTGGCCAAACTGCACGCGCTGGGCTGGCGGGTCGGGAACGCGGACATCACGATCTTCGCGCAAGAACCGAAGCTCGGGCCGGTGAAGGCGACCATCCGCGAGAACCTGGCCCGCCTGCTCGGGACGCCGGTCGAGTGCGTGAACGTGAAGGCCAAGACCGGCGAACGCGTCGGCCACATCGGCCGTGCGGAGGCGATCGGCTGTCACGCCGTGGTGATGGTCGAGAGTTTCCATGCCACGGAACCACTTTGAAATTCACCCATTGTTTCTTCAAAGTGGTCGCGGTAGATTGAAGCGAAGTGCAGAAACGAAAAGATTTCGAACATAAAGCACGATCCATATGGACGTTAGGAGATTTTTAGACCCGTTTCCGGGGCGGCTCGTTCCGATACGAACACCGGTCGGGCCGGACACGGCGTTTATCCCCGATGCTTTGCCCGGAACGTGGCCATTCGATCCGGAGCTGTGGCCGTTGCTGGTTCGAGCCAAAGAGGCGCTCGGGACCTTGAACGGGATCGGCCAGACTCTTTCCGATCCCCAGCTCTTGCTCCGACCCCTTCAAAATCGAGAAGCGATTACGTCTTCGAACATCGAAGGGACGTTCGTCACGCCCGAACAACTATTACTGTTCGATTTGAATCCGACCGAACCGACTTCCGCGGACGATCGCAAAGCCGATTGGATGGAAGTCGCCAATTACGGGCGGTCACTCCAAACCGGCCGCGAGATGCTGCGGACCCTTCCGATTTGCAACCGGGTCGTCGCGGAGATGCACCGGGTCTTGATGCAAGGCGTGCGCGGACTGGCCAGTTTCCCGGGTCAATTCCGACGGCAGCAAGTCCAAATCGGTTCCAACGGGCGGTACGTTCCGGCCCCGCCCGCGGAGGTGGACGGCTTGATGCGGGACTTGGAAGCGTACATCAATCGGGACGACGCGGCTCGGGATCCGCTCGTCCGCGGATTCTTGGTCCACTACCAATTCGAATCCATTCACCCGTTCACGGATGGCAACGGCCGGGTCGGGCGGGCTCTGCTCGCGCTGATGATTCAACAGTGGCACGGCCACGCCCATCCGTGGCTCTATTTGAGTTCTTACTTCGAGAAGTACAAAGACGAGTACATGGACAACTTGTTTCGGGTGAGCACGGAAGGGGCATGGTCGCGCTGGGTCGAATTTTGTTTGCGGGGCACCATCGAGCAAGCGCGGGATTCGATTCACCGCTGCCATTTGTTTCACGCGCTCAAAGCGAAATTCCACGGGATCGCGGTCGACCCGTCTCCGCGGACCCACCGGATGATCGAGGATCTTTTCGCGAATCCCGTGACCACGGTTTCCGCGCTCGCCAAGAAGCACGACGTCGCCTATGCCACGGCGAGGAAAGACGTGGAAAAGCTGATTTCGCTGGGGATCCTCGCAGAAATGCCCGACAGCTATCCCCGTGCGATTTTTTGCAATGCGATCATGCGGATCGCGTTCGGCGATCGGCCGGACGAAACACAAGAGTGAACCCGGGACGACCATGCTGCAAGTCTATTCCACCCTCAGCCGCAAGAAGGAACCGTTCCCCAAACAGCCGGGAGAGGCGGTGTCGATGTACGTCTGCGGGCCGACGGTCTACAAGCCCTCGCACATCGGCCACATGGTCGGGCCGGTGATCTTCGACACCGTCAAGCGCTACCTCGCCTACCTCGGCTACAAAGTGACGTGGGTCGTCAACATCACCGATGTCGACGACAAACTCATCGCGCGCGCCAAGGAACTCGGCACCACCGTCCACCTCCTTGCGGACACCATGACGGCCGACTATTTGGAGTGCCTGAAGAAACTGAACGTCACCGGCATCGACCACTTCCCGAAGGCCACCGAACATATCTCGGGTATGGTGGCGATGATCGGGGCGCTCATCGCCCAGGGGCACGCCTACGCCGCCGGCGGGGACGTCTATTTCGACGTGACGCGCGACGCCGATTACGGCAAGCTCTGCAACCGCACCGTCGAGGAGGTCGAACCCACTCTCGGCGCCAAGAAGCGCAACCCCGGCGACTTCGCCCTCTGGAAAGCCGCCAAACCGGACGAACCGCCGGAGGTGCAGTTCCCCAGCCCGTGGGGCCTCGGTCGCCCCGGCTGGCACATCGAGTGCAGCGCCATGTCCTTGGCGTTACTGGGCGAAACTCTCGATATCCACGGCGGCGGGCTCGACCTCACCTTCCCGCACCACGAGAACGAGCTCGCCCAGAGCGAGTGCTGCAACGGCGTCCCGTTCGCCAAGATCTGGATGCACAACGGCCTGTTGAAACTGAAGAACAAAGACGGCAAAGAAGACAAGATGGCCGGGAGCTTGGGCAACGTGCTCAACGTCGCCGAGGCGCTGAAGCACGTCCCCGGCGGGGCGCTGCGCTTCTTCATGCTGCAAACGCATTACCGCAGCCCCATCGACCTCGGCGTCTGGGATTGGAACGACAAAACCAAGCCAATCCCGGATGGATTGCTCTCCGCGAAGGCGGCCTTCGAGACCTTCCAGCGCTTCGCCGAGCGGGTCGA
>JANXTU010000373.1 GCA_025352235.1 Fimbriiglobus sp.
ACGCGGCCCATGCTCGCCGGGTGCTTCGCGGCGCTCACGGCGATTAAACCGCACCTGCTCGCCGTCTTCGGCGTCCTGCTCCTGTGGGACTCATGGACTCGCGATGGTCGGCGGGCGCTCTTCGGAGGGCTCGCGGTTCTCGCGGTTGGCTCGGCCTTCGCGCTCGCGGTGCAGCCCGAAATCTTCCGGTGGTTTGTTGAAGCGCTGCGCCGGCCGTCGACGCCCGAGACGGTCCGCCTCGCGGATTGGCAGGTGCCACTCCTCAGTTATCAGTTCCGCCACGCCGTCGACCCGGATCGTTTCTGGTTGCAGTTCCTCCCACTGGGAATCGCCTGCCTCTGCTCGATCATTTGGTTTTGGAAGCGCACCATCGATTGGTCGAACTCTCTGCCGTGGGTCGTGGTGCTCTCGTGCCTCGTCGCCCCGTACGGCGGCTGGATCTTCGACCTCACTGTCCTCGCGCTGCCCATCATCGCCATCGTGATGCGATCCGGCTCCCCCACTCTGCCGCTCCTCGGCCTCTCGCTCATTTCTTGGTTCGGCTTCCGCATCGACCGGCTCGCGGAACCGATCTGGTTCACCCCGGCCGTGGCGGCGGTCCTGGCCTACGGCCGGTACCAGTCCCGCGCGAAACCCCTAAACTCACCGTGTCCAATCGCCCATTCCGAGAACCGTCCATGAATCGGGTCGTCATCATCGGCGGGGGCTTCGGCGGGTTGACCTGCGCGACTGAACTCCGCAAGTACGCCGGGGAGATCACGCTGGTCGACCGGCGCAACTTCCACCTGTTTCAACCGCTGCTCTACCAAGTGGCGACGGGGGCGCTGTCCCCGGCCAACATCGCGGCCCCGCTGCGGTCGATCTTGAAATACCAAAAGAACGCGAAGACGATCCTCGACGAAGTCACGGGCTTCGACCTCGCCGCGAACGAGGTCCTGTTGAAGGACGGCCTCCGTTTGCCGTTCGATACGCTCGTCTTGGCGACCGGGTCGACGCACCACTATTTCGGCAAAGATGCGGCCTGGGAACCGCACGCGCCGGGGTTGAAGACCCTCGAAGACGCTACCGAGATCCGCCGCAAAGTATTGAGCGCATTCGAGCGCGCCGAGCGCGATCCGGACATCGCCCACCGCAAGAAACACCTCACCTTCGTCATCGTCGGCGGCGGTCCGACGGGCGTCGAGTTGGCCGGGGCCATTGCCGAACTCGCTCGGGAAACTCTGCGTCGCGACTTCCGCACCATCGACCCGGCCGACGCCCGGGTGATCCTCGTCGAGAACAGCGACCGCGTGCTGCAAGCCTTCGCCGAAAAGTCGTCGCAGCGCGCCGCGGAGGCGCTCTCCCGGATCGGCGTCGAACTCTGGCTGAATTGCCGGGTCACGGAGATCACCGCCGAGAACGTCATCGTCGACCGCCACGGGATCATCGAACCGGTGCCGACGAACTGCGTCGTCTGGGCGGCCGGGGTGAAGGCCAACCCGCTGGGCAAAATGCTGGCCGAAGCCGTGGGCGGGGTCGCCTTGGACAAAGCCGGGCGCATCGCGGTCAACCCGGATTGCACCGTCGGCAATCGGGCGGATCTTTTCGTCATCGGCGACCTCGCGCTGATGAAATCGGCCGACGGGAAACAACTGCCGGGCGTGGCCCCGGTGGCGGTGCAGCAGGGGCAGTACGTGGCCGGGGTGCTGCGGCGGCGGGCGAAAGGACAAGCGGCCCCGGGGCCGTTCCGGTACTTCGACAAAGGGAGTATGGCGACCATCGGCCGGTCGCGGGCGGTCCTCGAAAGCAACGGCATCCGGCTCAGCGGGTTCATCGCGTGGGTCGCTTGGTTGTTCATTCACATCCTGTATCTGGCCCGCTTCGAAAACCGCGTCATGGTCCTCTTCCAGTGGATGTGGAACTACATGACGCGCAACCGGACGGCCCGGTTGATCACCGGCGAGCGCGCCAGTCGCTGATTTGGGGGAGCAGGACGATTGCACCGGGGCGCGACCCGAATTCCGCTCCATTTCATAAATTCTTGACGCGCCAGCATCACCCACACTTAGTAAGCTTCTGTGAATCGCAGTTTGCCTATTTCGCCCAGTCGGCCGGTTGGCGTACTTTTCCGATCCCCCAGAAGCTTCATCCCGAGGTTTGCCGTGAATCCGAATCCGTTCTCCCGCTGGGTTGGTGAAGTCCTGTCCAAAGCCGACGCGGCCAAGAAAAACCGAGCGAAGTCGCAGGGCCGGCGGCTCCATTGCGAACAACTCGAAGACCGGGTCGTCCCGGCGACCCTGATCAACATCGTGACCGGTGTCGCCGGCACGGGGACGCTCGATAGTTTCCTCAGCGCCACCGACGGCACGATCAACGCCACCGACTCGGCCGGGATCGCGGGGACCATCAGCCAAGGCGCTCTCCAGACGGTCGGCGCCGGAATTCAAATCAGCATCACGGCCCAAACCTCGATCACGTTCGATGCGGCGCTCACGACCCCCATCGCCCTCCTCACGAACAGCACCAGTAGCGTCCAGTTCATCGCGCTGAACGGGAACGTCACCTTCGACGACACCACCGACACGCTCACCACCTCGGGCGGTAGCCTCACACTGGTCGCCACCAATGGCGTCGAGACGCTGGGCAACATCGCCACCTCGAACGGCAACATCAATCTGATTACCGACGCTGTGGCGATCGTGGGCACTGTGAACGCGGGCACCGGGATCGTGTCCATCGCGCCGAGTTCGACCGCGACGGTCATCACCGTCGGCGGCGGGGCGACCGGGCTGGGCGTCAGCGACACCGAACTCGGCCAGATCACCGCCGGCGTCGTCCGCATCGGCGACAACGCCCTCAACTACACCGGCTCGATCGTCATCGACGGCGCGGTCACCCGGCAC
>JANXTU010000270.1 GCA_025352235.1 Fimbriiglobus sp.
TGGGCCGCGAGGACGGCTTGGCCGACGAATCGGTGTACGTCCTCGACCCCTGCTGCGGCACCGGGGCGTATTTGGTGGAGGTGCTGAAACGGATCGAAGCCACTTACACGGAAAACGGCGACGGCGATTTGGTGGCTCTCAAACTCCGTCGGGCGGCGACGACTCGCATCATCGGATTTGAACTGCTGCCGGCACCGTTCGTCGTCGCCCATTTGCAATTGGGGCTGCGGCTACAAGAAAGTGGCATTGCAGCCAATGACGCGGACGCCAAGAGGCCGTGCATCTATCTCACCAATGCGCTCACGGGTTGGGATCCGAAATTGGATGCGACCAAAAGTATTTTTGAAGAATTCAACCAGGAACGCGAAGCCGCCGAGAGAGTCAAGTGGAAGCATCCGATCCTCGTGATTATTGGCAATCCGCCGTACAACGGCTTCGCCGGAATCGCCATCGATGAGGAACGCAACCTCTCGGTCAATTACCGGGGCACGCCGGGCGTAACCGGCGGTTTGAAACCGCATGGCCAAGGGTTGAACGATCTCTACGTCCGCTTCTTCCGAATGGCGGAACGGAGCATTTTGCGCGAGCTCTCGGGTGGGGGAGCCGCCGAAGGGATCGTCTGCTTCATATCCAACTACTCTTGGCTCGACGGGATGTCATTCCCCCTGATGCGCGAGAAGTACCTCGACAGTTTCGATTCGATCTGGATCGACTCTTTGAACGGCGACAAGTACAAGACCGGCAAACTCACCCCCGCCGGCGATTCCGACCCGAGCGCTTTCAGCACCGCCCAAAACCGGGAAGGGATCCAAGTGGGGACGGCCATCGCCACGATGGTGCGGAAATCCAAACACAAGTCGCCGGCGAGGGTGTACTACCGCGATTTTTGGGGTGCGACCAAATTGAAAGATTTGCTGGCGTTCGGCTTGAAGTGGGCCAAGAAGAAATACGCGATCATCGAGCCGATACGCGAACTCGGGTTGCCATTCCGCCCGATGAAAACGACGGCAGGATTCACGGCTTGGCCATTGATGCCAGAGCTGTTTCCCACCAACTTTCCGGGTATCTTTACGGCGCGAGATCAGTTTTTGGTCGATTTGTCCAAAGAGGATCTACAAAATCGTATCCGTGACTATTTCGACAAAAAAGTCTCCCATCTCGAGATGCAGCGAATTTCTCCACAATCCATGTCGGATGCGAATCGGTACGTCGCTGTCGAATCCAGAGAACTACTGCAACTGCGTGGCTTCTTACCGGGCTTCGTTGTGCCATTCGCTTACAGGCCCTTCGACACACGATGGTTATATTGGGAACCGACCGGGAAATTACTCAACGAAAAACGCACAGAGTATTTTCCTCATGTGTTTCAGGACAACTATTGGATCGCGGCTACCAAGGCGAACCGAAAAGAGTTCGATCCGCCATTGATCCTCAAACAACACGCGACATTGCACATCATCGAACGAGGGGCCAACGTCTTCCCAATGTTGCTGAAGGAAGACACAAACGGCCACACGCTCTTCGGCGATGACACGGGCCGCCAGTGTCACGAATTCGGTGACTACTGCGCGAATTTGACAGATGGTGCGGTGGAGTATCTGACATCTCGCGGCAAGGTCCGTGCGACGCCTAGCCTATACTTCCACAGCTTGGCGATGCTTCACGCACCGAACTACGCCGCCGAAAACGCCGACGCGCTCCGACACGATTGGCCACGCGTTCCCCTGCCGAACGCGGCCAAGTTGCTCAAGGCTTCCGGCGAACTCGGAATAACGCTGGCGGCGTTGCTCAATGCTGAACAACATGTTCCCGGCGTTACTTCGGGTAAGCTTCGCAAAGGGCTTGGCAGTATCGGCGACACG
This sequence comes from Fimbriiglobus sp., assembly GCA_025352235.1. Taxonomy (GTDB): domain Bacteria; phylum Planctomycetota; class Planctomycetia; order Gemmatales; family Gemmataceae; genus JALHQU01. The sequence continues at coordinate 1,863 of JANXTU010000270.1, forward strand.
AGAGGATTCACTCCCGATCTTGCAGTCACCGCCCACTGGGGTGTCGCCGGAAAGGGCGGCATCTGCATGCCGAGCTACGGAAAGGCCGTCGAGCGCGCCTACACCCCCGAAGAACTCGCCGCCCTCGGCGACGGTGTCGCCCAACTCGGCGCCACCACCTTCGACATCTACCTCAACGACGCGACCCACTGGAAGAATGTGCCGAAGGCCGTGTGGGAGTACACCTTGGGCGGCTACCAAGTGCTGAAAAAGTGGCTCAGCTACCGGGAGTTCGCCCTGTTGGGCCGGGCATTGCGGCTCGATGAGGTGGAGTACTTCCAGCAAGTCGTCCGGCGGATCGCGGCGCTGCGGTTGCTCGGGCCGGCGCTCGATGCCAATTACGAAGCGGTGAAGATCGACCTGTACGCATGGCCGAAGTGACATCCGTCACTCCACGACCACGCCGCACAGCTCGATCTTGCGGTACAGGGAACTCAAACCGATACCCAAGCGTTTGGCGGCTTCGCGTTTGTCGGGGGTTTGTTTCAAGATCCGTTCGAGGTGGGTCTTCTCCGCGAAGCGCACGGCTTCTTCCAGCAAATCGGGATCGCGGTTTGCGGTTTCCGAATTCCAGAGCGTCTGCGGGAGGTCGGCCACTTCGATCAGGGGCGGTTCGCCCAACACGACGGCCCGTTGAATGGCGTTGTCGAGTTCGCGGATGTTTCCCGGCCACGGGTAGGTCCGCACGCGTTGCATCGCCTCGTGCGACAATCCCGCGAACGGCCGGCCCGACTGCTGACAATGCTTGGTCAGTAGGAATTCGACGAGCGTCGGCAGATCCTCGCGGCGCTCGCGCAGCGGCGGCAGCGTGAGCGCGACGACGTTCAACCGGTAGAACAGGTCGGGCCGGAATCGACCGGCGGCGGCGTCCTTGGCCAAGTCTTTGTTCGTCGCCGCCAGGATCCGCGCGGCGACTTTCACCGGTTCGTTCGCGCCGACGGGTTGCACTTCTTTTTGCTCGATGGCGCGGAGCAACTTCGCCTGCGTCGCCAGCGGCAGTTCGCCGATTTCGTCGAGGAAGATCGTCCCCGCGCCGGCGTGGACGAACAATCCGACGGCGTCGCGGTCGGCGCCGGTGAACGCCCCTCGCTTGTGGCCGAAGAGCTGACTTTCCAGCAGATCGCCGGGGATGGCGGCGCAGTTGACGGCGAGGAACTTGCCGTCGGTCGGCTTCGCGGCTTGGGCGAAGCGGTGGATGGCCCGGGCTAGCAGTTCCTTGCCGGTGCCGCTTTCGCCGAGGATCAGCACCGTGCTCGGCGACGGGGCGACGCGCTTGGCGAAGTCCATGACCATGCGCATCGCGGGACTTTGGCCGGTCACCATTTCGGCGCTGTCCGCGACGCGGTTCAGTTCGCGGCGGAGCCAGGTATTCTCGCGGTGCATGTCGCGCTGCTTCAGCAACCGCGCGATCTTGCCGTGGACTTCGCGCAGCAGGATCGGCTTCATCAGGTAATCGTGCGCGCCCTTTTGGAAGGCTTCGATGGCCGTTTCGACGGTGGCGTAGGCCGTGATGAGGATGACGAACGTCTCCGGGCTGATGCGGCCGAGCGCTTCGAGCACGTCGATGCCGTCGAGGCCGGGAAGGTTGATGTCGCAGAGGACGAGGTCGAACATCCGCTCGCCGGCGAGTCGCAGCGCGTCTTCGCCGGACCCGCAGGTGAGGACTTCGTACCCCTCCTGCGCGAGGAATTCGGCGAGGGTATCGCGGATGACGGGTTCGTCGTCGCAGACGAGAATGGCGGGGGGGATGGTCATAGGGGTCATTCCAAACCGAGCGGGGGGTGTCAACCCCCCGTGGTCTCCAGAGACGCTTCGCTGGACTTCCACGGGGGGCTGACGCCCCCCGCTCGGGTCGAAGCGTCCACCTTCACCGGCAGACTCACGCGGAAGGTCGTGCCGCGTCCCGATTCCGATTCCACACCGACCATGCCGCCGTGGGCTTCGACGATGCGGCGGGTCACGAATAGGCCCAAGCCGGTGCCTTGTTTCTTAGTCGTGAAGTAGGGCCGGAACAACCGGGCTTGCTCGGCGGGGTCGATGCCGATGCCGTCGTCGACGACCGTCCATTCGACCCGGTTCCCCTCGCGCCGCGCCCCGACGACGATGTTCCCGCCTTTGCCCGTGGCGTCGATGGCATTGAGCACCAAGTTGAAGATCACTTGCACGAGTTGATCGCGGACGCCGACGATGGCGGGGAGATCGCTCGGCACTTCGGAAACGATGTTCCGGTTCTTGCCGCCCTTGTAATACTTGGCGATTCCGAGAGCTTCCGAAATGACGTCCGCCGTGGCGACCTTGCCACTGAGGGCGCTCGCCGGCCGGCTGAACGTGATGAGTTCGCGCAGGATATTCTGGATGCGCGCGAGTTGCCCCGTCACGATGCCGAGCTTGGTGCGGGTGTATTCGTCCGGGTCGCGGCGCTCGAGCATCTGCACGATGCCGCTGATGCTCGTGAGCGGGTTGCCGACTTCGTGGGCGATCCCCGCCGCAAGCAATCCGAACGCGGCCATCTTTTCTTGGTGCAGGACTTGGGCCTGCGATTCCTCGAGTTCGCGCGTCCGCTCGGCGATGCGCGATTCCAACTGACCTTGGTTCTCGGTGAGGGCGAGGTTCATGATCCGCAGGCCGTTTTCGGCGCGCTTCAACAACCGGGCCATCGCCCCCGCGGCCCAGGTGGCCCAGATCAACACCACCACCGTCAGCAAAAACAGCGGGCGGGTATTCGGTTGCGATTCGACGACGGCGTTCAGGACCGCGTAGCTGAGGATATCCAGCCCGCAGGTGAGGAACGTGATGCGCGGGCTGTAGCGGATGGCGCAGCAGATGAGCGACAGCAAGTAATAGAACCGGAAGGGGCTATCGAGGCCGGCTTCGGAGTAGCAGAGCAGGCCGATGAAGAGCGCCTCCATCGCCGAGATGATCAACGGGTGATCGCGCAGGAAGACGCGGCCGCCCCGGAAGACGGCGGTGTTGATCGCGGTGAAACCGACGCCGAGGCCGAGCATGACGTTGAGCGCGACGGAGTCGCCGGATGGGCCGAAGTTGGCCAGCAGGAAGCCGACGACCAACCCGACCCAGCGGATTTTGACGGCGATGGCTTCCGCGGCGAGTTCGAACGGCGAGCCGGTCGGCGGGGCGAAGGTGGCGAGCCAGCGAGGGAGCATCAGGGTATTGTAAGGCCCCTGCCCTCCAGTGACGAATCCGCGTTCCTCTCCCCTACCGGCGCCAGAATCTCCAGCACTTCGATGGCGGGACGATCCCCCGTGAAGATCACCCCAAGCCGGCCGTAGGTCGTTTGCGGTTCCTTCAATCCGAACCAAGTGCACATCGCGGCGTCGAGTTCGACGCGATAGAACCCGAGGGGTCGGATCGACCGCAACACGTCATTTTCAATCAGCACCCGGCCCAGCGGCGTCTTCCCCGCGACGATTTCGGCCCGGACAGACTCCGACAGCGCGGCCAAGTCGACCTCGATCATCCCGAACTGCACGACTTCCCCGGTCTCTTTCAACGAGAGCAGAATCTTGCGACCGTACACGTCTCCGCAACGGACGTGATCGAGAACGGCGACGGTCACCGGTTGCCCGTAAAACCCCTCGACCGTCACGGTCATGTGGTGGGTATGGACCAACAGGCTCCGGTACGGCTCGGGCATTTCCTCCGGCGCCACGGGCGTAAACCCAGGTCGGTCCGTTCCGGCGGGGAACAGCGCGTACAGATCATCCGCGGTGGGAATCGGCTTCAATGCGGGGAACCTCGGCGGGGTCGCGGTCCGGAAAATCGGCTTGCGGCCACGGGTGGGGCCTGTTCCTATTTTACTGTCATACCGCCCGCGTCCGCGCCCCTTACCCGGAAGCTCTCCCATGCTCTGGCGAACCTCTCTCGCGTCCTTGATTTTCGCAGTCGGTGCCACGGCCGCTGAGCCCGTGAAGAATGCCGCGACCCCGGAGCAACTCAAAGAACTCGGTTTCGATCCGTTCGATCAATCGAAGGTCGCGCTCGGCGTGGAACCCCCGGCCGATTTCAAAGGCAAGAAGATCGTCCTCGTCGCGGGGAGCAAGAGCCACGGCCCCGGCGACCACGAGTTCTTCGCCGGCACGGCCATCCTCATGGACCTGCTCAAGCAGACCCCCGGCGTCTGGCCGGTCATGGTCCGCGACGGCTGGCCGAAGGACGAGAAGGTCTTCGACGGCGCGGCCACCGTACTGTTCTACATGGACGGCCGCGGCGGGCACCCCGTCGTGCAGAAGGACCGCCTCAAGGCGATGCAGAAGCTCATCGACGCCGGCTGCGGCTGGGTGAACCTGCACTACGCCGTCGATTACGAGCCGCGGCACGGGGCGACCGTCGTCGGCTGGATGGGCGGGTACTACGACCCCCGGATCAGCACGAACCCGCACTGGGACGCCGAAGTCCGCAGCCTGCCGAAGCACCCGACGACGCGCGGCGTCAACCCGTTCACGGTCAACGACGAGTGGTACTACAACATGCACTGGGTGGGCGACGCGGCCGACGTGAAGGACGCCAAGGGCGTGACGGCGATCCTGCAAGCCCTGCCGCCGGACGGCACGCGGGGCACGGCCGACGCGAAGAAGTTCCTCGGCCGCATCGAGACGCTGGCCTGGGCCTACGACCGCAAGGACGGCGGCCGCGGGTTCGGGTTCACCGGCGGGCACAACCACCGCAACTGGGCCGACGCCGACTTCCGCCGGCTGGTCGTGAACGCGATCCTGTGGAGCGCGAAGGTCGAAGTGCCCGAGGGCGGCGCGAAGGTCGAGTTCGACCCCGCCGCGCTGAACGTGAACCTCGACAACAAGGGCAAGCCGCACACGCCGATCGTCCCGGCCGCGAAGAAGTAACACCCCCGAAGGCTCCCGGCGTCAGCGGCAGGTGCCGCATTTCGACGACCGGGAGGCGGACGGGATCGCCGGAGTCCGCACGCCGGCGGAATGCGGTCAGCCGCACAACGCGAACTGGGAGCTGTCGAACTCGACGGCCGAGAGTTCCTTGAGCAGGTCGTACCACTTCATTTTCGGTTCGCGGTCGGCCCGGTCGGGCGCGGCCCCGACGAAGAAAAACAGGCCGAGCCTCACCTGCTTACCGCCGTCGAGGTCGATGCCGAAGTCGCCCGCGGACCGCAGGATTTGCTTGACGCCTTTGACCTTACAGCCGACGAGTCGGTCTGTCCCCGGTTCGAGATAGAGTGTCACGACATCGTCGAGTCGCTTGGCGTAGCAAACGCTGTCGGACAGGAAGTACGTGAGGTAGTCCCCACTGCGGAAGTAGTGCGGCACGGCGCGGAACGGCCCCGGCTCGTTGGCCTTCAGGTACTCGTTTAGGCTCGTTTCCATGCTCTCCTCACGAAGTCGGTCTGCCAGTTCTCGGGGTGCCCTTGCTCGTCGTCGTCCTGAGTCCGCCACTCCCAGTCGAATACCACGTGGCCCATGTCAGCCAAAGCCGAGAAGGCCAAGAAGACGAATCCGAACCGCGGCGGCGTTCCCGACCCGGCCTCGTCCGTCTCATCCGGGTCGAAGGTCGGGAACACGGCGTGGCACAGACTGGCCGTCTGGTTCGGTCGGCGTAACCCCTCGAAGATCGCGTCCGGATCGCCGATCGCCACTTCGAGAAACCGCGCGTCGTCATACTTCCAAGCCGGCCCGTCGAGGCGAAGCGTGTCGAGTTCATTCCGGTCGATGTAGAACGGCACGCGCGATCCGTCCGGGAGCAGCCCGTCGCCGATTGGCAATTGTCCGAACGGCACGAGCATGGGCACGCCAAGAGGGGTTGAAGGTGTGCTGTACTGCGGGCCTGTCTATACACTGTAATGCCTGGCCGGAGGCGAATCCACTAGAACTCGCCCCAGTTTGAGTGAGTGCCCGCATCGACGGCCTGGCGGCGGACTACAATTTCCCCGTGCCACCCCGTTGATCGTATCCCGATCTCTGACCGTCACGCCTCGAAGGATTTCCACGACCGCCGCCCCCGCCAAGACGCGCCCGACCGACTACGCTTCGTGCGCCGGGTGCGCGGCCGAGCTGCCGCCGACGATCAACCCTCCTACTTGCCGAACGCCCCAACTCAGCCGCACCGGCCGCTGTGATGATCAGAGTATCCCGGTAAGCCTACCCGATCCCGCCGTCGCCTGCGGCGGGTGGTCCGGCCTGCCTTGCGGGGCCGGCGAGCTGCGACGGCACGCCATCCTCGACCGCCCACCACACATCCATCGGGTCAACCACAAGCCCGTCGGCCACGCCCGCCAGGAACTCGGCGACCAGGCTGGCCAGCACCACGCCCATATCCTCCATTTGGCTCCAGCCCAACTCGACGGCCACTACTTCTGTGACCCGGCCCAAGTGCGAACGGATGCGGTCCAACCCGGCCCCCGATGCGTCCTCCAGCAACTCGTCCGCCTCCTCCAACTCCCCCTCTACCTCGTCCCAGACGTGGACGATGACCGGTCGGAACTCTGGTGGCCGGTAGGACAGTCGGAATCGGAGGCCCGGCTGGTCTGATATTGGCTCGATCAGCAGGGCGTTACACGCGGCCACAACCGCGTCGTCGTCCTCGATCCCGAAGCCCTCAGCGACGGTCCAGACATCAGCGGAATTGATGCCGGCGAGGATGTCGTCCGCTGTGACGGCCGTGACGGAACGAGTGCAGTACACGGTGAACCACGCCGCCATCCGTGTGCCCTCTGCTGCCGAACGACCCAACACAGCCGCACCGGCCGCTGAGATGACAATAGTATCCCGGAAAGCCTACTTGCCCCCGCCGTCACCGGCGGCGGTTGGTCCGGCCGGCTTTTGCCCGGACGCCAGGAAGGAGCGGACGAACGCCCCCTGTCGTCGGACCCCGGCGTTGGGGTGCCCCTCCATCGCCTCCAAAATTGGGACGCATTCGTCGGGTTCCGCGAGGCCGG
>JANXTU010000291.1 GCA_025352235.1 Fimbriiglobus sp.
ATCGGGCAAGCCGATCGTCGGCCTGCGCACCGCGACACACGCCTTCAACCTCGACGGCAAGTCGGCGTACAAGAAGTACACGTGGGGCAACAAGGACAAAAACTACGACGGCGGCTTCGGCCGGCAGGTCCTCGGCGAAACGTGGGTCGCCCACCACGGCAACCACGGCCAGCAAGGGACGCGCGGCATCGTCGCCAAGGGCGAAGATTCGAACCCGATTCTTAAGGGGGTCGACACCGGCAGCATCTTCGGCACGACGGATGTTTACACCGCGAAACCCGCGGGCGATTCCAAAGTGCTCGTCTTCGGCGAAGTGACCGAAACCCTGAAGCCCGATTCGAAGGCTGTCGTCGGGAAGAAGAATGACCCGATGATGCCGGTGGCCTGGACGAAAACCTACAAGACCGAGAGCGGCAAGACGGCCAAAATCTTCACGACGACGATGGGCTGCGCCGACGACCTCAGCCACGAGGGCACCCGGAGGATGCTCGTGAACGCGAGCTATTGGGTTCTCGGGATGGAAGACAAAATCGCCGAGAAGTCGAAGGTCGACTTGGTCGGCGAGTACAAACCGACGCCCTTCCGCGCGAAGAAGGACGCCGACTGGAAACCGGGGAAGAAGCCGGAAGACTTGGTGAAGTAATCCGCGCTGCTATTTCTTCCGCCCCGTCCGCCACGATAAGGCGAACAGCAGAATCGTCAGCACCCCGAAGGCAATGGTGACGGTGCCGTTGCTTTCGGCGAAGGGTGCCCCGAAAACGCTCACGCCTTCGAGTTTCTTGCCGACGTTGGCGAACTCGAGCCAAGAATCCGGCGCGAACTCCATGAACGCGGCGATCAGCGCCGCGATCGATCCGCCGGCGATGTAACCCGAGCTCAGGAGAACGCCGGGGCCGCTGTCCCCCTCCTCGGGGCGGTTCCGCAGTTTATCCACGACCCAGCGCAGAATCCCGCCCAAGAAGATCGGCATGCTGCTCGCCAGCGGCAAGTAGACGCCCACCGCAAACGGCAGCGACGGCACTCCGGCCAACTCCAGCGTGATGGCGATCAGCACGCCGATGAGTACCAAATCCCACGGCAAATTGCGGTCGAGCACACCGTCGATAATCAGCGCCACCAGTTGCGTTTTAGGGGCGTCGAATTTCTTGTTGGTCATCTTCACCCGGTCCGCGTCAGGTTTGCCCTCCTCGCTGTCCTCGTATTCGAGTTTGCCGTTCACGGCCGGGTCGCAGCGGTAAACGATCTTTCCGGCGTCGTCGACGAGGTACTTGCCCGGCGGGATCGCCACTGGGAAAACCGCCGGGTCGAGTTTCTCGCGCTCGCCGACAATCAGCACTTTGTAAACGGTCGCGTCGTCCTTGTACTGCCCGCGCTGGACGCGGTCGGTGTCGGTCAACCGGCTCACGTCGACTTTCGCCTCCGGCAGGCCGAGCTTGGTGTAGATCGTCCCGGCCTGGTTCAGGCCGATGAGCACGACGCCGACGACGAGCGCCGACACCAGCGAACCGATGAGGATGGCGTACTGCTGGTACAGCGGCGTCGCCCCGAGCAAGTGCCCGGTTTTCAACGCTTGCGAGGTCGTCCCGCCATTGCTACAAGCGATGCACACCACGCCCGCGATGGTCAAGGCCATCAGTTTGATGTCTTTGCCGAGGGCGATGACGTCGAACTCGGAGAGCGCGAGCAAGATCACGCAGGTCATGAGCAGCGTGGCCACCGTCATCCCCGAGATCGGGTTGCTACTCGAGCCGATTTCCCCCGTCAGACGGCTGCTCACGGTCACGAAAAGGAAGCCGAACAGCAGGATCATGAACGCGCCGATGACCCCGGTGAGACTGAGGCCCAAGCCGAGCTGGGGCGCCGCCGCGAGCGCGACGACCATCCCCAAACAGCCGAAGAGCACCACGCTCATGGGCATATCGCGCTCGGTGCGCGGCACGCCCCCCGCGTGGGCCGGGTTCGGTTTCCCGAAGGCGTCCTTCAAGCCCGCCAGCACGCTCGACACGATCACCGGCATCGCTTTCATCATGCTGATGATGCCGCCGGCCGCGACCGCCCCGGCGCCGATATAGAGGATGTAGTTGTTGCGGATGTCGCGCAGCGACATGTTCTTGATCAGCCCGGCATCGACCCCGGTTTTCTCGTCGATTTTGGACACGGCCGGCAGAAGCGGCTTGTCGAGGTTGTCGCCGAAGAAGACAACCATCGGCGAAACGACCAAATACGCCAAGACGCCCCCGGCGAGCATAATGCTGCCGATGCGCGGCCCGATGATGTAGCCGACGCCCAAGAGCGGGGCCGACATTTCGCAACCGACCGCGGCCCCTTTCAGCCCGACGGCTTTGCCGCCTTCGACGATCCAGAGCTTCTTGCTCGCGGTATCCTGCCACATCTTTAAACCGAGCATCATAAACTGGTAGACGAACCCGATCAGAAATCCGACGACTAGGATGCCCGCGGTGCTGCCTCCTTTCTCGCCGGCCTTCAGGACGTCGGCGCAGGCGGTCCCTTCGGGATATTTCAGTTCGCCGTGCTTTTGGACGATGAACGCTCGCCGCAGCGGGATCATCATGAGGATGCCGAGGAGGCCGCCGAGGACGCCGACGGTCATCACGCGGATGACATCGATATCGAAGCCGAGCACGAGCAACGCCGGCATGACGAGGCCGACACCGAAGGCGATGCTCTCGCCGGCGCTACCGGCGGTCTGGGCCATGTTCGATTCGAGGACGCTGCGTTTGCGCAGGCCGATGGACTGCATGGCGCGGAAGAGCGCGAATGACAGCACCGCCACCGGGATCGACGCCGACACGGTGAGGCCGACCTTCAGGACCAGCCAGACCGACGACGCGCCGAACAGCACGCCGAGCAGTGAGCCGATGACGATGGGGGCAATGGTGAATTCCGGCGGCGACTCCGTCGCGGGGACAAACGGTTTGAATTCGGGTTCGGGCGCGGCCATAGACGATCCATCCCGGATGAATGAGCGACGAGAGAGGACTCGCCTAGATTCGCGGGTGGCCGCGCCGCTGGCAAGGGGATTCTCCCAGTTGCGGCGGTTCCCGCTAAGTTGAGTTCCAAGGGATTCCGCATCCGTGGGCTTCGCTGTGGGCGCAAGTTT
>JANXTU010000307.1 GCA_025352235.1 Fimbriiglobus sp.
GGCAGCGAGCGCCAGCCGCTGTGGATGTGGTTGGCCGGGTTCTTCGCGGCGTCGGCTTGGACGTTGAGGAACTCGATGGCGAAGCTCGGGCCGTGGACGCGGTAGGTGTAGGGCTTGCCGTCTTTCTTCTCTTCGATGCAGTAGCCGAAGTGGACTTTGCCGAAATCGGCGGCGTCGACTTTCTTCAGCTCGCTCGCGGCCAACTCGGTGGGCAGGCGGTTGGCGTAAGCTTCGACCAGTTTCCGCAGCGTCTTCTTTTGCTCGGCGGTCAAATCTTTGGCGGGAATGCCGACGGGGGCGCCGAGGGTCGCGTTCGCTTGCTTCTCTTGGATTTCGCCGAACTGCTTGGCTTGGGACGCGATCTTCTTCTGATCGTCGCTCAAGCTGGCGATCAATTCCTTGGCCAAGTCTTCGACCTCCGGAACAACGCGGGTGCCCTTCTTCGGCCCGGCTTTGATCTCGGCGGGGTTGATGCCGAAGACCATCGGCGTCGCCGAGACGACTTCGCCTTTGTCAAGCGTGAAGTTTACGGACAGGTGGTGCCCTTCGATGCGCCAGCCCCAGGCGCCGGTATTCGATGGTTCGCCGAAGATGCTGACGAAGTACCACTGTGGGTTGCGGGTCATGGCCCCGTTGCCGCCTTCCAACTCCGCGAGGTAGGTTTCGAGATTCATGATGCCCGACGCTTGCTCGAACCCTTTGGCCGAGAGGCCGAGTTTGAGCAGGTCGAGCATCGCGGCTTTTTGGTCGGCGCTGAGGCCGTCCATCCGCAGGCCCTTCCGCAGCGATTCTTTGTCCTTGCCTTGCACCGGCGTGAAGTACCACGTCGTGCGGTGTTCGTCGTCGTAGCCGAACAGGGCCGCCTTCTTCTGTTCGGGCGTGAAGGTGCCGGTGAGCTTGGTCGCGGCTTCGGCCATTTTCTGGCCGCTGGTTTTGTTCGTCTGGGCGACGATCAGCGCCCCGCCGAGGGCCGCGAGGACGACGGACAGCAAGAGCGTACGGGAGAGAAGCGAGCGCATGGCGGGCACCTGGGGTGGTGGTAGGGTCGTCATCTTACACCGACGTTGGTTCGTCGTCATTTCTCAACGCGGCTGCGCCGAGATCGTAATGGCCGCGCGGATGGGCGCCGCCGTAGAATAGCCCCGGAACAGAGGATCTTACATGGCGACTCCGACCGAGCTGTTGCGGCGTGTGACGATCGAACCGGGGAAATGCGGTGGAAGACCCTGCATCCGCGGTACACGGATGCGCGTGCTCGATATTCTGGAACTCCTCGGCGCCGGCGCCGACTTCGATGAAATTCTGGCCGATTACCCTTCGTTGGAACGCGAGGATCTGCTCGCGGCGCTGACCTATGCCGCCCGGCAAACCGACCACGGAGTACTCCAATCGGCTTGAGTTTTCTCATCGATCACCAGCTCCCCGCGGCACTAGCCCGGCACCTGACCGGGCTCGGCCTCGATGCGACCCACGTCGTCGACGTCGGTCTCGACGCGGCCGATGACCGGACGATCCGCAGATTCGCCGCTTCAAACGGGCAAGTGATCGTCAGCAAAGACGAGGATTTTTTCTATCTCGCCGTCGCCGACCCGACGGGGCCGCAGTTGGTTTGGGTGCGGTTGGGAAATTGTCGAACTCGCGATTTGCTCGCCTCGTTCGACCGCGTCATGCCGGCTCTGTTGACGGCGCTTCGATCCGGGCAGAATATCGTCGAACTTCGATGAGGCTTTTGTTCGGATCACCAAGGGCGAATGACGAATGACGCATGACTCCGATCCGTCGAGAATTCTGGTCATCGACGACGACCAGAATCTGGCGGCGACGATCGCGGAGAGCCTCGAGCGCAAGGGGCACCGCGTCTGCGTGGCCACGTCCGGGAAGGCCGGCGCCGCCCGCATCGACGCCGACGAGTTCGATATCGTTCTCACCGACCTGCGCATGGCCGATCTCGATGGCCTCACCATCGTTCGGCAAGTCACGGAAGTTCTGCCCGATGCGGAAGTCATCGTCATCAGCGGATACAACGACGTCCGCACGGCCCAAGAGGCGATGAAGCTCGGGGCGACGCATTACCTGATGAAGCCGATCGACCTGAGCGAACTGCGGGCCATCGTCGATAAAGCCGCGGATAACACCCGCTTGGCCAAGGCGCACAAAGAACTCCGCCGGCAGCTCGACGAGAAATTCGGGTACGAAGGCGTTGTCGGCAGCGGACCGCGGATGCACCGGGTCATCCAACTGTTGAAGGCCTACGCCCCGGCGCCGGCGCCGGTGTTGATCCTCGGCGAGAACGGCACCGGCAAGGAACTCGCGGCCAAGGCGCTACACACGAACAGCCCGCGCAAGAATAAGCCGTATGTGGCGATGAACTGCGCCGCGCTGAACGAGAACTTGCTCGACGACGAAATGTTCGGCCATGAGCCGGGGTCGTACACCGGTGGCGACAAACTCCGCAAAGGCCGGTTCGAGTACGCCAACGGCGGCACGCTCTTCCTCGACGAAATCGGCGACATGCCGACCTCGCTGCAAGCGAAGCTGCTGCGCGTGCTGGAAAATGGCGAAGTTGTGCGGATCGGTTCCAACGAGCCGATGAAGGTCGATGTCCGCGTGATCGCCGCGACCAACCGCGACCTCGATGCGATGGTCGAGAAGGGCGAGTTCCGCCGCGATTTGTATCAGCGATTGAAGGTCGGCGTCGTGCGGCTACCGGCGCTGCGGGAGCGGCGGGAAGATATTCCGCTGCTGGTGTCGACCTTCGTCAAAGAGCTCGCGGGGAAGTACGGCAAAAAGATCACGCGGCTCTCGGACAGTATCTGGCGGGCCTTCGCCACCTACACCTGGCCCGGGAATGTCCGCGAATTGCGGAACCTCCTGGAAAGCATGATCCTGCTCGACAGCGACACCGTGTTGAACCTCGACGACCTCCCCGAGGACGGCAGCTTGCTGGCGATTTTCGGCGTGCCGGCACAACTGGCTTTGCCCGCCGCGCTGGGGCCTCGGTTAGCTCTGCCCGTCGGCGCGATGCCCGATCCGCTCATCGGCCGACCGCTGGCGGAGGTGGAGCGATTTTACATGGAGCGGGCGCTCGAATTGGCCGAGGGGAATCGCGAAGAAGCCGCCCGCATGCTCGGCATCGGCGAACGGACCCTCTACCGGAAGTTGCAGGAATGGAAGAAGGAATCGGAAGGCGGCGAGTAGCGCCGGCGCAAGCTGGTCATCGTGTGACGACTGCAACGACCCCCATTCGCCTTTTTTGCAATCCCGGCGGATTCGACCCGTCGGTTCCTGCCGTGCGACGGGTCACAATAGTGTAATGAACCCCAACGAACTGCAATCGGACTTCCTGTCGTTCCGGCATTATTTGAAGGCCGAGCGCGGCATGGCTGAAAATAGCGTGCTCGCTTACGGCCGCGATCTCCAGAGGTACGCCGAGTGGGTGGCCACGTACCGGTTGGCGGATTACCTCAAACCGACGCTGCGCGATCTGTCCAGCTACCTGCTGTATTTGAACGAACAAGACCTCGCGCCGCCGTCGGTCGCCCGGCACATCGTCAGTTTGCGGATGTTCTACCGTTTCCTCCGGCTCGAAGAACGAGCTGACCAAACGGCGGTCGATCTGCTCGGTTCGCCGAAGCTCTGGCAGCGCATCCCCGCCGTGTTGAACGCGGTCCAAGTCGACCAACTCCTGAGCGCCCCGCAGGAGGGGGACCGCTTCTTCCTGCGCGACCGGGCCATCCTCGAGACGCTCTACGCCACCGGCTGCCGGGCGTCCGAGGTGGTGAATTTGAGACTCGAAGACTTGTACCTCGACTCGGCCTTCCTCCGCTGCACCGGCAAGGGGAACAAGCAGCGGGTCGTCCCGCTCGGGCGCCCGGCGGTCGCGGCGCTACGGGCCTACCTCGCCGCGAGTCCGGCGACGGCGGCGGGGACGGTGTTCGTCAGCAAGTCGGGCATCCCGCTCTGCCGCATCCGCCTTTGGAAGATCGTCAAGTTCTACTGCGCCCGCGCCGGGCTGCCGGCGAAGATCAGCCCGCACTCGCTGCGGCACAGCTTCGCCACCCACGTCCTCGCCGGCGGGGCCGATTTACGCAGCGTCCAAGAATTACTGGGGCACGCGTCGATCACGACGACGCAGCACTACACGCACATCGACCGCGACCGCTTGAAGGCGATGCACAAGAAGTACCACCCGCGCGGCTGAGCGATTCCCGAAAGCCCCGGCCATCGACGGCGAATCCCCTAGTGTGAGACTGCCCGACCGCCCTCCGCCAGGAGCCGACCATGAGTGACGGTAATCGCAACGTCCTCGATCCGGTGAACAACCCGCGCCAGCCGTTCGGCCTCCCCGCCGGGACGGTCCGCGGCTTCCTATCGCTGTTGATCTGCGTGTTCTTTTGGATGGTTCTGCTCTGGCCGAGCGACGCGGTCGCCAAGCCGCTGCTCGGGCATTTCTTCATGCTCGCCATGGTACTGATGGCCTTCGCTTCGTCGCCGGCGGCGCACGCCGGCATCCGGGATCAATCATTCACGCCCTGGCTGATGCGAATCTTGTTCGTCGGCGGCAGCGTCGTCGTCGTGGCGTATACGCTGGTGAAAGACCCGGCCCAGTTTTCGCAACGGTTGACGCCGGACGTGAACGAGTTCCGCGATTGGTGGGGGACGTTCCTAGCCGTCACCGCGGGCGGTTTCGCCTTCGGTCTGTTCATCCGCTTCGCCTTCGGACGCGACAACCCGATCTTCCTGACGCTGCGGGCGTGGCTGTCGGTCGTGGCGATGGTGATGCTCGCCCTCGAACTCGCCCTCTTCGTGGCCTTCACGAGTTCCGACACCAAGCCGGAGCCATTTATGAGGTACTGGCAAGCATTTGAAATCACCGCCGTCGCGGCGTACTTCGGCACCCGATCTTGACACACGCCCACTGCAAAGTGGGGATTTTTTGAACGCGGCGCACGCGCCGATATTGATCCGAAGCGTTTAGCGGAACCACCGTCGCCAACCCGGCGCTTTGGTGCCCGGTGCGATCTCGATCTTCCGCAGATCGTCGATCAGTTCGTCCGCCGAGGCATATCGGGCATCGGGTTTTTTCCGCATGAGTTTCTCGACCGACGCTTGGTACGCTTGCGGGAGCTCGGGGCGGAATTGCCGAATCGAGTCCGGCTGCTCGTTGCAGACTTTCATCAAGACCGCGGGGATGGAATAGCCATCGAACGGGGGTCGACCGGTGGCCAACGTGTAGAGGACGCCACCCAGACTGAATAAGTCGGAACGGGAATCTTCCTGTAAACCGGCCGCTTGCTCCGGAGACATGTATTGCGGGGTTCCGATGATGATGCCGATTTCCGTTAGCCGGATGTCCTGCTCGCCCCGCGCCAACCCGAAATCGGTGAGTTTGACTCGGCCGCTCGCACGCTCGATCAATATGTTAGCTGGTTTCAAATCGCGATGGATAATTTTCTGATCGTGGGCGGAACCGAGTCCCGCGGCAATTTGAATGGCGATGTCCCGGATACGCTCGAACGGCAGCGGATGACTCTTCTCGATGAGATCGCCCAACGAGGTGCCCTCGATGTATTCCATCGATAAATACGAACCCTGCGGTGTATCCCAGACGCCGTACAGATTCACCACGTTATCGTGGCGGATGGCGGCCGCGCTCCGAGCTTCCCGGACGAAGCGTTGGCGGGACACATCGTTACCCGCCAGCTCGGGGGCCATGATTTTAATCGCGACCGTACGATTCAGACTCGTCTCGCGCGCCTTGAAAACAAGCCCCATCGCCCCGCGACCGAGTTCGGATTCCAAAACGAATCCGCCGATCGTGCTCCCCGAAACCGGGACGAGCCCCATCGCCCCGCTACAGAATTCGGATTCCAAAACGAATCCGCCGATCGTGCTCCCCGAAACCGGGAATTGTTCGACCGGCTTCATTCCGAGACCCGGCGATTTCTCCATACAGTTGACTTCTAAATCCATCTCGCCATCACCGGCGCGGAGAGCGACAGCGGTGGGGTTGTGCCGGGGAGACCACGTCGCCGCGGCCATGGTGACACTCCCACTTTGCACGGCGAGCTTGACGAGTTCCCCGCACCCGGTGGCCAATGTGGACGCGTAATCCGGGCAGCGCCCGACATCGATGCTCATGATTTCGGTGAAGGCGTCGATTTTCGGCACGATCGCTTGCAGGAATTCGACGAGTTCCGATTGCGAGAATCGGTAGCGCGCCGCAGTTTTCAGGAGCTTATCCACCTCCGCCGGATTGTGGGCGACCGAATCCAAGTTCGTCAGCGCGACCACGAACGCGAGCCGCTCCGCCCGTTCGATCAAAGCTTTCGGGGCGTCGCGCATCCGCCCCGGCTCGTGGTGGTAGCGAATCGGTTCGGTGATCGCGGACGGTAGTCGCCAGCGCACCAGCAACTCCGCGGACAGTTCGGCGTGGTCCACCCCGAATACTTCCCGTTCGTAACTGCAAAAGTCGCTGAACGGCCGCTCGGCCATGCCTTCCCGAAACCGCCGGTAATCATCCGGGAATCTCTGGCGCAAGATCAGGGCGCCAAAGTTGCGCAAGAGTCCGCAGAGCAAGTCGTCTTCGGCGAGCGGCTCGCGCATCCGCAAGGAGAGTTCCCGGGCGATGATCGCTCCGCTTACGGACGACAACCAGTGATCTTTCAGGACCTGATCGGGCACGCCGGTGAATTGCATCGCCGGCAGGGAAAGCGTGAGCACGATCGAGCGCACGGTATTCAAGCCGAGGACCACGACCGCCCGGTCGATCGACGACACCGGGGACGGCAATCCGTAGACGCACGAATTGATCGCCTTGAGGACGTGGGCGCAAATTCCGGGATCTTGCCGGAGCATCTCGCTGATTTCCGCCGCGGTGCAGTCCGGGGAAGTCGTCATCTGCACAATCCGCATAGCAACTGCGGGCGGAGTCGGGATTTGAGCCGACTTGAGGATGTCCGACAACCGCTGATCTCGAATCGGACTCGCGAAGGACGAAACGGTCGTTCCTCTGGGTAATGTGCGGTCGGACATGAAGATCGTCTCGGTGATGCGCTTCGAACACCCAATCCTGCCACGAATGATGGCAGAGGTCAAGCGGCGGTCGGCGTTGGCAACTGGTTTCCTAGCGGATACTCAATCGAATTCGCGCACGGGAATGATTTCCAAAGAACACCTTCCAAAGATTTTGCGAGTGACCCTCCGCCAAGTTATCGGCTTCAGCCCACGAAAAAACACCGCCCAGATTATGGGCGGTGTTTTTTCGTGGAGGCCGATGCGGCCGGCTCATTCGTCTTTGCCTTTTCCACCCTTCTCGCCGCCTTTGTCGTCTCCGCCCTTACCCTTGTCTCCGCCCTTACCCTTGCCTTTGTCTCCGCCCTTACCCTTGCCTTTGCCTTTCTCGCCACCTTTACCTTTGTCCCCGTCTTTGGCTTTGTCCCCGTCTTTGCCCTTCTCACCTTTGGCTTTGTCCCCATCTTTGGCTTTCGCCGGGCCGCCGTCGTCGTTGGCGAAGGCCAAGGCGTCTTCGTCGCTGGCAACGGCCGCGCTGCCGACCACCAGGAACATCCCAAGGCCCGCGGCCAACAGCATTCCGAAAATCCGCTTCTTCATCGCTCGCTCCGGTTCGATGGAATTCCGAGCCGGTCGAGACGACCGGTGTTACGAGAGTAACCGAATCGGCACCGGAACCGCCGCGACGGGTCGAGAATTTCCGCGCTATCCCGAGTGGGCTCCACTCCCCGTGAAATCGTAGAACAGCCGCCACCGCCGTTCGAGGTGTTGCACCCGTGTCCACGGCCCCACTCCCCGCGGTTCCGAATTCGCCCGTCGCCCCGTCGTGGCGAGCGCGACTGTGGCGTCCCAACCGCTGGCGGCTCTGGGTGCAGTTCGCTCTGTTGGGGGCGTTTATCCTGATCATTCCGATCTTGGTGACCAGCCAGCGCTTGCTGGATTCCGGTCGCCAAGTGCTACTGGAACACGAAACGATCGACCTCAGCGACGAAAGCAATTTGCGGGTGAACGAAATCCAAGAGGATATGACCTACTTGGCGCGGGATGTCCGATTGGAAGTCCAACAGCATGCGAAGCTCGAACCCGCCGTCGCCGTCCGGACGATCCGTGTGGGGATCGCGCTCGAGGCGATGCCGCTCGGCGAAACGCCCAAGACCGTCCGCGATGCGCGACGCCGTTATTTGCACGATTGCGAAGTCGGGGTGTTTTGCTCGGAATTCCGCCCCGACAACGCCGGTGTTTTGGCCACGGCCTTGGCACCGGCCGAAGCAGGGGCGAACGACGGCCCGCGGAAGGATGCGATCGTGGCGTGCCTGCGCGAATTGGACCGCCGGCGCCGGACGATCGACGACAGCAATCGCCCGAGCCCGTTCGACCGCTCCGGCATCGTCCCCCAGCCGGCGGATGGCACGCACCCCGGTCGCGGCCTCGTCGCGTTGGGTCTCGAAGTCGAGGTCGGCCCCGCCGGTCGCAAACTGCTGTTCGCGTTGGTCATCGACTTCACGAAGTACATCCGCAACCGGCAACGCATCTCGCCGCGCCACTTGTATTTCGTCGCCGACCCCGCCGGCCAATTGCTGATCCACCCTTACGGCGACGACTCCACTCGGGATCGCAGCATTGTCGGGCTTTTGCCTTGGGAGTACCCACCGGCGAATTGGTTTGATACGTCGGTGTCGAAATCGCAAAAGCGGGAGCGACTCGGCCGGGCGGTCCGCAGCGGCGGAGCCCGCCTCAAAGCGAAGCCGATCCCGGGCCTCGCGTACTTCTATCGCAAAGGCTACTTCGGCGAGGGGATCGACTTGAAGGAGGCGGCGCCCAACGCCGATCCCGCGGCTTACAACCGCCTAATGGCGCAAGAACTCGACGCGGATTCGGAACTCCGCGTCGGGGAATGTTCGCCGGACAGCACGTACGCGGAAGTCTCGCATCCGCAGCTGGACAAGCTGCTGCGCATCTGCGGAATCATCGAGCGCTGGCACCGCGAGAGCGGCGGCGCCGGATCGGTGGCGTGGTCGAACCCGGTCGAATGCCGGACGCTGCAAGGGCAGCTCACGCCGCTGCGGATCGACCAGAACGACATCGACGATCCGGCGTGGCTCATCGTCGCGGCCTCGCCGGAAGAACTCCAAGAAGATATCGACGACCGCTTCAACCGGGTCGCCGAGAATTGGGTCTACCCGACCCTGCTCGTGTCGTGCTTGCTCGGCATCGCCCTCGTCGTGACGCTGACGCGGTCGCTGCGGCGGCTGGTCACGGCGGCGCGCTCCATCAGCCGGGGCGAAAGTGTCGTTGTTCCGCTGGGGGGGCCGTACGAAATCGGTCAACTCGCGCAGACGCTGGCCGAGATGACGAACCGCGTGGCTCACCGCGACCGCGAATTGCGGGATCGCGCCGTCCGCTACGAGACGATCCTGCGCGTCGCGGGGGAAGGCGTCGTCATCACCGACTCGGGCGGATCGATCGAAGAGGCCAACCGCGCGGCCGCGAGGATGTTCGGCTACACCTCCGAGGAATTGATGGGCAGGCCGGTCGCGATCTTGGTCGCGAACCCCGGCGCGATCCCGTCGCCCGACGAGGCCACCTCGAGCACGCTGGGATTCTTGGGCCGGGGGGTCGATACGATCCAAGGCCGGCGCAAAGATGGCTCGACGTTCTGGCTGGAGATGAATTTGAAGCCGGTGCCCCTGAAAGACCGCACCGTGGTGACCTGCATTTTCCGCGATGTCAGCCTGCGTAAAGAAGCGGAGGAGCGCGTCCGCAAACTCAACGACGACCTCGAATCGAGGGTCCTTGTCCGTACGGCAGAACTCGAAGAAGCGAACGCGAAACTCGACGGGGCGCTCAAACAAGCCGAAGCGGCCTCGCGGGCCAAAGACGCGTTCGTCGCCAACATGAGCCACGAACTCCGCCAGCCGCTGCACATCATCATTGGCTTCACCGAAGCGCTGAAGGAAGACGCCGCCGATCTCGGCGTCGACAATATCCAACCCGACTTGAACAAGATTCTCGGCGCGGCGAAGCACCTGCTCGAGTTGATCAACGACATCCTCGACATGGCCAAGATTTCCTCCGGGAAGATGGAACTGGCCGCGGCGCCCTTCGAACTGGGGCCGATGATCGCGGACGTGAAGATCCTCGTCGGCCCGCTGGCCGAGAAGAATGGTAACACCTTTGTGGTGATCCCACCGACCGGCATCGGCCAGATGATCGCCGACGAACGGCGCGTCCGACAAATCCTGATCAACCTGCTGAGCAACGCTTTCAAATTCACCCGGCAAGGCACGGTGACGCTGGGCGTGCAACCCCTCGTGGAGGGGGGCCGCGACTGGGTCCAGTTCTCCGTCAAGGACACCGGCAAAGGGATGACCGCCGAAGAAGTACAACGGCTGTTCCAGCGCTTCTACCAAGCCGATTCCTCCACCACGCGCGAGCAGGGCGGCACCGGCCTCGGGCTGTCGATTACGCTCAATTTCTCGGACTTGATGGGCGGCCAGCCGATCCGCGTGGTCTCCGAACCGGGCCGCGGATCGGAGTTCCTCGTGACGCTCCCGTTGCGCGTCGGCGAGAATTCGCAGTCGCAACGGCAAGCGTCTTTGGAACCGGCCGCGCCGCCCGTGCTCGTCGGCGGGCGCACGGTCCTCGTCATCGACGACGACCCCATGGTGCGCGAACTCATGGAGCGGTTCTTGGCCAAGGACGGCTTCCGCGTCATCCAGGCCACCGGCGGCGAGGAGGGCCTGCGCCTGGCCCGCGCGGAGCACCCGAGCGTCGTCACTCTCGACGTGATGATGCCCGGTTCCGACGGCTGGAGCGTCCTCGCCCATTTGAAGAGCCACCCGGACACGGCCGACATCCCCGTGGTCATGCTAACCATCGACGACGATCGTCAGCGCGGCTTCGCGCTGGGCGCCGCCGACTACCTCACGAAGCCGATCGACTGGCAGCGCCTCGGTTCGATCCTCGGCAAGTTCTTGGCGCCGGGGCACGCGGACACCGTCCTCGTGGTCGAAGACGACACCGAAAGCCGGGAGATCGTCCGGAAATACCTCGAGCGCGCGGGGTGGAAAACGATCGAAGCGAGCGACGGCGAACAAGGGTTGCGCGCCTTCGCCGAAGCCCGGCCGGCGCTGATCTTGCTCGACCTGATGATGCCGGTGCTCGACGGGTTCGGCTTCCTCGACGAACTCGGCAAACGCTTCCCCGCGCACCGCGTCCCCGTGGTGGTGCTCACCGCCAAAGAACTGAACTCGACCGATTTCGTTCGACTCAACGGCCGCGTGGCACGCATTTTGGAGAAGGGCGACTTGGCCCACTTGGATAAACTCATGGAGTTGATCCGGCAGCACGCCCGGAAGTGAGCGCGGTCCACCGAGGGCCCCCCGAGGAATTCGCCATGCCGAAAGTACTGATCATCGACGACGTCGCCGACAATATCGACCTGCTGAGCCGGCGTCTGGTCCGGCGCGGCTACGAGGTCCTCGGCAGCCCGGGCGCGCTCGAGGGGATCGCCCGGGCACTGGCGGACCGGCCGGACATCATCTTGATGGATATCAAAATGCCGCTGATCGACGGGCACGAGGCGACGCGCCGCCTCAAAGCCGATCCCGCGACCCGGTCGATCCCGATCATCGCCCTGACCAATCACGCCATGGCCGAAGACCGCGCGGCCGCCCTCGCCGCCGGGGCCGACGACTACGAGAGCAAACCGGTCGATCTGCCGAAGTTGCTCGAAAAGATGGACGCCCTCCTCGCCCCGAAATCGACCGATCCATGAGCGATTCCCCGGCCGCCCCCGATTCGCAGCGCCGGGCGTGGTTCACCTACGTCCGCCAAGAGTTGACGACGTCCGCACAAGCCCTCGCAGAAACCGCGCGCGGCTTTGCGGCGAAATGCGCGGGCACCGACTTCGCCGCGGTATCCGCCCAGCTCGTCGACCGCGCGGACGTCTACCGCGGCAACGTCGCGCAGTTTCTCGAAACTGCGCTCGAATCGGCGAGCATCGCGGAGCGGAAAATCCTGAGGCACGACCTGCGCGGGGCGGTCGGCTACATCGTCTCGGTGCTCGACGACCTCGAAGAAAGTACGACCGCGGAGCGGCTCTCGGAACTCCGGCCGGAATTGCCGGCGACGCTCTCGATCGCCCACAAAATCCTCCAGCAACTCGGCTCGCTGTTGAAAGAATCGGCCGACGGTTCGTTGCATCCGGTCGAAGATTCCCTCGCCCGACTGCCCGCCGCCATCGCGTCCGCCGTCGCCTCGGCCGACCTCGCCGCGCCGGGTCGAATTCTGATCGTCGACGACAACGAGTTCAGCCGGGAATTGATGGCGAAACAACTCCGTCTACAAGGGCACTGCGTCGAGGCCGTGGCCGGCGCGCGCGAAGCGCAAGCCCGCTTGAGCGACCCGACCGCCGCGCCGGTCGACGTGGTGGTGTCGGACGTCCTCATGCCCGGTATCACCGGCCTCGATTTGCTGAAGTGGCTCAAAGCCGACCCGCTGTTTTGGCCGATCCCGGTCATCATGGTCTCCGCCCTCGGCGACGAAGACGGCGTGCTCGCGTGCATTGGCGCCGGCGCCGAAGACTACCTGACCCGCCCCGTGCGGGCCGACCTGCTGCGCGCCCGCATCGCGGGGGGCCTCGAAAAGAAGCGACTGCGCGATCGGGAAGTGGAGAACATGGCCCGCATCGACCGGCTCGTACGGGCCATGTTCCCCCCGGCCGTCGTCGACGAATGGCGGCAATACGAAACGATCCGACCCAAACGCCATGAGAGAGTCGGCGTGCTCTTCACCGACATCGTCGGCTTCACCACTTGGTGCGAGAACTACCGCGACCGACCGGAACTCGTCGTCGATACCCTGCAAGCGCTCATCCGGCAGTTCGAAGACGTCGCCCGGCGATTCGGCGTGCAGAAGATCAAGACCATCGGCGACGCCTTCATGGCCGTCGCCGGGTTGACCGCGAGCGATCCGAACCCGACCCTCACACTCTTGCAGTGCGCCGGAGCCCTGATCGACGCCACGAAAACCCACCCCGCCGGCTGGGCGATCCGCGTGGGCATCCACGTCGGCCCGGTCGTGACCGGCATCCTCGGGCAGACGCAATTCAGTTTCGACGTGTGGGGGCAAACGGTGAACGCGGCCGCGCGGATGGAATCGAACGGCCGCGCCAACCGCGTCACGCTCAGCGCCGAAGCGTGGGCCGATGTCGACGGCGTCGCCGAGGGCACCCCGCGGGAAGCGGAGGTCAAAGGACTCGGGGCGATCGCGATCTGGGACTTCGACCGCTTTCGCCCCGCCTGAAAATTCAAACTCGGAAACTCCGCCCATTCGAGTTGCCCGGGCGCCCGCGTGAACTAGACTTCTGGGCCCGACCACGTTTTCGGTTGACAGCGATGACCTTCGCGGAAGACACGGTACCCGGACTGCTGCGGGGGATCCGCCATCCGAACCCGGCCGCGCGTATCCGGGCGGCCCGCGGTTTCTCGAAGCTGCCCAATCCTTCGGCCGAAGCGTTCCCCCTCTTGCTGAGCGCCGTGGACGACCCGGAACAGGGCGTGCGGGAAGCGTCGGTTCAAGCGCTCGGCGCCTATGGCCAAGCGGCGCTGCCGACGCTCGCAGAGTTTTTGAACCACCCGGATAAATACGTGCGGCGGAACGCGGTCTGGGCGATCGGCAAATTCGGTCCGGCCGGCCGCTTCGCGATCTCGCCGCTCTGCCATGCGCTGCGCGACGCCGACCCGCGCACCGCCACGGGGGCGGCCCAGGCCTTGGGCGGCATGGGCGCCATCGCCGGGCCGGCGGTGCCGGCGCTCATCGAGGCGATGCGCGGGACCAACGTCGTGCTCTGCCGGCTCGCGTCCAAAGCCCTCAGCCAAATCGGAACGCCGGCGCTCGAACCGCTCATGGCGAACCTCCGGCACCACGATCCATTCGTCCGGGCCGAAGTCGCCCTGGCGCTCGGCTGGATGGGCCCGCTGGCCCGCGAAGCCGTCTCCGAGTTGGTCCAATTGATCGAAACCTACCGACCCAAAGCGATGGCAGCCCGCCCGGCCGAATATCGGCCCGCGGGAAGCGGCGGGTCGATCACACCGCCGGCGATACCTGCGGCGGGAACGCAGTCGTCCGAAGAGACGGCCCGGGTCAACGGCATCCAAGCGCTCGGCCGCATCGGTGCGGATGCGACCTCGGCACTCGGGTTGTTGCGGGAAATCGCGGGGAAGGAAGCGGAACCCTACCGGGGTGCCGCGGCTTCGGCGATCCGGGAAATCGACTCCGACGGATCATGAACTGCGGATCAACTTCGCGCGCAATTGGGCGATCTGCTTCCAGCGCAGGTCGTCCGGGCCGTCGGCTTGAAAACGCAGGCTTTCGCCGGAAATCGATTCGAGCAAGCGCAGAGCGAGGTGCCGGAGTTCCAATTCGCGCCGTTCCAGCGCTTCCAGCAACACGGGGATCGAATCCTTGCCCCGCGCCGTGAGCTCGTTCCAAGCCACCTGCATTTGAACTCGGTCGAGCAGTTGATCGATCCAGCGCCGCAACTTTTCTTGCTCGAGCAACTGCGCGGTCGAACCGCCGAAGACCGTCCGATTGCCGGACGGCGTTGCGGGCGGGGGCGGTGGGGCGCTCGGACGATTGGGGCGCGCGACCGGCGCGAACGGCGTCGCGCTCGCCAATGGGATGATCGCGTCCGCACCTCCGGCATCCGGCGGGGCCGCGACGGCTCGGGCACGCCCGGCGGTGCCCGCCCGGCTGTACCCTTCCTCTTCAAACGTGTCGCCGAGGTAGCCGTCGATCGCGATTTTGTTGCGCTTCAGTTCGTCGGGCGTGCCGTGGGCGACGACTTTCCCGTTGATGATGAGGTAGGCGCGATCGGCGATTTTGAGCACTTCGCGGACGTCGTGGTCGGTGAGGAGAATGCCGATGCCTTGGTTCGCCAATTCGCGGATGTTGTGACGGATGTCTTCTTTGGTCAAAGGATCGACGGCGGCGAGCGGTTCGTCGAGCAGGATCAACAGCGGCTCGCAGACGAGGCAGCGGGCGATTTCGAGCCGCCGTTTTTCCCCGCCGGAGCAGCGTGCCGCAGTCGTTTTGCGGACTTCGAGCAAATTGAATCGCGCCAGCGCTTCCTCGGTGCGCGCCCAGCGTTCGGAGCGCGTGAGTTTCCGGCCGAGCGTCCGACTCCGTGGCAGGGCCTCCAAGATGGCCAGCAAATTCTGTTCGACCGTGAGCTTGCGAAAAATACTCGGCTCTTGCGAGAGGTAGCCCATGCCGAGGCGGGCGCGGCGGTACATCGGTTGGGCCGTGATGTCGACGCCGTTGAAGAGTACGCGCCCATCGTTCGCCGAGATTTGCCCGGTGGTCATGCGGAAACTGGTGGTCTTGCCCGCCCCGTTCGGCCCGAGCAACCCGACGACCTCGCCGGGATTGACGTCGTAGGAAACGCCGTCGACGACTTGGCGCGCCCCGTACCACTTCACCAATCCGCGGGCTTCGAGCAATGGCATCCCGGCAATCTCCTCGATCGAGCGGTTCGTTCCATTGTAGCTACCCGAACCCGTTGAATCGAACAAGCGAGCTTCCGCGGGTACGACGCACCGTCACCGCTTCGCGGTCCACTTTCCCAGCAGTTCCGCGAAATCGGCGGGCACTTCGGCGTCCCAGCTCACGAATTCTTCGGTTTCCGGATGTTGGAAACCGAGGTGGGCCGCGTGGAGCATCGGCCGGGTCGCCCCGCTGTCGTCCGGGTAGGGCATGCCACCCTTGGGGCGGTCGTAGACTTTTTCCCCACACAGCGGCGTCCCGGCTTCGCCGAGGTGGATGCGGACTTGGTGCGTCCGGCCCGTTTCCAGTCGGCACTCGATTTTGGCGTAGTCCCCCAGTTCCGCCAACACCTTCACGCGGGTCACGGCCTTTTGCCCGCCCGGCGGCTTCGGCTCCTTCGAGCTCCCGCGCCGGCCGTCGCCGCGATCCTTGACGAAGACCGATTCGATGCGGTTCTCTTCGGGGATGCCGCGCGTCAGGGCAATGTAGCGGCGGTCGACGGTGTGCTTGCGAAACTGCGTCATCAAGCTCGTGGCGGCGCGGGAAGTCCGGGCGAAGACGAGCAACCCCGTCGTATCGCGGTCGAGGCGGTGAACCGGCACGACTTTGCGGTTCGGCACCCCGAGCAGACCCGGCAGCAATTCGGCCAAGGTCTTCGGCAGGAATTTCCGGGCCCGCGCCCCGAACTCGGCCGTCTCCTCAGCGTTGCGGGTGGAGGTGAGGTCGGCCGGCTTGTTCACCACCACGATGGAATCGTCGAGGTAGACGATCTCGATCTTTTCGAGGAACGGGTTCGCCGGCAGCATCGCCGCCTTGACTTTGGGCTTGGCCTTCGGCTTCGGACTCGCGATCGGTGTGACGACTTCTTCCGTCTTCTTCGGCTTCGGTCCTTTGACGGTTTTGACTTCGATGGCCCCGGTGGCGATCCAAACCCGGTTCCCCGCCTTGATGCGTTGCTCCGGGGCGCGCGTGAGTTGCCCCGCAACGCGGACGTGGCCGCGCTCGACGATGCGCTTGGCTTGCGTCCAAGTCAGGGTGAATCGCTTGCGGAGCATCTCGGCGACGGTCCACCCGGATTCGCGCTTCTCGACGAGGAATTGAATCGCGGGCATGGTAACGGGGGCTCGGTCGGGTTCCCCTTCCGCTGCGGGAAGGGGGTCAGGGGACGAAGCCTTGGGCCTCGGCCGGAAGATAATTGTTTATCATACGGACAACACCCACCCTGCGGCCCCCATCGCATTTTCAACGCAGTCGAACGGGTCTGGCAAATCTTCCTAACGCACGGGAGTCGTGGTCAAATTCGGGGTCTCGTTACCGCAAACCCTTTGCCCGGCTTGACGGAAACAACCGCACCGATTCTTCCAACGGAAGGGGTGACACCCCCCGCTGGAAGCATTTAAAAGAATTGGAACAATCGGAAGTCCGTGGAGAAGATTGGCCGATGGACTAACCCTGACAAGGACTTGCGGCAATTCCGCCCCGAGTGGAACTCGATGGAAACGGCGTCCGTGTTGGAAGAATCCCCGTTGGACGAATCGACGTTCGCGATGGCCGGACGATGATGTTTGGCCTCTCCGAAGCGTTGGAGAGGGGGGTGAGGTCTCCGTTGGAAGTTCCGACACGACAAAAGTTGCCAGAAAGATTTGCCACACCCCAGTCGAACCGGATCACTGATTGAATTGGAATTCCTTCGTGTTCAACAGCGCCCACACTATGTTCTCGTAGGCGGTGCGTTTGGTTTTTTCGTTCTTGCCGATGTGGTCGAGGGCCGCGACCAAATCTTGCGGGGTCGGTTTGCGGCCGAGGGCCCAGAGGAAGATTTCCGTCACCTTCTCGGCGTCGGGGCGTTTGTCGTCGACTTTCGTCAAGCTCGTCACACGGCCGGTGCCGCCGGCGATCTTGCCTTGCACTTCGTCGCTATTCAATAGATGCAGGGCTTGGGCGAGGTTGGCCTCACTCACCCGCTCGCACTCGCAGGCGCTGATGCGCTGGGGCCGGCCGAAGACGTCGAGGAAGTAGCTGCTGAAGGCTTCGTCTGGCAGTTGGATGGCCCGCCGCGGGGCGTGCTTGTCCTTCGGCAAGCTGCCGAAGTTCGTCGGGCTGTCGGTGATCTGATTCACCGCGTCGAGCAGGACTTCGGCCTGCAACCGCTTGGGATAGTAACGGGCGTAGGCCTGCTTGTCGGTCTTGTTGAACTCGTTCGGCGCGCTCGACAGTTGGTACGTTCGGCTTTTCACGATCGTCTTGATCAGCGCCTTCAAACTGAACTTGTTATCGACCAGATCCTTGGCGAGGGCATCGAGCAGTTCCGGGTTGCTCGGCGGATTCGTCACGCGCATGTCGTCGAGCGGATCGACGATGCCGCGGCCCAAAAAGTGGGCCCAGTAGCGGTTGGCCACAGCCTTGGCGAAGAACGGGTTCTTCGCGTCGACCATCCAATCGACGAGCTTCATGCGCGGATCGTCTTCGGTGCCGACGTCCATCGGCTCGCCGTCGAGGGCTTTCATGATGGCCGGTTTGCCGGAGCGTTTGTTGGTGACGGCGCCGGTGCTCTTGACGTAGTACGTCTGCGACCGGTTGTTGCCACCGTCGTTGACGGCCCGCCCCGGCTTCACAACTTCTTTCCGCCCGACGCGGCCGAAGAAGGCGGCGAGGCCCCAATAGTCGTCTTGGCTCCATTTTTCGTACGGGTGGTGGTGGCACTGGGCGCAGGCGAGTCGCTGGCCCAAGAACACCTGGGCGATGTCATCGACGAATTGCTCCGGCTTCTCGAGTTCCTTCAGCCAGACCGTCGGCGGGTTGGTCGTCTCGTTGCCGGTGGCGCCGAGGATGCTGCGGACGAATTCGCCGTAGGGCATGTCTTGGGCGACGGCCTCTCGGATCCAGCCGTGGAAGGCGAAGGTGCCGGGGGCGCGGGTCGGTTCGTTACGGCGCTTCACACGGAGAACGTCGGCCCATTTGTTCGCGAAGTAGAACGCGTACTCGGGCGTTTCCAAAAGGGCGTCGATCAGTTTGTCACGCTTGTCGGTCGCGGTGTTCGCCAAGAAATCTTGGATCTGCATCGGCGTCGGCAGGGTGCCGGTGATGTCGAGGTGAATCCGCCGGCAGAATTGTTCGTCGGTCGAAAGTTCACTCGGGGTCAGGCCGAGTTCCTTCCACTTGGCGCTCGTATGCGTGTCGACGACGGTCTTCGGCGCGAACGCGAATTCGGGCGCCTTGCCGCCGAGGGGGACGGTGGTGCGGAACACGGCGACGTGGCCCTGGTAACGGGTCATGATCGCCGCTTGGCCGCTGAGGCCGAGGGTGCGGACGAGGCCGGCTCCGTCGACGGTGGCCACTTCGAGATCGTTCGATTCGAACTGCGCCCGCCGGGTGATGTCTTCGATAGCGCCGTCGGAATAGTGCGCGAAGGCCGCGAATTGCTGTTGAGTATTGCGGGCGAGCACGCGGCTTTCGGGGTAGACGCTGATCTTCGTGACGGTCGGATCTTTCTCGGTGCCGTAGGGCATGCCAGCGCCGATCCAGCGCTTCACGATCTTGTACTCGTCGCTACTGGGTTCCAG
The DNA here is from genome assembly GCA_025352235.1 of Fimbriiglobus sp. Lineage (GTDB taxonomy): Bacteria > Planctomycetota > Planctomycetia > Gemmatales > Gemmataceae > JALHQU01. The sequence continues at coordinate 19,125 of JANXTU010000307.1, forward strand.
TTTCTTGCCACCGCCGTGGGGCATCGTCCCGGTCGCCTTCAACAAGAAGAGCGACTGCTCCGGAGAAGCGGGGAACAACCGGCGACCGCGGGATTCCTTCATCAGTGTCGTGTAATCGAGTTCCGGCTCGAAGCCCAACAGCGATAGTCGGAAACCGTTTTGGCCCGACTGTTTCCCATGGCAGCCGCCGCTGTTGCAGCCGAGTTTCGTGAACACCGGCACGACGTGGTTGGCGAAGTTGATCGGCAGGTCCTCGCCGATGCGTTCGACCTTCAACGGCACGCGCACCGATTT
>JANXTU010000315.1 GCA_025352235.1 Fimbriiglobus sp.
GGCATCGGCTTCACGGCCGCGTGCGAGAAGTTCTGTTCGTCGAGTTCATTCCCCGGCACCGACTTGCCGCTGAGTTGGTAGGCCCGCGACAGCAGCAGCGTTTTCGTGAACGCTTTGAGGTCGTACTTCTTCTCGCGCAAGTGAACCGTGAGCGATGCGAGCAGCGGCTCGTTCGAAGCGGGATTGGTCGCGCGGATATCGTCGATCGGTTCGACCAGCCCGCGGCCGAGGTAGTGTGCCCAGAGCCGGTTGACCACGACGGTAGCGAAGTACTCGTTGGCAGGGGCGGTCATCCAATCGGCGAGCGATCTGCGGCGGTCGTCGGATGGGGTGAACGGCGTGGCCGGGGCACCGAGCGACTTCGCGGGCACAGTGGCCGTCTTCGACTTGCTCACCTTCGGGCCGAGGTCGGCGCCGGCCTTCCACACCACGGCTTCGGCGCCGCCGGGCATCGGTTTCAACGCCACGCCGGAGAACATTCCCGCGAGCGCCCAGTAATCGTCTTGGCCCCACTTCTCCGAAGGATGATGGTGGCACTCGGCACACTCGATGCGCACCCCGAGGAAAACTTGGCTGATCCCCCGCGCCGCAATTTCGGGCGTGCCGAGGGCTTTGAAGATCGCGGCCGGGCCGTCGGCGCCCGTGCTCCCTTTCGCGGTGACCACATCGCGGGCGAACTGATCGTATGGCCGGTTCTCGGCGAACTGCCGGCGGATCCAGCGCGTCATCGCGACCGCCCCTTGAGGCGTCACGGCGTCCTTGTCCACCTTCAAAATATCGGCCCATTTCATCGCCCAGAAGTCGGCGTACTCGGGACGTTCCAGCAACTTGTCGATGAGCTTGGCCCGTTTGTCGGCCGCGCCGTCCGCGAGGAAGGCACTCGCTTCCACCGCCGTCGGTAGCGTGCCGATGACATCGAGGAAGACGCGGCGCAGGAAGGTGGCGTCGTCGGCCAATTCACTCGGCGGAATGCCGAGGCGTTCGAGTTTGTCCCAGACGTTCTTGTCGATGAAATTCGCTTCCGCCGGCCGCGCGAACTTGACCCCCGGTCGCGGCAGTGTCACCCGGCAGACGGTCACTTGCCCCATGTAGCGCACGAGGATCGCCGCCTCGCCCGGCTTACCTCCGGCCAGGATCAAGCCGCGCCCATCGGCCCCGGCGATGGTCTCCGCATTCGAGCTGTATTCCGCCTCGGCCGTCACGCAGCGGCGACTTCCGTCGGCGTGGATCGCCGTCACCCGGAGTTGTTGCGTACTCCCGAGGGCCATCGTCCGCTGGTTCGGTTCGACTTCGAGCGCCGTCACCGGCGACGATTTTACACTCGCGAACTTCGATCCTTCTTGCAGCCAGCGCAACACTCGACGATAGCGAAGCCCATCGACATCAAGCTTCTTGCCACCGCCGTGCGGAACGATGCCCGCTCCTTTGACGAGCAGGAGGCTGTTTGGCGGCGAGGCCGGGAAAAACCGCCGACCGCGGCTGTCGTGGACGAGAGCTTGGTAATCGGCCTCGGGATCGAACCCGAAGACGCTGAGTTTGAACCCGGCTTGCCCCTCGGCTTTGCCGTGGCAGCCGCCGCTGTTGCACGAGGCCTTCGTCAGAATCGGGATGATGTCTTGTTCGAACGACACCGGTCTCGGGAATTTCAGACCCGTCACTTCGATGGGCACGCGGATCGCCACGGCGGCGTGGGTCACGACGATCTCCGTCTTCCCTTCGGCCTTCGGGGTCACGCGCCCCGCCGCATCGACCGTTGCGATGCCGGGGTTGGCGACAACGTATTTCGCGCTGCGCGTGCCGTCGACGCCATCGAGTGTGACGAGCAATTGCTGCGACGATTCGGGGCTGTCGAGTTGCACGGCGGCCGGCGTGACGACGACGGCCGCCGGCGCGAGCCCCACGATTAGCAACGTCAATAAAATTGCAATCGGCTTTGACATCGAGGAACCGGCGGAAAGAATAGTGCTGGGCAGGTAGAAACAGTTTAACCCAACTGCGGGGCGGATGCCAACGGAATTCCGCACCGTTTGCCGCGGCACCCGTTCACTTCCGCTTGGCCTTCGCCAGCACGTCGGCCAATTTCACCGGCGCGCCCTTCGTCCGCTTACTCTCCTCGGCGGCTTCCATGAAGGCGAACAGCTCGATCGTTTCGTCGGCGGTCACGGGGGGCTTGCCGGTCTTGAAGAACTTGGCGATCTCGATCGCGGTCGCTTCGTAGCCCATGTATTTATCGTTCGTGGGCACCACCCCCTTCACCGGCACGCCATGGCCGTAGATGCCGGCGGTCGAGACGCCCTTGCTGCCGAAGACGGTGGCGCTGTATTTGGGCGCCCCTTTGCGGATGCCGCGGAACGTGCCGACGCGGTCGTCTTTCCAAACCCCCGCGACCACGTCCGCGGTTTCGGTACTGGTGCGGCTCACCGAAACGCAGCCCGGCCCCATGATCGTGTAAAGCGTTTCGACTCCGTGGATGGCGTGCCAGAAAAGATCGGGGTGATGCTCCTCGCGCGAGGCACCGCCATAAACGTCGACGCCGAGGACCTCGCCGACATCGTCGTGCTTCCGCATCCCGATGAATCCGGGGCTGAAGCGGTGCTGCGAGCAGGTGAAGATCGGCGTCTTGTATTCAGCCGCGATGCGAAAAATCTCCGCCGCATCGGCGAGGGACGCCGCGAGCGGCCGGCCGACGTAGACCGGCTTGCCGGCTTTCAAAATCGGCTTCAGTTGTTCGAGGTGGGCCCGGCCGTCGACGCTCATCACCAACACCGCATCGCAACGTTTCAGCACGTCCTCCGGCGTTTTCGAGACGTCGACGCCGAGTTTCTGGATGGCGTCGATCCACCTCGGCAGTTCGCGCACGCTTTCGGGGATGTCCGGACTCCCCGCGGGGAACGCGGCGACGACCTTGATTCCTTTCAGATCCCCGTCGACCTTCGGGTTGTGGAAGAGTTCGGTGAAGGCGACCGCTTGGTAGTTGTCGAGTCCGATGATGCCGACCCGGATCGGCTCCGCGGCTGCGAGCGGAGACCCGATGGCGAACAGGATCGCCAGTGAAGAGTAAAATCGCGGCATAGGAAATACCTGAAGCGATGGGTCGGGCAGGACCAGCAGTGTACCACGGGTGTGCTGTTGAGTTTCCGAAATATCTCCCCGGCGGATTTTACCGAACCTCCCAGCGCGAACGCGGGTGTGGCAACGATTCTTGGAGTCGTCATTCCAGCGTGAACCCACCCACCCTATCGTGGAATGACGTCCGACTTTCGGAACGACCTAGCGCGGCAAGGAGTTACGTCCGATTTCAGGTGCCTCCCCTGGCTTGGATTCACAAGTCATACCCACGCGACACTTCCCCTTGATTCCATCTCGCACGTGGGGGTAAAGTCTGGCCACTTGGCCAGGAACCCCCCGATGATCCCACGACCCCAACTCCTCGAATCGCCGGACTTCACCGAACCCGGCATTGAGTGGGACGATACCCCCTGCCCGCTCTGCGGAGACCGCGACGAAGAACTGCGGTTCGAAGCGACGGACCCTACCCCCCGAGATCGGGATCGGGGCCGGCGGTTCTTGGTCGTGCGCTGCCGGCAATGCGGGTTGAGCTACACGAACCCGCGCCCGGGGCCCGAGTCGATCGGCCAGTTTTACCCGACCGATTACAAGCCGCACCGCCGGCCGCGCAAGCTCGCCCAAGCGAATCCGCGCGGGAGATTCTGGGAACGGCTCCTCGGCCGCCCGTGCCACGAGCGACGGGGGCTTTTGCCGTGGGACGGCGTCGGCCGGTTGCTCGACTTCGGTTGCGGCGGCGGCAGTTTTTTGAAGCGCATGGCCGACCAAGGCTGGGACGTGACCGGCCTCGATGCGGCCGTCGGCGCGGTGCAAAATGTCCAAGATCAACTCGGCCTGCGAGCCGTCGTCGGCAGCTTGCCGCACCCCGACCTGCGACCGGGCTCGTTCGAAATCGTCACAATGTGGCATTCCATCGAACACGTCCACGAGCCGCTCGAAATCCTCCGCGAAGCATATCGGCTGCTGATCCCCGGCGGGAAGTTGATCATCGCCTGCCCGAACATCGAGAGCTGGGCCTTCCGCCGCTTCGGCACCGATTGGTTCGGCCTCGACGTCCCCCGGCACCTCACCCACTTCACCCGCAATTCGCTGACGGCGATGCTGCTGACCGCCGGGATGCGGGTCGAATCGCTGCGGACGATCCGCCATTCCGATTGGGTGCGCTCGAGCGCGAAACTCGCGGTTCGCTCGCCGCGGGCACACTTCCGCGATCAAATCTTGACTTGGAAACCGATGGCCAAACTGGCCGCGTGGCTGGTCTACGCGATGGGCCGAAGCGACTGTTTGATCGCCGTGGCCGAACGGCCACGGGTGTGAAATGCGGAGCCTGCGCGGTAAGATAGCGGCAGGAGGACCTCGCGATGCTTTACCAATGGGCCCGGTTCGTATTCGGCATCTTTTGGCTGGCGTTCGGCCTGCCGATCTTGTTCCGCCACCAACTCGGGCTGGGCTGGCTTGACGATCGGCACGATGCAACCAATTTGAATTTCAGCGGCGGAATTCTCGTTGCGTACGGGATGTGGAACACGTTCCGCGTGCTCAATGGTCGCCGCCGTGCGACGGTCGTCTCGATTGCCGTGCGCCAACCCTTAGCGCCGAAAACGACCCCCGAGCGACCGCTCGAATACATCCCCGAACTCGATTTCATGAAGCCGGAAGGTGAACCGAAAACGAGCCGAACGTCAGAGCCGGAAGCGTAAGCGTAAGCGACGTTTGTTCAAGAACGCCACTCGCGCTTCCGGCTCAGTAAGAACACGCGGTCACTTCGTCATGTGAAATTCGATGTAGCCCAACAGCATCTCATCGAAGGTTTGCGGGCCCCACTTCACGGTCTTCTTCGGGTCGGGGTTCGCGGGGTTTTTGTCGCTGTTGTCGAACCACGCGGTGTAGATGATCTTCGTCCCCTTCGGCAGCAGCGCCGGTTCCGCGAGCTTGTATCCCAGTTGCCAATTGAAGTCGTAGTGCGGGACGTCGAGCAGGACTTTCGTTGTCCCGTCCGGGAATTCCGCGACGTACTTGCAGGCTTTCCCGCGGACGTGCATGTGCGGCATCAATCCCGTCAGCGTCACGTCGAACGGCAACTTGATCTCGGCGGTATTCTTGTAATTGTCGTCGCCCGGCGGGATTTCGAACTTCGGATTCGCCAATCCGAACACTTTCAATTCCGTCTCCGGTTTCTTGGCAGCGTATTTGACTCCGATCTGCATCCGATCCGTGGTCGCGGTGCCGTTGGGAGTGTAGTGGATTTGGAAGTGCAGCCGGGCGCCCTTGGACAGTTTCTTACCGAAGTTATCGGGGAAGATCTGAAAACTGTTCCCGGGAACGTAGGCCGCGAAGAAGCCCGAGGCTTCGCCGCCGCGAGCCCGCGGCGGGAGCAGTTCGACGCCCGTTTTCGGTGGCAGTGCCCAAATCAGGACGTGGTGGACGACTTCCTTCGCCGTGGGGCGGACTTCGTACGATTGGATCCATTTTTCCTCATCGAGCTTCGTATCGATGATCAGGTTTTGGTACGCCATCACACCGGTCGCTTTGATGTCGATCGCGGCGTCCAATTGGAAGATTTGATCCGGCTTGCCGATGGCCCAATCTTCGGGGAAAGGCCGCGTCTGCGGGGCGTCGGCTTTCGCGCCGGCGGGGGCGCCGTCTTTGAACCACGCGAGCAGATCGGCTTTGTCGACGTCGGGCAGTGCCCGGTCGTTGACGAACGGGGAATGCTCGCCCTTCGCCGGCTTCGCGGCGAACCACGGCGGCATCGATCCTTTGTCGACGACTTTCTGAATCATCCCCTTGTGGGCGATCACGTCCTCGAGTGTGTTCAATGCGAACGGCCCGACGCCGCCGGTGCGATGGCATTCCAAACAGTTCTGTTGGATCAACCGCGAGATGCGATTGTGGTAAGTCACCTTCGGGACCGCGGCCGCTTTCGCCGAGTCGAGGTCGAGGGTGCAACCCGGGGCGCTCGTGGCCCGCACGGCCGGTTCTTTTCCGGCGAGCACCGCGTCGAGAGCGTCTTTCAAATAGGTCCGCTTGGGGGCATCGGTCGAATAGCCGATGCCGTATTGGTCGTCGATGGCGCCGCGGTAGACCATCGTGCGGGTCGGGTCAATCACGAAGACTTCCGTCGTCGTCGTCAGCCCGAGCGATTTGGTGATCGAGCCGTCTTTGTCGTGAAAATACGGTCCTTGGAAGGCGCTCGCCGCAATTTGCTTTTTAATGTCCTCGATCGAATCGGTCGCAATCGGGTTGAGCAAGAGGAAGCCGACACCCTTGGCACCGTAGTCTTTTTCGAGCTTCGCCAACGTCGGAAGATATTTCTTGCTGATGGGGCAACTGGTACTCGTCACGGCGACGACGAGGGCTTTGCGGTCCTTCAGGGCCTCGCCGAGTGCATATTCCTTACCGTCGACCGCTGCGCTTTTGACATCGGGCACCCGACGGCCGACGCCGGCGGAGATCGGGGCCACTTGTTTGGCGACTTCTTTGGTTTCTTTCTCGGCGGCACGGGTCGCGGGGATTCCGAGAATCATTACCGCGAGGCCGAGGAGCGAACGCGTCCCCATATCGAATCACCCTGTTGGAATTGGAATCGACCGGAGAGGTTGCTGGAGAGGGCAACCCGGTTCCCACCCAAGTATTACAAGGTAGACCGCCCCGCGGTTTCATCCTCACGGAAAATTCACGATTGCACCGACACCGCGACGCGGCCTGTCGCGAGTTCCGCCTCGAGCGCGGTTCCGGCTTCGCGGTGTTTCCATTTGACATAACCCAATGCGATGGGGCCGAATCGGGGCGACACGGTGGCGGACGTGAGTACGCCGATTTCGTCGGCTCCCGAGAAGAGCTTGGCTGCCGGGGCCAATACATTTTCGCCTCGCAGTTTCACCATGGATCGCGGGGCGTGCCCAGCCCGATCCCGCGACATCACGATCGGCTCTTGACCCAAGTAGCAACCCTTCGCATACGACACGGCAGTGGCGGCTCCAGCGATTTCCATGACGAACCGCGATTCGTCGAAATCCTGTCCGTACTCGGCAGACCCCGCCTCAATCCTCAAGATCTCCCGCGACTCAGGCGTTCCGTGGACCGCACCGGCCGCGAGCAACATCCGCGCGATCCCTTCGGCACGCTCCTTGAGACAGACAATGTCGAAACCGGGGACGCCGAGACGATCCCGACGGCGCACGCTCGCCGCGGAGAGATGGCCGAAAGTCCGTTCGACGTGCTGGAAATCCACTAAATCTGGGAGTTCGACCGCGAGCGCCGATTCAAGAATCGCCTTCGTGTGCGGGCCGGCCAAGTGGAACTGGGCGAAGCGTTCGGTCGCGTTCTCCAGTTCCACGGCTTCGGAAATCAGGTAGCGGTCGAGGTGCTGGAACAGCGCAGCATCGCGGCCCGCCGTGGTTTCGAGCCAGAGCGCGTGCGGGGCGTCGTCCAACTGGACGTGGTAGACGGCGGCCTGGAATAGAGCCTTGGCCCGGGAATCGCAAAAGTAAGTCGCGCAACCGCCGCCCAACGGCAGCGGGACGATCGCATTGGTGCTGAGGTTGCCGAGGAACATCGGCGCGTCCGGCCCGCGCAGGATGATCTTGCCCGTCGCGGAGTCGTCGAACAGCGCGGCCGTGGAAATCGCGGCGTCGTAGTCAGGGGGGATCATGTCAGGCTCCGACTTCGACGAACATCTTGTGGGCATCGGGCAAAAACAGGACGGACTCCGCCGCATCGATGAGGCGCTGTACTTCGGCCGGCGTGTGGATCGGCGTGGCGAACAATTCTTCGATCAATTCGTCGGGCCAACCGGCCGCGACGTAAAGGCTGACCTTCTTCGCGGCGAAGGCCCAGAAGGTGCCGGGCCTGGCATCGTCCGGCTTGGCCGCCGCGATCCGTTTGAGCGCGATCGCCGGGTCATCGACTTTCAAGAGCAGGTCGCCCGAGTCGTCCAGCGGGGGTGCCGCCGTCGTCAGCAAGACGAGCCGCCCGCCCGGCTCGAGCACTCGACGGGCGGTAGCCGCAGCCGTGGCGAGATCGCGGAACGCGATCCGGTCGTTCGACCCGGAAACACTGGCGATGACGAGATCGGCTTTGCGGTCGACCCGACCGAGCCAATGTTGTTTCAGACCGACGGCACCGTCGGACGTCGATGGCGGCAGACCGACGAGGATTTCCGCGACGGTGTCGCCGAATCCTTCGATCACTTGGATCAGGAACGGCGCCCCGAGGAGTTTGAGGATTTCTTTCGCTTCGCGTCGAAGAGCGTTGGGTTCCTCGGGACGCGAAGTGGTTGCGAATTCCTTCGGGTAGGCCGCGATGGTCTCGGTGTCCGAGAAGTGCGGAAATAGGAACGCGGCGGCGCCGGAATAGCCGAGCTTCGGGTCGAACCCACGCCGGCTCAGGACGATGAGCAGATCGGCTTCGACGATCTTGCGATTCAAGTAGACCCGCCGCTCGGCCTTGGTGGTCGCCAAATACGCGAGTTTATCCCGATTCTCGGGCTCGTGCACTTCGAGGTGGATATCGGCGAGTTCGTCGGGGAGGTCGTCGAGCCAAGGCTGTTGCCGCGAACCGGCGGGCACGAGCAGTGTCACATTTCCCAACTGCACTTGCGCTTCCGCGAGATTCTGCAGGAGCGCGACGATCAGTTCCGCGAGGGCCGGGGTGCCTTCGTCGACGAGGATCACCACCGAGTCGTCGGGCGTCACGGCCCGGCTCATCGGGGCGCCTAAGCCGATGGGGCGCTCCATCGCGGCGCGCAAGAGATCGGCCGGAATCGCCCGGCCCGCTGGCACCGTACCGCGCGACAGCGACAGGTATTTCCCGACCGGCAGGGTGAAGCCCCACGTTTCGGACCCGACAATGAGATTCACCGACTCCACCATGGAATTATCCGCCCGTCACGAGGTCGTCCCAATTCCCGGCATCCAGAATGCGATCCGCGAGGATTTCCAATTGCATTGCGTCGTCGATACCGTGTAGCGTTCGCGTGATCGACTCTGTCGGCGGTCCGAACCGCTTCGAACCGATGCGGATGATCGTGTTGCGAAGTCCTTGGCTCAGTCCTTGGCTCAGGCCTCGGCTCAGGCCTCGGGCCTCGCCTTCTTCGAGTATGCCTTGGTAAGTCGTCGATTCTTCGAGCATCATATTCAACCTCCCGAATGCGTTATTGATAGTATCCCGTTGATAGCGGAGTCCGCACAGTATGTACGCCGAGGCGAGCAAGGCTTTGATCTCCGCCTTATCTTCCTCCCGTTCAATGGAGTCGACCAAGGCGTCAACACCTTTAGACAAATTCCGGCTCGCTTCATCGGTCAAGATCGCCAAGGGCCTCATCCCCAACTCGGCGGACAGCCAATATTCGACCGGCCGTTCCCAAACTTTTTCCACGCGGTAATGGAACTCGGCAATCAATTGGCCCTTCACATCGAAACGCCGGTGGACACCGGATTGATCGCTCGCCAAGGCTTTGGGCCTCAGCAGGATCAATACGGAGGTCACCGGCAGATCGTGCCGATGGTCGATGAGGGTATTGTACCGCATCAAGTCGCGGGGGATACCCAACCTCGGATTGGCTTCCAATTCGAGGTGCAACAAACTGGGCCGTTCCCCCTCGATCCGGAAGAGTTTGTCGGCTTGGAGCGTCGTGGCGAGATCGGTGTCCAATTCGACGCTGGGTCCGGGCGGAATCCCGGCGATGCGTGCGAACCCGTCGGCCCAATCGCCCGGACGCAGGTCGATCAGTGCATTCAACGTGGCATCGAAGGGCTTCGCCAAGTCATGTCCTCGATTTTCGGCTCAGCTGGTCACGGCCCCCTCGGACGCGCTCGCCACGAGGCGGGCAAATTTGGCCAACACGCCACGTTTCACCCGGAGTGGTGGTTTCGTCCAGGCAGCTTGTCGCCGCGCCTGCTCGGCCGCGTCGATGTGCCACGTCAGTACTTTCGCATCGGCGTCGATGGTCACGCTGTCTCCATCTTGCAAAAGCGACAGTGGTCCGCCAATCGCAGCTTCCGGGGCGACGTGGCCCACAACCAGCCCGTGCGTGCCGCCGCTGAAACGACCGTCGGTGATGAGGCCGACGGTTTCGCCCAAACCTTGGCCCATGAGGGCGCCGGTGATCGAAAGCATCTCCCGCATGCCGGGACCGCCGACGGGCCCTTCGCCCCGAATCACGAGGATATCGCCGTCGGCGATCAGTTTGGATTGGATCGCCTTTGCGCAAGCTTCTTCGCCGTCGAAGACCTTCACCGGGCCGGTGATCGAACGTTTCTTCAATCCCGCGACTTTCGCCACCGCTCCCTCGGGGGCGAGGTTGCCCTTCAGAATCACAATGTGCCCGCGGTCGTACATCGGCTGTTCGAAGGTCTTCACCACGACTTGCGGTTTCGCATAGACACTCGGAATATCTTCGAGATTCTCCGCCAGTGTCCGCCCGGTGACGGTGATGCACTCGCCGTGGAGCAAGCCGTGATCGAGCAAGGCCCGGAGAACGGCCGGCACGCCGCCGACTTTGTAGAGGTCGAACATCACGAACCGCCCACCCGGTTTCAAGTCGGCGAGGTGCGGCACCTTCGCCCCGATGCGGTCGAAGTCATCCAACGTCCACGGTACTTCCGCCTCTCTTGCGATCGCCATGAGGTGCAGCACGGCGTTCGTGGAACCGCCGAGGGCCAGCACTAGCGTGTAAGCGTTTTCCAAACTCTTCCGGGTGATGATGTCGCGCGGCCGGAGGTTCGCCTCCACGCAGCGGATCAGGGCGATCCCGGCGGCGAACGACTCCCGTTCCTTGGCCGCGCTGATGGCCGGGTAACTGCTGTCGTAAGGCAACGACATTCCCATCGCTTCGATGGCCGACGACATCGTGTTGGCCGTATACATACCGCCGCAGGAACCGGCGCCAGGGCAGCTCTCGCACTCGATTTTGTGGAGTTTCTTCTCGTCGATCTGCCCGGCTTGAAACTTCCCGACGGCTTCGAAGATCGAGACGATGTCGACCGTCTCGCCGTCCGGGCCGATGCCGGGGAGGATGCTGCCGCCGTAAACGAAGACACTCGGCACGTTCAACCGGGCCATCGCCATGACGCAACCGGGCATGTTCTTGTCGCAACCGCCGAACGCCAGCAGGCCGTCGTGATTCATCGCCCCTGCGACGGTTTCGAGGCAATCGGCGATGACTTCCCTCGACACTAAGCTGTAGCGCATCCCCATGTGGCCCATCGAAATGCCATCCGAGACGGTCGGGGCCCCGAAGATTTGCGGGACGCCCCCGGCGCTGCGGATGCCCTCGATTCCCTTGCGCGCGAGTCGGTCGAGGTGGCTGTTGCACGGGGTGATTTCCGAATACAGGCTCGCGACACCGACCATCGGCTTGTCGAAGTCGGCATCTTGGAACCCGACTCCGCGGAGCATGGCTCGATTTGGGGCGCGGCTCGGCCCGGCCGTCGTGGTGAGGCTATTGCGCAAACTTTTGTCCGACATCGTGTGGTCCTACCTCAAAAAACTTGTGGGGAGTGCGGCGGGCGCGAATTCATTCGTGCCGGGTCAAACTGGGCAAAATCTATCGGTCATTCCGAGTGTATCGGTTTGCACGGCTCGCGTTCGCGTCGCATAGATTCCTTGTCGCCGAGACGCGGGGCAACCGACTGCGGGGGGAAATGTTTCCTCACCGCCCGCGATCAAAGCTGTTGTACAACCGGAGTGCCCGATGAAGAAGCTCATGAAGTCTGCGGTCGAGTTCCTGAAGCGCGAAGACGGCCCGACGGCCGTCGAGTACGCGGTCATGCTCGCCCTAATCGTCGTCGTCTGTATCGCCGCCATCACCGCCATCGGCGGTGAGTCGAACCAGACCTTCAGCCAAGTCGGTTCGGCCATCAAACCGAGCTGAATGCGGTACCGGAAACGCAACGCGACTCACCGGCCACCCGGTGAGTTTTTTCGTGCCGTGCTAGAATGCCGGAGTCCGCGATCCCGCAATCGAGGCCGCCCGATGCCCAGCCCCTTCCCCGGAATGGACCCGTTCCTCGAAGCCCACTGGGGCGACGTACACACGGCGCTGTCCACCTACATCCGGAATGATATTCAAAGCCAGCTTCCCAATGACCTGCTCGCGCGAATCGAAGAGTCTGTAATCCTCGAAGTCTTCGATGACGACAACCCAGATTCAAAGTACTCGCGAAAGTATCCCGATGTCGGGGTATTCGAGACCTCTGTAGCCAGTGGAACTTCACCGGTTGGCGCGGGGAACATCGCTGTGGCCGAGCCGTTGATGACCATCTCGAGGTTCGCGAAGCGGACTCAGCGATCTGTCCACATCTACGATCCGAGACGGAAAATGAAGCTTGTCACGGCAATCGAGGTGATCAGCCCCGGTAACAAGATCGGTGCGAAAAATCGTGACACCTACCGCGAACGGTCGGAACAGATCCTCGATTCGGGAGCGAGTCTCGTTGAAATCGACTTGGTCCGACAGGGGAGGCACGTCTTGTATGCCCCCGCGCTCGAAGAGCGGGGGCATTACGCGATCTGTGTGATCCGAGGGTGGAAACCTGACCGGGCCGAAGTTTACCCAGTGCGATTCGATGTGGCACTGCCGACGATTCGAATCCCTCTCCGGCGCGGTGATACTGATGCCATACTGCAACTCCAAAAGTTACTCGACCGTGCTTACGCAGACGGGCGATATGACTCCCTCGATTACTCCCTACCTCTCACTCCTCCCTTTACCGCCGCTGAAAACCGTTGGCTGAAAGCCCAGCTCAAGAAGCGCGCCTGACCGTTACTTCTCGGCGAGCAACTTCTTCAAGAAACGCGCCATGTACTCTTTGTCGGCCGGCTCGGGCGGGCGGACGCGTTCGCCGCGGCGGTTGTAAACGATCGTCGTCGGCGTGTACCGAACTCCGTATTTGTCGAACCAGTCATCCACTTTCGTCTGGTGATCGTTGAAGATCCAATTGACCGTGTCGGCCCCCTGCTCTTTCAAGAACTCGACGACCTTCTCTTTCTTCTTCACTTCGTCGGGTCGGATGTCCAGCGAAATGCAAACGAGGCCTTCCGCACCGAGTTCGCGATGCAACTCCACGAACTCCGGGAACTTCTTAATGCAAGGTGGACAGCCCAAAAACCAAACGTCGACGAGGATGACCTTCCCCGCGTGCGCCGCGATTTCCGCGTCGTATTGGGCGACGGTGATGCTCCGCAGTTCGACGGGCTTCGGCGTATCCGGGATCGGCGGTGGGGTACACCCGACGAGGATGCCCAGCCCCAAAGCTGCAATGGAGAGAATCGCGCGGTGGATCATAGCTATTTCTCGGCGAGGAGTTTCTTGAGCAATTTCGACACGTTTTCTTTGCTCTCGGCTTGCGGGGTTTTTACCCAGACCCCTTTACGGTCGAAGATCACATAACTCGGCGTCGCGGCCGCATCGTACTTGGTCTGCCACGCATCCAAGGTCTTTTCGTCGTCGTCGACGATCAAATTGACGGTATCGGCCCCCTGCTCTTTCAAAAACTCGAGCACCTTGTCTTTGATTTTCAGCTCTTCGCTGTACACGTCCAAGCTGATGCACACTAGGCCTTCGGCTTTCAGTTCCCGGTGCAGCTCGACGAATTTGGGGAAACGCTTCACGCAGGGCGCACAGCCCCGGAACCAAATGTCGATCAGGACGACCTCGCCTTTGTGTTTGGCGATCTCGTCGTTTAACGCCGCGATCTTCACCGCACGCAACTCGATCGGTCGGTCGATCTTCGGCTCGACCGCGCCTAACGTACCGGCGAGACAGGCGATGGCCAAAGTCGCAAACCGCACCATGTTCGGCTCCCGGATCGAGGCGACCGCACTTCACAGCCCCGCGTGTGCGCCTATTATAACAAAGCGAACCGAAACCATACCGCGTCCCGCCGAGCGCCGACCCTATGCCGACGCCGACGTCGAATATCCGCAACTTCTGCATCATCGCCCACATCGACCACGGGAAGAGCACGCTCGCCGATCAATTCCTGTTGAAAACGGGGACGATCGACGAGCGCGACATGCGCGCCCAAACCCTCGATAGCATGGACCTCGAGCGCGAGCGCGGCATCACCATCCGCATGCACCCGGTCACGTGCTACTACGAGCACAACGGGCAAAAATACGAACTCAACCTGATCGACACGCCGGGCCACGTCGACTTCAACTACGAAGTCTCCCGGTCCTTGGCCGCTTGCGAAGGGGCCGTGCTGCTCGTCGACGCTTTCCAAGGGGTTCAAGCCCAGACCGTGGCCAACGCCTTCTTGGCGATGGATGCGAACCTCAAGCTCATCCCCACGCTGAACAAGATCGACCTGCCACACGCCCGGCCCGACTTCGTCATCGGCGAAATGGAAACGGCCGTGATGACGGTGCCCGAAGAGGTCATGAAGGTCAGCGCCAAGGCCGGACTGGGGATCGAAGAACTCCTCGGCGTCATCATCGACCGCGTGCCGCCGCCGAGCGGGGACCTCGCCGCGCCGTTGAAGGCCCTCGTTTATAACAGCCACTTCGACAGCTACAAGGGCGTGGTTGCCTACGTGCGGGTGATGGACGGCGAAATCAAACCGGGGATGCGCATCCGGATGATGCGGGCGAACCGCGAGTACGTCGTCACCGAAGTCGGCCAGTTCCGCCCCGGCCAAGAGAAGTGCGAGAGTCTCGGCGCCGGCCAAGCCGGGTACTTCATGGCGAACGTGAAGACGATCGGCGACGTGAACATCGGCGACACCGTCACCGATGCTTTCAATCCGACGGCCGAGCCGTTGCCCGGTTACAAAGAACCGAAGCCGATGGTCTACTCAGGGTTGTACCCGGTCAGCAATGGCGACTTCGAAGACCTCCGCGAAGCCCTCGGTAAACTCAAGCTCAACGACAGTTCGTTCACCTATGTACCCGAAGTGTCCGACGGCCTCGGCTTCGGGTTCCGCTGCGGCTTCTTGGGGATGCTCCACCGCGAGATCATCCAGCAGCGCCTCGAACGCGACAGCGAACTGAACTTGATCCAAACCGCGCCGAACGTGACCTTTGAAATCGAAAAGACCAACGGCGACATCATCCAAGTCTACGGCCCGCAGGATGTGCCCGACGGCGGGGGCATCAAGGAGTTCCGCGAGCCGATCTGCAAGATCAGCTTCCTGATTCCCGCCGGCAATATCGGCGACATCATGGGCATGTGCACCGAGCGCCGGGGTACTTACGTCCGCACCGACTACCTCAGCCAACAGCGCGTCATCATCGTTTACGAGATGCCGCTCGGAGAAGTCATCTACGACCTCTACGACAAGTTGAAATCGGTGACCCACGGCTACGGCACCATGGACTACGAAGTCACCGGCTATCGCCAAGCGGACTTGATCCGGCTCGACATTCTCGTCCACGGGCAGAAGGTCGACGCGCTCAGCATCGTCGTCCACCGCAGCGTCGCCGATCGGCGCGGCCGCCAGGTGCTCACGAAACTGCGCAAAGAAATCTCCCGGCACATGTTCGAGGTGGCGCTGCAAGCCGCCATCGGGGGGAAGATCATCGCGCGGGAAACGATCGCCGCCATGAAGAAGAACGTCACGGCCAAGTGCTACGGCGGCGACATCAGCCGTAAGCGCAAACTCTGGGACAAACAGGCCGAAGGCAAGAAGCGGATGAAGGCCATCGGCCAAGTCGAGGTTCCGCAGGAGGCCTTCCTGGCGGTGCTGGAGGACGATTAAGTCATTCGACTACCCGCGGATGGGAAGATGGCGAACGCGGATGCGACCAGGCTGGACTACGACCGCTGCCCCTGCTGCGAGATCGCCCGCACATTGCACAAGCACTGACTGCAACAATTCGACTAGCTCTTGGCCTCGATAACCCTCGATCCGTATCCTAATCACGGAAGGCGCAATGGTAACGGAATGTGCTAAAATCGCGTGAAAATCGGCATCCAGAGTTACTACGATGCGTGATTCCACCCGGCCGAGTTGCAAAATGGTTTCATCCGCTGCGGCGGCGTGACCGACTTCGCCTACGTGCACGGCGTCAATACCGCACTCGCGCAGAAGTTCGGCGGCGGATCGCGGCAATCCTTGATCAAGCAGCAGTTTCATGTCGTTCCGCGAGTGGGATCACGCGATCATCCAACATGTCGCCGCGAACAACAGCGCTTGCCGGATGTCCTCCTCGTCTAACTCGGGATACTCCCGGCGGAGTTCGTCGCGGTCGGGGTAGGTCGCCACAGCTTCCACCACGCGCCGGACCGTCAAACGCAGGTCACGGATGCAAGGCTGCCCGTTCATGCGGCCGGGGTCGCTGGTGATACGCTCGGGTCTCATAGCTTTGTTTCCGGAAACGCGTGTTCTTTGCTGCGTACAAAGTATAGCACCCTCGGTATCGCGTCGGGACTAGCCAACGGACGCGGACGCATGATCGACCCCATACCCGCCGCTTCCCTCCCCGACGAGCTATCGCTCGGGCGGATCTTCCGGCGCTTCTACCAAATCCTCACCCTGATGTTCTGCTTGTTCTTGGTCGTTCGGACGACGTTCGTCGAACCGCACGGCGTCCTGACCGGCAGCATGGCCCCGGCGATTTTCGGCGACCGCCGCCAGTGCCCGTGTCCCCGGTGCGAATCTCCGATCGTGGTCGGGGCGCCGCAGCCCGGGCAGTTTAATCCGCAAGCGGCGGCGTACTGCCCCAACTGCGGGCTAACTCGGATCAACACCGTGCCGTTGTCGGACGAGATTTTCGGCGACCGCCTTCTTGTGGACCGTATGGTGTTCCGCCTCCGCCCGCCGCGGCGTTGGGAAATCGCCGTGTTTCACCCGCCGGACGATTCGAAGATCCCCTACGTCAAGCGCGTCGTCGGCTTGCCGGGCGAGGCGATCCGTATCCACGACGGCGATGCCTACGCCAATGGGGAGTTGCTCCGCAAGTCGCCCGACGCCATCCGCGAAATGAAAGTTCCCGTTTTCGATATGGATCATCCGCCGAAGCCGATGGGCTGGGCGTGCCGATGGGAGGCGGGTTCCAAATCGAGTCACCCGGTCGAAGGGATGGTCGTCGAAAACCGCTTGTTCCTCGATGCCAGCGTGACCGTCGACGCGGTTCTCGGTTTGAACTACCGGCACCGCAACGTCGATACCGGGCTCGATGAACTGATCCGCGACGACTTGGCTTACAACGGCTCGCGCGGCGTGCCCAAACCCGTCCACGATTTCCTCGTCGAATGCGAAGTCGAAGTCATCGGCGGCACCGGCGGGTTCAGCCTCCGCCTCGGCGATGGCTCCGAATCGGTCCGGCTCGACTTGGCCATCGGCCCGGAGAATGCCGCGCCGGCCGCGTCAACGCTTTCCCGCGACGGGCACTCGGCCAATGTGAACTATCCGACCATGCGGTTGAATCCCGGACGACGCTATCGCGTGGAATTGGCGTTCGTCGATCGACGGGCATTCGCGTTGATCGATGGAGTCGAGGCCGGCCCCGCGCTGGACGTATTCGTGGCGAAGTTGATCGAGGGGAAGTTGCCGGCCGATCGGCCCGGCACAGATCGGCCGCTCCAACTGGAAGCGCGGGGCGTTTCGGTCGTCGTACACCATTTGAAGTTGTCGCGCGATGTGCAGTACCGGTCCGAGGGGGAGAACGGCGTCGCGTCTCCGTGGCAGTTGGGGGCAAACGAGTATTTCTTGCTCGGGGACAACTCCGCGAGTTCGGAGGACAGCCGCTATTGGAAGAAACCGGGCGTGCCGGAAGGAGACTTTATCGGTAAACCATTCCTTGTACATCAACCGCTCCGCATCGGGCGGCTGGTGTTGAACGGGAACGAGCACCGGTTCCAGACCGTCGATTGGGATCGATTCCGATTTCTGAGGTAGGCCGACGACGCCGAGTGAGAACGACCGCATGATCCCCGCGCCGCCCACGATCACAGCGAAGAAACCGGCCAAAGACTCGCTGCGCGAGTTGGTCGAGACCATCGTCTTCGTCGTGGTGTTGGTTTTGATTCTGAAGTTATTCGTCGTCGAGGCGTTCGTCATCCCGACGGGCTCGATGGCCGAGACACTGCTGGGCTACCACAAGCGCGTGGAGTGCGAGCAGTGCGGGTACGAGTTCCCCGTGAATTCGAGCGAGGAAGTCGAGGGGCGTCGCGGCGGCGGGAAGTTCCCGGTCGTGGGCTACCACTGCCCCAATTGCAACTTCCCCGGCAAACTGAAATTGATCGAACACGAGGAAAACCGGGGCAAGTACTACACGACCGAACTCGCCTCGCGGGACGGCGACCGCGTGCTGGTCCACAAAGCCATGTCGATCGACCACCGCGGTTCGGTCGTCGTCTTCAAGTTCCCGTCCGATCCGCAACTCGACCACGTCGCGCAAAACTACATCAAACGGCTCGTCGCGTTCGGCGGCGAGACCATCGCCATTTACCACGGCAAACTCTTCGTCCACAAATCGCTGGCGTACCCGGACGAGATCGCGCCCGAGAATCGTAGTGATCTTTGGGATCGGCCCAACACGTACAACTCGAAGCCCAACGCCATCGCGGCATTCGAGGCGTCGAAGCTTCTGAATTTCCCCGACAATGCCGGCGGGTTCGAGTTGATCCGCAAGCCGGACGACCAAGTCCTCGCCATGCGGCGGATCGTCTACCACAATGATTTCCAAGCGAAGGACCTGTTGAAGACCCCGCCGCGTTGGAAAACGAGCGGCGAAGGCTGGGGGGCGCCCGCGGCGGGCCAGAAGGTTTACACACACTCCGGCGAGGGCCGCGGATTCTTGAAGTACGAGCATTTATTGGTGCCGAACAAGATCGCGAAAGACGACTTCTCCGCGAAATCCGAACGCCTGCGCGACTTCGCCAAGCCCGCAGAGCCGAACCTCATCCGCAATTTCATGGGCTACAACGCCGGCGTCCGCGGGTCGTTCACCGACCCGAACGCCGGGGTGGAAAACGCGGACAACAACGATAACTGGGTCGGTGACCTCCACGTTGAATGCCAAGCCAAAATCGCCGGGCCGGACACCGCCGTAATTCTCGACCTCGGCAAGGCGCAGCACCGCTACCAAGCACATTTCGCGGGCGGGGCGGTCAAACTGATCCGCACCGGGCCCGGCGGTAAGGAGTTGGCTTCGCGGCCGACGCCGATGACGAAGGCCGGCGAATACGCCCTCCGCTTCGCCAACGTCGATTGCCGCTTGCGCGTCTGGGTCGACGATGTCGCCATCGATTTCGGGAACGAAGCCGACTACGCCTTTGAAGCACCGACGGTGTTCGAGAACGACGACGGGAATCAAGAAGGCTGGACGAAAATCAACGACAAGAACGAACCCGCCGCGATCGAAGTCCGGGGCGATGTGACCGTTTCGAGTATCGTGTTGTGGCGGGATTCGCACTACACGAATGCCGACGCCGCGAAACCGCCCCGGCTCGAAACCATGTTCGTCCAGCCGGGGCACTTCCTCTGCTTCGGCGACAACAGTGCCCAGAGCCACGACGGCCGGGGCTGGGGCCTCGTGCCGGAGCGGCTGATGCTCGGGCGGGCCGTGTTCACCTTCTGGCCATACAAACGCATCGGATTCATCCGCTGAGGGTCCGCCGATGCTGACGGGCGAAACGCAAATCCGGGTGCGCTACGCGGAGACCGACCGCATGGGGCTGCTGCACCACGCCAACTACTTGATCTATTTCGAGCAGGCCCGCACCGATTTGCTCCGCAGCCTCGGGACGAACTATCGCGATCTCGAAGATCAAGGCTATTATCTGGTCATCACGAAGGTCGACGTAAAATACAAGCGACCGGCGCATTACGACGACGTACTGACGATCCGCACGACGGTGGTGAAGACGTCGCCGGTCCGGCTCGAGCATAAGTACGAAGTCTTCGGCCCCGCCGGCGACCTCTGCTGCGAAGGCGCCACGACCTTGGCCTGCGTGAATGGCGACGGCAAGATCCAAGCGATGCCCCCGTGGTTGACGCAAGCGAAGTGACCAGTCAGCGGAGGATAGCGGCGTGCGGCGACTTTGGATCCACCATTTACTCCCCCTGCTCTTCTGCGCCGTCCCGCCGACGGCGGCGGTGCTGATCTTCTTCGCCGTCCCCCCGGCGGCGCGCGGCGAGTACCTCAACCGCCTCCGCGACTCCGCCATCGATTGGATCATCCTCGGCATCGGCGGCCTGCTGTTCGCGTTCCAAACGGCCCTCGCGCTGCGGGCGATGCGCTGGAATGAATCCGACCACGATTTCGAAAAATCCGGCGACGAGTGGTTGAAGCACTTAGCCTCGGCCGCCGAGTGGTTCCCGCTCCTGGGCCTCATCGGAACGGTCGCCGCGATCCTCCAAACCTTCGGCTCTTTCGGCGGCGATACCCGGCCCACGGCCGACAAGATCATCAAAGAATACGGCCCCGCGATCACCGCCACCGGCAGCGGCCTGTTCATGGCGTTGATGAACATCCTGCCGACGTGGATGGTGAACACGGGCCGGATGCTCATCGGCAAACTCTCCGGCCCGCCGGTGGTCGCGCTGTTCAAATCGACCGCACCCGATAAGCCGGGGAATGCGATATGATCGACCTGCCGAAGCGATCGGTGACGCGGTTCTTCGTGCCGTTGATCGACGTCTTGATTCTGTTGTTTTGTATGTTCCTCCTGCTGCCGTTCGTCAGCCGGACGGACGAGGGCGCGGCGGAGGCGAACACCGACCCGGTTGACTCCGCCAAGCTGAAACAACTGTTGGAGGAAGCCCGGGACAAGCTGAAACTCCGCGAGGAAGAAATCCGCCAGTTGATGGACGAGCGCGCGAAGATCGCCGACCGAGCCAGCGTTTGGGTTCTCGAAATCGACGGCTCCGAGACCGAAGCCGGGCGGGGCCGGCTCTACTTCATCAGCCAAGAGGGACCGAAACCCGAGCGCCGCGAGATCAAAGATCAAGCGAGCGCGGGCTTGTTCATCGCCCGGGCCAAGCAGAAATCGGGCTCGAAGCGGCCGTACTTCTTGATCCTGCACCCGCGGACCAAATCGCGTTTCCCGGACGAGCCGCAATTGAAGATGTACAGCGCCTGGTTCCAATCCGAAGAACACAGCTTCGACAACCCTTGGGCCTCGAAAGCGGAGTGACCGATGCTGGCCGTCTCCCTCACCGATTTTTCCGAAGCCAACGCGACCGCCCTCGCCAAGGGCTGCTTGGCCGTCGCCGGCGGCTTCCTCGCGGGCTACGTCCTCGGGGCGCTCGCGGCCTACGGGTTCGACAAACTCATCGCGAAGCGCGAGTCTCCGCACGGGTTGCACAAAGTCGTCCGTTACACCTGCGC
>JANXTU010000435.1 GCA_025352235.1 Fimbriiglobus sp.
CATCCTCCTCGGCCGGGATGTCCTCAATCTCTACCGCCTCTTGCTCGACGGGCCGAACCTGCGTCTCGCCATATCGGATCGCTGAACCGGAACCGGAACCGGCGCGGAGTTTCTACCGCAGCCAGAAACGGGTGGGCGGGGTACGCCACTCATAGGCTTTTCACCGGCGGTCTCACCTTTTGCTCATCGGAACCAATCTAGTATTGAAGGGTCTAATGCCGTGTTGGTGGTGCGGATTGTCCGGGACCGATACCATGTTCACTCTCCACGATCAGTTGTTCCTCGGCTTTTCCGCGGCGCTCGGGCTGATCGTCGCCGGGGCCGGCAACGCCCTGGTTTGCCCGCGTTCGCGCCTGGCCCGCACCGGGATCGCCTCGACCGGCCTCGCGGCCGCGTTGGCCGGAATCGCCGGGTTCGCCCCGGCCTATATCCTCCCCGCCTCCCTGATCGGCGCGGGCCTCCTCGCGATTCCGACCCTCGCCCCCCTCGGCGTTGTGAGGCGGATCGCCGCCGCGGTTCGCAACCGACTCCGGGAACCCCGCCTCGCGTGGGGCCTCGTGGCGCTGATCGGCCTCGGGTTGCTCCTCGGCGAGCTCGCCCGGTTCGACGCGGTCGAAGACGATTTCGAGGCCGAACAGCACGCGGCCATGATGCGGCAAATCGATCGCGTGCCGTACGTCGCCGACGAATCGCACTTGGCCAAAACAGACCTCGGCAACGCGATCCACTTGTTGACGACGGGCGAGACACCGAGCGCGGAATATCTCGCGCAAAACGAAGCGGCTTCGCACCAAATGGCCCGCCTCAACGAATACCTGATCCGCCGCGGCCCCGCCGACGAACACTCCAATTGCCACGGTTGGGTTTTCACGGGGGGCAAATTCGCCATCCTCGGCCAAGAGGTCGACACGATCCTCGACGAGAACGCCTATCTCCCCATCACCGAGCCGGCTGTGGGCGATCTGTGCGTCTATCGCGGCGAGGACAACGCCGTCGCCCACACCGCGATCGTCCGGGGCGTCTTCGACGACGGCACGATCCTCGTCGAAGGGAAATGGGGTCGCCTCGGCGTCTTCCTGCATCCGGTCGAGCATTCGGTGTACGGCGAGCATTACGGTTACTACCGCTCGGCCCGCAGCACGCACGTGCTGAGCAGCATCCCGTAATCCCACCTCTCCCTGTCGGAATGACGTATCGCGGCCTATGACAATCGAACCGCCGGGTCCGACTTCATTCCGCCGCGAGACTTCCCCATGACCGCGTCCGCCCTGCTGTTATCCCTTTGCTTCTTGCCCGGTCAAACGAAGCCCGACTTCAACCCGCCCGTCAACGCCTTTCACCTGCGGAGCATCGGCCCGGCCGTCACCTCCGGCCGCGTGGCGGCACTCGCGGTGAACCCGAACGATCGGGCGCATTACTTCGTCGCGGTGGCGTCCGGTGGCGTCTGGAAGACGACGAATGCCGGTACGACCTTCGCACCGGTGTTCGACGGCCAAGCGTCGTTCAGCATCGGCGCGGTGACGATGGATCCGCACGACACCAACACGGTGTGGGTCGGTACCGGGGAGAACAACAGCCAGCGCAGCGTGGCCTACGGCGACGGTGTGTACAAATCGACCGACGGCGGCAAAAACTGGCAGAACATGGGGCTGAAGGCGAGCGAGCACATCGCCAAGATCGCCGTCCATCCGAAGGATTCGGACACGGTGTTCGTCGCAGCGCAGGGGCCGCTCTGGGGGCCAGGCGGCGACCGCGGCTTGTTCAAAACGACCGACGGCGGCAAGACCTGGGCGAACCTGCTGAAGACCGACGAAAACACCGGCGTCACCGATTTCCTGCTCGATCCGCGCAACCCGGACATCATCCTCGCGGCGACTTACCAGCGCCGCCGGCACGTCTGGACGCTCGTCAACGGCGGGCCCGGCTCGGCGCTGCATCGCTCGACCGACGGCGGCAAAACTTGGAAGAAGATCACAGCGGGACTGCCCGGCAACGAACTCGGCCGGATTTGTCTGGCCTTCGCCCCAAGTGAACCCGACACCATTTACGCCGAGGTCGAAGCTCAAGAGAAAGCCGGCGGCGTCTTTCGTTCGACCGAC
>JANXTU010000441.1 GCA_025352235.1 Fimbriiglobus sp.
GCGCGACCTGGTGTCGGTCGATCTCTCCGTGAACGAATTCGCCTGGCGGACTGACGACACGCTCGCCTTCGTCGCAGACTCGAACGCCCGCAGTTTCCTCTACTACGTCGGCGGGTCGGGGTTCGCCAAGGAACCGCTCGATTCCGGCTCGCCGCTGAGCCTCTCCTTCTCGAAAGACGGCAACGCCGCGGCGTTCGCCCACGTTTCTATGACCGCCCCGGCCGACATCTGGACGATGACGTGGAAGGACAAAACGATGACGGAGGCGAAGGTCAGCCACGTCAACGAAGATCTCCTCGCCCAGATCGAGCGCACGAAGCCCGAATCGGTGCAGGTGAAGATCGAAGACGGCGAGATGCAGATGTGGATCCTCAGGCCGCCGGGCTTTGACCCCAAGAAGAAGTGGCCGGTGGCGTACCTCATCCACGGCGGGCCGCAAGGGGCGTGGGAGGACGGCTGGAGCAACCGCTGGAACCCGCAACTGTGGGCCGCGCAGGGGTACGTTGTGGCGATGCCGAACCCGCGCGGAAGTACCGGCTTCGGCCAGAAGTTCGTCGATCAGATCTCCGGCGACTGGGGCGGCAAGTGCTACCGCGACCTCGTCGCGGGCCTCGATGCCGTGGAGAAACTGGAGTACGTGGACAAGGACCGCATCGGCAGCGCCGGGGCGAGCTTCGGTGGCTACATGCAGAACTGGTTCGCCGTCAGCCCCATCGCCAAGCGCTTCAAGTGCCAGATTTCGCACTGTAGCGTGTGGAACTTCGAGAGCATGTGGGGCACCACCGACGAACTCTGGTTCGACGAATGGGAGCACCAGGGTCTGCCGTGGGAGAAGCCCGGCAGCTACGCCGAGTTCAGCCCGCACAAGAAGGCCGGGGAACTGGCGAAGAACAAGACGCCGATGCTCGTGATCCACAACGATTACGACTTCCGCTGCCCCATCGGCCAAGGGCACGAATTATTTACCGCACTGCAGCGGAACAAGGTGCCGAGCAAGTTCGTGAACTTCCCGGACGAGGGCCACTGGGTCTTGAAGCCCAAAAACAGCGAACGCTGGCACCAGGAGGTGTTCGGCTGGATGGCGAAGTATTGCCCGCCCGGCGGGAAGTGAGTACGGGCGACGGTGCGACGAACACGGGTTCGTCGCATAAGATCCCGGTATGCTCCCACTCCGTCGCCGCTGTTTCGCCGAGGCCCTCGGCACCTTCGCCCTCGTCTTCGCCGGCTGCGGGGCCATCGTGGTGCAATCGGCCACCGGCGCGCTCACGCATGTCGGCGTCGCGCTCACGTGGGGCCTCGTGGTGTTGGTCCTCGTCTACACCCTCGGCGATCGATCCGGGGCGAACCTGAACCCGGCCGTCACGCTCGGCCTCGCACTCGCCCGCCGATTCCCGTGGAACGAAGTGCTGCCGTACATCGGCTCGCAAGTCGTCGGGGCCTTCGCCGCCAGTGCGCTCCTGTTGATTCTGTTCCCGGACGACCTCACCCTCGGGGCCACGCTGCCGCGCGGTTCGGCGTGGCAATCGTTTGTTCTTGAAATCATCCTGACCTGGTTCCTCATGCTGGCGGTGCTCTGCATCACCCGCGGCGCGGCGAACAAAGGGATCACCGTCGGGCTCGTCGCCGGGGCGATCATCGGGTTGGAAGCGCTGTTCGCCGGGCCGATCACGGGCGCCAGCATGAACCCGGCCCGCTCGCTGGCCCCGGCCGTCGTGTCGGGCACCGTGAGTGCCGTCTGGATTTACCTCACCGCCCCGATCCTCGGTTCGCTACTCGCCGTGCCGACCTGCCGGGCGATTTCCGAACCGGGTTGTTGCACCGCCGCCGAAGGAACCTGCCCATGAGCCTGCCGCGATTGCTGTTCGTCTGCATCGAGAATTCCAACCGCAGCCAGATGGCCGAGGCGTTCGCCAAGATCCACGGCGCGGGGAAAGTCGAAGCCCACAGCAGCGGCTCGAAACCGAGCGGCAAGGTCAACCCGCGCGCCGTGCAGTTCATGGCCGAGTTGGGCTACGACCTCACCCAACACGAATCGAAATCGCTGGACCGTTTCAACGGCACCGATGTCGCCGTCGCCGTGACGATGGGGTGCGGCGACTATTGCCCACTGGTGAAGGCGACGCAGCGCGTCGATTGGAACATCCCCGACCCGAAGGAACTGCCGGACGACGAATTCCGCAAGGTCCGCGCCCTGATCGAAGCGAAAGTGAAGGAGCTGCTCGCGGGGATGTGAGTTTCGGTACCGGTTTCAAACGGCAATGTCATTCCAGCGTCTACCTCCCCACCCTATCCTGGAATGACGTCCCACTTTCGGAACGAC
>JANXTU010000446.1 GCA_025352235.1 Fimbriiglobus sp.
AATCTGCTTTGTTGGCTGTGGCGACCGTCCGATGGAGTTTGAACCCTTCTTCGCCCCAACGGGGCCGACTTATACAGCCTGGGGCGGAAGCCCCAGGTACCGACGACCTCTCTTTTTCGCCCTGAAGGGGCCGTCTTGCCCGACGTCGGCCCCGTTGGGGCGAAGAGAATTGGAACTTGGTTCCCAGGGCTCCCGCCCTGGGCTGTAAAAGTCGGCCCCGTTGGGGCGAAGAGAAAACTGGACCGCTACGAAAACGTGATGTCCGCTCTAAACTGCGGAACGTCAGGAAAAGCCCGGCCCGAGTGCCGGGCTTTTTTCACGTCAATTCGAGGACTTCACCTTCGCCGCTGTCGGGGATCAGTTTGAAGATGGCGTCCCAGTCGTGGTGGCAGGAGCGCAACTGCTGCAACAGCGACGGATCGTAAATCGTACCCGATTGCTTTTCCAGTATCAGTATCGCATCAATGTGACCGACGCGGACTGTTCCTGTTTCCCCGCGGAGTACGTCGTAGCCGTCGGCAATGGCGACGATCCGCGCGGCCAACGGGATGTTCACGCTGCCGAGGCGGTCGGGGTAGCCGTTGCCGTCCCAGCGTTCGTGATGATGGCGGACCACTGCGCGGAGCGACCGCAAGAACGTCATCCCGGATCCGTATTTCGACGCCAAGTTTTCGAGGATCGCATCGCCGCGGAGCGGGTGCGTGCGATATTGGTGCTCCTCGCTCGGCGTCCGTTCCCCGGCCGCCACCGCGAGCAGGGCATCGGGCAGATCCACCAAACCGAGATCGTGGATTCTCGCCACCGAGGCGAGTTCGTCCTGCGCAATCGGATCGGCGAGGACCACCCAACGCGGGGACTTGCCGAGCGCTTGCGCGAGCCGGTGGACGTACGCCGAAATGCGCCGTTGGTGATCGACCGATTCTCCCGGTCGTTTGGCCACTGTCAAAGCGAGCGTCGAAAGGAGCGCCGCATACGCCTCCGCCGTTTGTATCGCTTTCGCGGCGAGCGCTTGTTCGAGATGGCGAACCGAACTTTGCAACTCAAGCCCCGCGATTTCGCCCTCGACTTTCGCATAGGGGCCGAGCAACTCCGCGACCTCAACCGCGCCAGGCCGGTGTCCGGGGTTGCGATTCAACATCCGGCCGATCAAGTCGTCGATTTCCGCCGGTAACCCGGTCCGGACTTCCTTGAGCCGGCGCGGGCTCGACTTCAAAATGAAATCGGTGAGTTCCATCAAACCGAGTCCCTCGGGATAGGGCAACTTGCCGGTCAGCATCCAGAAAAGAGTGACGCCGAGGGAATAGATGTCCGCGGGCGGACCGACGGTCGTCGGGTCTTGGAGTTGCTCCGGCGCCGAGAAATCCAACGTGCCGAGAAGCGACTGGCACGGGGTGCGCATGCTCGCCGGTTGACGGGCCAGACCGAAGTCGGCGATTTTTACGCTGCGCGACGCGGTGAGGAGCAGGTTGCCCGGCTTCACATCGCGGTGGACGATTCCGGCCTCGTGGATGGCGCGCAACCCGAGGGCGATCTGCCGGCCCCATTCGCAGGCCTGCGGTAAGGGCTGGGCCCCGTGGTCGTACACGAAGTGTTCGATGTCGCCGCCGTCGACGAGTTCCAGCACCGTGTACCAGAGCGACTCGTCCCGCCCCTCCGCCACGGTCGTCCCGGCATCGAGGATGCCGACAACGTGGGGGTGATTCAAGCGGGCCAAGATCGCGGATTCTTCCAAAAATCGCTCCGCCGCAGCGGAGCGGTGTTCCCCTTCGAACGTCAGGACTTTCACCGCCACTTTGCGTTTCAAGAACGGGTGGATCGCCGTGAACACCGTACCGACGGTGCCGCCGCCGAGGCGGTCGAGTACGCGGTAATTCCCAAGTCGCAGACCGTGCGTATGCCCCGACACAAGGCGGAGTTTTTGATACGGAGTCAGATGGCCGAAGTGCACCAGTGCATCCGCGGTGCGGTCGCGCGTGGCCAATTGGGGGATGCGTTCGCCGAGCTGGGCGAGGAATTCCGAAATGTCGGACGACGTTAACAACCCGGCTCGAAGGGCTTCGCCGAGTAACTGCCGGGCAGCGCTGGGTAACTTCGGATGTTCGACCGCATGCGGCGACGGAATAATTGGCGCGGGTGCCGGGGCGGAACGATCCCGAACGGTCCGGAGTGGAGGCAGTGAATTCATGTTCGTCGGACGGCCCGCGCCCTCGATGCCGGTGAGCCGAGATAACGTTACTTAGTTCGCGTTCCCGGCCTGTGCAACCGGCCCCCGCGCTTTTCGGTATCTTGACGACATCACTCGGAACGAGCGGAGAGCCCGGGCATGGCAGCGGACGTGGTCGAGATCGCGGCAAAGGTCGTCGCGAACATGGAGAAAGTGATTATCGGCAAGCGGCCGCAGTTGGCGCTCGCGTTGGCGGCCTATCTTTGCGAAGGGCACATCCTGCTCGAAGATGTCCCCGGCGTGGCCAAGACGATGTTCGCCCGGGCCATGGCGCGCAGCGTCGGTTGCACGTTCAAACGCTTGCAATGCACCCCCGACTTGTTGCCGACCGACGTGACGGGTGTGTCGATCTTCAACCAGAAAACGACCGAATTCGAGTTCCGACCGGGGCCGCTTTTCGCCCAAACGCTGCTCGTCGATGAAATCAACCGGGCGACCCCGCGGACGCAAGCCGCGCTCCTCGAAGCGATGGCCGAGCGGCGCGTCAGCGTCGACGGGCAGACATACGTACTGAAGCCGCCATTCATGGTGATTGCGACGCAAAACCCGGTCGATCAAGAGGGTACTTTCCCGCTTCCGGAAGCCCAACTCGACCGATTCCTCGTTCGCCTCAGCCTCGGCTACCCGAGTTTCGAGGAAGAATCGACGATGCTGACGCGGTTGCAGAAGGGGCACCCCATCGACGACCTCAACCCGGTGGTTCCGGCGTCCGACATCATCGCCGCGCAGGAGGTCGTGCGGGGCATCCACCTCGACGACAAGATCAAGAAGTACATCCTTGAGATCGTCCACAGCAGCCGGGAGCACGAGGATATTCTGCTCGGCGGTAGCCCCCGCGCTTCCATCGCGCTCTTCCGCACAGCGCAGGCTCTCGCCGCCGTAGCCGGGCGGGATTTCGTGATTCCAGACGACGTGAAACGTATGGCCCAACCGGTGCTCGCCCACCGGTTGATTTTGCGCCCCGAAAGCCGCCTGCGGAAGAAGACCCCCGCGTCCGTCGTCGCCGAACTCGTGGCCGACGCGAAGGTGCCGATGGTCGACCGGGCGGTGAAGGACGCCGTCGATTATTTCAAATGAAGAACTACCGCTGGTTTCTGATCCTCGTTGCGGTCACCGTGCTCGCCCTCGTACTCCAGGCGGGGTTGGTCGCGTTTGCGGGGTACGTCGTCATCGGCGTCTATCTGCTCAGCCGGTACCTCGCAAAGAGCTGGATCGTCCAACTTGAGGCGACGCGTAAGGTCGATCAAACGCCGCGGGAAGTCGGCGAGACGGTCGATGTCGTTGTGAAGTTGAAGAACACCGGGAAGCTCCCCATCGGCTGGCTGCTCGTCGAAGATATGCTCCCCGAGTACGCCCTGCGCCAGAAGCCGCCGCGGTTGACGATCCAAGGCCGGCGGATCGCCATCGTGCTGATCGGCGCGGGCAAAACGAAGACGGTGAAGTACAAGATTACCTTCCGGCAGCGCGGCTATTACCAACTCGGCCCAACTTTTGCCGAGACTGGGGACGTCTTCGGTCTGCACCGCCGGCACCGGATCTTATCGAACCCGGCGTTCGTGCTCGTTTACCCGAAGATTCTCCAACTGGCGAAGTACGAGTTCGCCTCGAAACGCCCCATCGGCGAAGTGCGATTGGCGAATCGACTCTTTGATGATCCGACGCGCACCGCCGGGGTTCGACCCTACGTGATGGGCGATCCGTTACAGCGCATCCATTGGCGCGCGACTGCTCGGACGGGGGCGCTGCACAGCCGAATTTACGAACCGACTTCGCTCGCCGGGGCGACGGTGCTCGTTGACTTCCACTCGGCCGGGTACGCCAAACGCGGGGAACCGTACCGCTCGGAACTCGCCATCACCACGGCTTGCGCCATCGCGTACACCGTGTCGATCTTGAACCAGCAGATCGGATTGGCGAGCAACGGACGGGACACGGCCGCGCGCATCCGCGACGAAGCGTCCGACAAAATCGACACAACCTCCGAAGTAGCGGAACAGGGAATGGAAACCCGGCAACAAGCTCGCGACAAATACGAAGCGCTCGGGCCGGACAAACGCCTTCGGCCGGTGGTCGTCGAGACCCGCCGGGGGATCGATCAATTCTCGAAGATCCGCGACGCCCTCGCCCGGCTCGAACTCACCGACGGCATGACCTTCACCGGGCTGATCCTCGATGCCGG
Organism: Fimbriiglobus sp.; assembly: GCA_025352235.1. Classification (GTDB taxonomy): domain Bacteria; phylum Planctomycetota; class Planctomycetia; order Gemmatales; family Gemmataceae; genus JALHQU01. Next base: position 4,404 of record JANXTU010000446.1, read on the forward strand.
GCCGCGGTTGCCGAAGGACGCAACGATCATGGCGATCCTGCCGCAAGTGTCGGTCGAAACCTCCGTGGCGCTCGGCCAACTCCGCCGGCAGGGCTACGCGATCTCGGCGATCCTCATCGGGATCACCGACGACGACAAACCGGTATTCCTCGGTCGCCTCGCCGCCGAAGGGGTCCGCGACATCCGCTTCGTGCAGAACGAGGACGACCTGCTGAACCTCGGCGAGCGGGCGTCGGGCGGCCCTTCGACCTACAATGTCGCCGTGAACTTGGCCTGAGCACCGACGCCCCGATGAAGAACTCCCGCCTGCTCGCGTTCGCCCAATTGCTGCGCTTGCCGAACGTCTTCTCCGCCTTCGCCGATATTTTGATGGCGACGAGTGCCGTCGGCATCTTGGGCCACCACTTCGGCATCGTGCTCCATCTGCTGCTCGCATCCGGTTGCTTGTATTTGTTCGGTATGGTGTTGAACGACCTGTGCGACCTCCGCAGCGATGAAAAAACGCAGTCGTTCCGACCGTTGCCGTCGAAGCGGGTGAGCCGCCGGAGTGCGATCATCCTCGCGGTGGGTCTCGCCGCGCTCGGGTTGGTGTCGGTGGCGATTCTGCCGCACCGCGATTGGGAACTCACCGGCGTCGCCGGCGCGTTGTTCCTCGCCATTGTTCTGTACGATTCGGTCTTGAAACAGTACTGGGTCGGCCCGATCGCGATGGGGGCGTGCCGATTCCTCAACGTGCTGCTGGGCAGCTTGGCCTTCGCGCCCGATTCGCCGATACCGTGGCATCTCGCTGGTGTCGTCGGCTTGTACATTGTCGGAGTGACGTGGTTCGCGCGGACCGAAGAAGGCACCAGCCGGAAGTGGCACCTGTTCGGCGCGGCGACGGTCATGGCGGTGTCAGTGGTATTGGCGGCGACCGTGCCCATGCACCTCCCGGCCGGGCAATCGCCGATTTATTTCCCCTACCTGCTCGTGCTCTTTGGATTTGTCGTCGGCTATCCCGTGCTCGCGGCGATCCGCAACCCGACGCCGAAAACCGTGCAAGCGTCGGTGAAGCGCAGTATCTTCGGATTGATTCTGCTGGACGCGATCCTCGCCACGGCCTTCGTCGGCTGGCCGGGGTTGCTAATCATTTTGCTGTTGCTCCCCGCCATCGGGCTGGGAAAATGGGTCTATTCCACATAACGGAGAAATTCATGCTGCCCGATCGCCGTTCGTTCCTGATTTCCGGAGGTGCTGCCGTGGCGGCATTCGACATGCAACCTGCAACGGCCCAACTCGCGGACGATGATGCGAAATTCTTCGTCGCAGATCACGTGAAGAAGATCCGCCCGTTGGAGATTGCGCTGGGCAAAGCTTGGTGGAGCGCCAATATCTCCGGCACCGACGCGGACTTCGCCCGCAAGGAGGAAAAGCAGAACGCACTCGACACCGCCTTGGCAAACAAAGACAGCTTCGAGAAGCTCAAGACCATCCGCGGCTACATCAAGGAAGCGACGAAGGACGCCAATCTGGTGCGCCAGATCGACGTGCTCTACCTGCAATACCTCGAAAAGCAGGTCGAACCCGCACTGCTCAAGAAGATCACGGCCAAAGCCAATGCCGTGGAGCAGAAGTTCAACGTCTTCCGCGCCAAGGTCGGCGATCAGGAGATGAGCGATAGCCAAGTCCGGAAGGTGCTGAAGGAATCGACGAATTCGGAAGAACGGCAAAAGGTCTGGGAAGCGAGCAAGAAGTCCGGGGCCAACGTCGAAGCCGATTTGAAGGAACTCGTGAAGCTGCGCAACGAAGCCGCGAAGGAACTCGGCTTCAAGAACTTTCACGAATTGATGCTCTTTCTCAACGAACAGAATGCAACGGATCTCATCAAACTATTCGACGAACTCGACGAACTGACGCGGGAACCATTCGCCAAGGCGAAGGCCGAAATCGACGAACGCCTGGCCAAGAACTGCGGGGTGAAGGTCGCGGACCTCATGCCGTGGCACTACCACGATCCGTTCTTCCAAGATTCCCCGGCTGTCTTCGACGCCGATCTCGACGCGCCGTTCAAGAACGCCGACATTTTGAAACTGTGCGAGAAATTTTACGAGGGCATCGGCCTGCCGATCGGCGATGTAATCGCCCGCAGCGACCTCTACGAGAAGAAAAGCAAGTCGCCGCACGCGTTCTGCACCGACATCGACCGGGAAGGGGACGTCCGCGTTTTGGCGAACATCACGCCGACGGAATACTGGATGAGCACGATGCTGCACGAACTCGGCCACGCGGTTTACAGCAGCAAGAATATCCCGCAAGGAGTGCCGTATATTCTGCGCGGTGAATCGCACATCCTCACGACCGAAGGCGTGGCGATGCAGTTTCAGAAGTTCAGCAAGCAGCGGGCGTGGCTCGAAAAGATGGGCGTGAAGAAGATCGAGAATCCGAAGGCCTTCGACGAAGCCGCCGCGAAGGTGCTCCGCAACGAGCTGTTGATCTTCAGCCGTTGGTGCCAGGTGATGCTGCGGTTCGAAAAGGGGATGTACGAGAACCCGGAGCAAGACCTCAACAAGCTTTGGTGGGACTTGGTCGAGAAGTACCAATTGCTGAAGAGGCCGACGGATCGCAACGCCCCGGACTACGGCGCGAAGATTCACATCTGTAGCGCCCCGGTCTACTACCACAACTACATGATGGGGCAACTCTTCGCGTCGCAGGTGCACCACACCATCGCGAAGGAACTGTACGACAACGCCGACCCGGCCACGGTGCTATACATCGGCGATAAGAAGGTCGGCGAGTTCATGAAGAAGAAAGTCTTTGAACCGGGTCGCACTCTGAGCTGGAAAGAATTGATGAAGTTCGCCACCGGCGAGGAACTGAGCGCGAAGGCCTTTGCCAAGGATTTCCGGAAGTAGGTCACGCACCGGATGCCCACGTCCGTGACGCAGAGCATGACCTACATCAGGCGCGAGCCAGCACGATCCCTTCACCGTTTCTCAAACTTACTTGGGTGACCACCGGGCCGAGGGTGCCGTCGTTGCGGACGATCCGGTAGTTGCCGTCGAGCCGCTGCACCGTCGCGGTGTTGTCCGCGATGGTGCCGCTGATTCCTCTCGTGTACGCCAACGGCTTGTAGATCACCGTGGCGTTCTGGTATTTCCGCTGGTAGACCTTGTACTGCAAGGAGGAATTCGACGGGTCTTGACCGCTGTTGATCTGGGTGAAGGCCCCGAGCGGCCGGCCGACGTTAAACTTGATGGCGTCGGTCCAATGCTCCGTCCAACTGCTCGCCGGGGCCTTGCCGCCGTTGATCATCAACATGGACAAATTCGGGTCCGCTAACAGATAGTACATCGCCAGCGTCGTGGTCATGGCCCGCGGGTCCGTCAGGGCGACTTGCGTCGTCAGGCTGTCGAGGATTTCGTAGGCCTTGCCGCCGTTGAGCGTCCGCCGGAACGCGATGGTCGCGGCGAGGTCTTCGAACATCACGTGGTTCGCTTGCAGCGGGCGGATGGCGAACTCTTCGAGGTAGGTCACGCCGTTGGCGACTTGCGAATTGACCGACGCTCCGCCGCCGGCGGTGTTCGAGACGATCCACTTCGAGCCGAGCGAGCGGTTGAGAATTCCGAGCAAATCGCCGTACTGCTGGGCGTATTGATTCACCGGTTCGATAATCGAGGTTGAGTCGACCGGCAAACGCCCCGTGGAGTTGTCGACGAAGAAGCCGCTGGCATTCGGCAGCGTCTGCAAAACCCGGCGGTGATAATCGACGACCCAATTGCGGAACTCGACCGAGCCGACGTTCGTGGCGAAGCGGTTCGGCCCGTAATACGGGAAGGTCAGGCGGGACTCGTACTCGAAGCGGGCGTTGAACCCATTGCGGCGGCGGGCGTATTCGGCGTCGTTGAGGTAGCCGTCGCCGTCGCGGTCGGCGGTCGAATCGAAGGCGGGAATCGTGCCGACTTGCCCGACCTGCTGGACGTAATCGCGGCCGAGGATGGTCTTGAAGACCGGCGCGACGCCACCGACGCTCGTAACGACGCGGACGAAATACAGCCGGGCGCTGCCGTTGACGCTGGCCGTCACCCAATCGCGCGGCGGGTCGAAGAGGTACTGCCCGGAACGACGCAGGCCGCCGGTGGAATCGCTCAGGGTCGAGAGCCGGCTCCAGCTCGTCGGGTTGCCGTTGGCATCGACGGCGCTGACATATTCCAGATCCCCGCGCCAATTGCCGGTCGCCCCGCTTTGGAGCGTCACGTTGATCTCGCGGAATTTCTCGGTGTAGCCGAGGGCCACGGATTCCCCGGCGGTGGCGAAACTATTCGCGTTCGTGCCGCTGCGGGTGGCGCTCGTGATGTTCGCCCAGTCGGTGGCGTTGCTGCCGCGGAAGACGGCCCAGAAGTTGCTCACCGGCGTCGCCGATGCGCTCATGCCATCGGCCCGCGAGGCTTTGTTCACGTGGTAGAACGCCGATTCGCGGTCGTAGCGATTGCGGTCCGCATAGGCCAGCCAGTCGGTCAGCAGGCTCAGGTAAAGGTTCGTCGTGTTCGTGTAGACCAACTGCGGAGTCGTCGGGCTCGTTTGGGCGATGGAGTTCAAAAAACTGATGTTGGGGATGACGAGGTCGATGCTCTCTCGGAGCAATCTCTGCTCGAACGCGGTCATCGGAGTGCCGTAATAGGCGAGGGCCGCCACGCGGATATGGCCGTAGTGGCGCGGCACCGCCGGCAACGCCGGGTTGGCGACGGGCACGGGCGTCGGTATTGGGATGGGCGCCGGTGTGGGATTCGGGGTCGGCGTGGGTGTTGGCGTCGGTCCCGGGTCGACGGGCGATGGCAGCGTCGTCGGCTTGTCGGCTTCCGTCGGGATGGCCGTGGCCCACGTCAAGTTGGTGGGGGCCGCGTTCACCAAGAAGTTGTCGAACAGCAGATCGCCGCCGACGCCGGAGCCGCGCGATAGCCCGGCCAATCCGCCCGATGCGATCGAACCATCGGTGAGGCTGATCGCCCAAACCGGGGCGAGGCCCCAGTCGCCGGCGGAGTCGAGGTACTGGCCCGTGTCCGACCGGGAGATCTGCACGCGGAGCTGGTTCCCTTTGATGACCATCGACGTTTGAATCCAGATGCCGCTCTGCCAGCCGGTGGTGTTGATCGACGCGAGCCGCGTACCGGCGCCGTTGACCACCTTCACGAGTTCGATCTGCAAGCCGCGTTGCACGGTGAGGCCGTAGTACGTCGGCCGCGCGGTGTTGACGTTCGAGCCACGGGCGAAGACCCCGGCGGGCGTGAGGCTGTCGACATAAATCGACGACGTGACTTGGACGTCGGTCGGCACCGGTTGCGTCATCCACAGTCGCGCTTGGGCCGTGCTCGTCGCCGAGATGTCGAGGGTTTCATCGCCCAGCGTCGAGACGGCGACCGCACCGCCGCTGGTGTACTGCGACCACCCGGCGGGCAAGCGATCTGCGGCCGCGGTGGCGAAGCGTTCTTCGCGGATGTTCGCGTTCGACCCGGAGTCGACCGAGCCGATCCGCAGGCTGTCGATGGGGACGTCGCCGGAGAATTTCGCCGGCCGCGCGAAGCCGACCTGCCCGCCGGTGCGGATGGTGGCGTCGATTTTTTCGATGGCCGCGACGGGCGTGCGGCTCCATCTGCCGTCGGCGCCGAGGTATTGGTTCGTATCGCCCCGGTTCAAGTAAACCCGGAGGGTGTCCCCCTCGGCCCGGATTTTGAGCGTGACCCATTTGCCGCTGATGTACTCGGTCGATTTGACGGTGCCGAGCACCGTCGTGAGGCCCCGGTTGACTTCGAGGAGTTGGATTTCGGTGCCGCGGATGATGCTGGCGGCGTAGTAGGTCGGCGTCGATGTGTTGAGGTTGGCCCCGCGGACGAGCAACTGCACGGGCACGGTGGTGCCCAAATACACTGCCGCGGAGACTTCGAGATCGGAGGAATAATTCGTGTTGAGCCAAGCCCGCCCGCTCGAAACGCTCGACCCGCTCGACAGCAATCGGCCCTGATCGCCCAGCCCGGCGCCGGCCGCGTCGAGTTGGAAGGCGGGCGTCGACGGATCGGAATTCCATTGGTTCCAACCGCCGGGTAGCCCGCTGGCGGTTTGGTTTTGGAACGGCTCGACGAGCCAAGAGCCCGCTGAGGGGAGCTCCCGAGATTCCAAGCGTTCGACGGCCAGCGACACCGGTCGTGGGGGTAGCGACGAGGCCATGCGCGGACCTTTCGGCCGACTCGGCTCCCGCGGCGAACATCCGTGTTCGCGCGGCTCCGAGGGGCCGCACCATAGCCACGCGCCCGGGGGTGTC
>JANXTU010000449.1 GCA_025352235.1 Fimbriiglobus sp.
GGCAATCGACTTTCTCGAGCGGCGGCAACTCTTTCAAGACGACCCGTTCGTCGCCGGTGATGCGCACCAACGTCCGGCCGACGAGCATGACCACGGGCCGACCCGAGGCCCGCGCCCGTTGATGGGCCGCGTCGAGCGCCTTCACCGCCAGCTCGGGAATTTTCTCTTCTTCGAGTACGAGCTCTTCTTCCGTCATGGCACTTCTCCAATGTTGGAGTTATTATACGGCCTCCCGTCCGGCTACAATCTCCTGCATGAACCCAACCGAATTCCTCGCGGTGCGGCGCGAGTCGCTCGTCAAATATTTGGCCCACCACACGTCGGCGGAAGTCCGCTTCGACGATACCTCCCGGCAGCTCTATTCCACCGACGCCAGCCACTACCGCATCGTGCCGCTGGGGGTCGTCGTGCCGCGCACCATCGCCGATTTGCAAGCGACGGTGCAGATCGCTGCGGAGTTGAACGTGCCGATTACGGCGCGCGGCGCCGGCACGAGCCTGACGGGCCAGAGTATCGGTGCGGGAATCGTCCTCGATTGCTCGAAGTACCTGAATACCGTGGGCGAAGTCGATGTCGCGGGCCGGCGGGTGGCGGTGCAACCGGGCGTCGTCCTCGAGCATCTGAATGCGAAATTGGCGCCGCACGACTTGATGTTCGGGCCGGATGTCGCCACGATCAACCGGGCCACGCTCGGCGGCATGATCGGCAACAACTCGGCCGGGGCACGCTCGGTTCTGTTCGGGCAGACCGTCGATCACGTCCGCGCGCTGACGATAATCCTCGCCGATGGAACGATGCCGGAGTTCCGCAAACTCTCGGAGTTGGAACGGGAATCGAAGGAAGAACTCACGACGACCGAGGGACACGTCTACCGGGAGGTCGGGAAGATCGTTCGTGGGAATGCCGACGAGATCGAGAAGCGCACGCCGAAGATCCTGCGGAAAGTCAGCGGTTACAACCTCGCGGGCTTGTTGCCGGAGAACGCGAAGACGCACGCCAATTCCCTCGTGCCGGTGCTCGTCGGTTCGGAAGGGACGCTCGGCGTCATCGCGGGGGCGGAGTTGAATTTGGTGCCCCGGCCGAAGCAGCGCGGGCTGCTCGTTCCGCACTTCGATACGTTGGGCGGGGCGTTGGACGCGCTCGCCATCTGCCTCGAATTCCAGCCGTCGGCCGTCGAGTTGATGGACTCGATGCTGATCGACCTCGCCCGCAATCAGCGATCTTTGAGCCGGACGATGGCGGCGATCCACGGTCGTCCGGCTGCGCTCTTGATGGTCGAATTCTTCGGCGACACCGTTGCGGAAGTCGAGGATCGAGTCGAAAAGTTAGCGAAGCGGCTCGCCGGTGTCAGCGGCCTATCAGCGGCGGTGCGCGCCGTCGATCCGGCGCTGCGCGATCCGCTCTGGAGCTTGCGCAGCGCCGCGGTGCCGCTGCTGTACGGGATGCCCGGCGACGGCAAACCGGTGACGTTCGTCGAAGATTGCGCCGTCGCCCCGGAGCGCTTGCCCGAGTTCGCCGCGCGCTTCCGTGAAATCTTTCACCGGCACGGCACCGACGGCGCCTTCTACGGTCATGCTAGTGTCGGCTGCCTGCACATTCGACCCGTGCTGAACCTGCACGACCGCGCCGACATCGTGCGGATGCGGGCGATCATGACCGAGGTCACCGATCTCGTCCTCGAGTTCAACGGTTCGCTCAGCGGCGAACATGGCGACGGCCTCGTCCGCAGCGAGTGGAATCGCAAGATGTTCGGCGACCGGATGTACGACGCCTTCCGCCAGGTGAAGCGCGCCTTCGACCCGGCCAACGTCTTCAACCCCGGCAAGATCGTCGACGGCCCCGCGATGGAACAGAATCTGCGATTCCTCCCCGGTGCGGAGACACCCGAGACCGAGACGATCTTCGATTACTCCGGGCAGGGCGGGTTCTTCCGCAGCATCGAACTCTGCAACGGCGCCGGCGTCTGCCGGAAGACGCAAGGCGGGGCGATGTGCCCGAGTTACCGGGCGACGCTCGACGAACGCGACAGCACGCGCGGCCGGGCCAATGCCCTGCGCATCGCGCTGAGCGAACCGACCGAAGCGACGCCGTTGGCTTCGCGCTGGCTCGCCCCGGTCATGGATTTATGCCTGAGCTGCAAGGCATGCAAAGCCGAGTGCCCAAGCAACGTCGACCTCGCCAAGTTGAAGGCGGAGTTCCAACAGGCCTACTACGAGAAGCGCACCCGGCCGCTCGGGCACACGCTGGTGAAGAACGTCCACACACTCAGCCCGATGGGGGCGCGCTTCGCCGAGGTCGCCAATTGGATCGCGCGGCGCTCCTTCACCCGGGGATTGCTCCAAGGTTTGGCCGGCATCGACCGGCGCCGGAGTCTGCCGGAGTTGCACGCGGAGCATTTCCGGAAATGGTTCGCCCAACGTCAGCCCGGCCTCAAAGAGGCCAGCCACAAGCCCGTCGTCTTGCTCGACGATTGCTTCACGACCTTCCAAGAGCCGCAGATCGGACAAGCCGCGGTGACGCTGCTCGAACGCGCCGGCTACTCCGTGACGCTCGCGTCCATTTGTTGCGGGCGGGCGATGATCTCGAAGGGTTACCTGCGCGACGCGCGCGATCTGGCCAAGGCCGGGATCGCGAAGTTGGCGGCCGCGGCTGCGCAGGGCGTGCCGATCCTCGGACTCGAACCGAGTTGCATCCTGACGTTGGCCGACGAATGGCCCGAACTCGTCCCCGGCGCCGCGGCCGATGCGGTGGCGAAGTCGGCCCAACTCGCGGAGAGTTTCTTGGCGAAGGTCCTCCCGCCGGCGCCGGTGACAATCGGCCGTCAGCCGGTGCTCTTCCACCCGCACTGCCATCAGCGGGCGCTCGTCGGCGTCGCGGGGACGATGGACGCGCTGGCCGGTGCCGGCTGCGAGGCCACCGCGCTCGACGCCGGTTGCTGCGGAATGGCCGGGGCCTTTGGCTACGAGAAGAAGCACTACGACCTGAGTGTGCGGATCGCGAATCTGGATTTGATTCCGAGATTGAACGAATCGCCCGATGCGACCATCGTGGCGACCGGCACGAGCTGCCGGCATCAAATCCGCGACCTCACGGGCCGCAGGGCCCTGCATCCATTGGAGGTGATGCTGGAGGCAAACACGGACGAGTGTGCGTAGCGTTTGGGTC
>JANXTU010000469.1 GCA_025352235.1 Fimbriiglobus sp.
TTCTTGCTCCCGTTTATACGAATCCCTCACGGCACCACGCAATGCTTTCCGCGCAATCGGGTGTGCCTCGGGAAGTAGGCAATGTAATCGCTCTCGTTTGAACCGGCGGCCTCTTCACCTCGCCCCCGGCTTTGCGGGGGAGAGGTCGAAGTCGAATTTGCGAAGCAACTTCGACTTCGGGTGAGGGGGTCTGTTTCGAGTGGCACGCCAACGCCCCCTCACCCGCGATGCCGATGCATTCGCATCGGCATCGCGACCTCTCCCCCACACAAAGCCGGGGGAGAGGTGTTGGTCGCCGGTCGCGATACCGGTGGTGTTCGAGAGCCTGCTTGCCTTCCCGCGCCGCATCGCCGACAATATCCCCACATGCCTTGGGAGACACAAAAGTAATCCATTCAGGGGGCACAAATTGGAGGCTCCCGGCGCGACTCCTACAATCAACCTCACGCCATTCCCCCGGAGCATCCGCGCCATGACCCTGCCTTACCGCCAGCTTTACATCGATGGAACATGGTGCGATGCCGCTTCGGGCAAACGGCACGCCGTCGTGAACCCGGCCACCGAAGAAGCGTTCGCCGAGGTCGCTTTCGGCAACGGGGCCGATTGCCGGCGGGCCATCGAAGCCGCGTCGAAGGCGATGCCCGCTTGGATGAAACTCACGGCGTGGGATCGGGCCAAAATCCTGAAGAAGACGGCGGAATTGATCCGCGAACGGGCCGACAAATTCGCCCGCGACATGACGATGGAACAAGGCAAGCCGGTCGCCGAAGCGAAGATGGAAGTGATGCAGTCGGCCGACACCTTCGAGTGGTTCGCCGAAGAAGCCAAAAGATCCTACGGGCAGGTGATCCCGAACAGCGTGCCGGGGAAACGGCACCTCACGATCAAGCACCCCGTCGGCGTCGTCGGCACCATCGGGCCGTGGAACTTCCCGATGAGCCTCCAGTGCCGCAAGATCGCCCCGGCACTGGCCGTCGGATGTACGGTGGTCGCGAAGCCCGCGAGCCAGACGCCCTTGTCGGTGGTGAATATTTTCGATTGCCTCATCGATGCCGGCCTGCCGCCGGGCGTGGCGAACTTGATCATCGGGCCGTCGAGCGAGATCGGCGACGAGATCATGACGAACGATCTCGTGAAGAAGGTCAGCTTCACCGGCTCGACCGCCGTGGGCAAACACCTCATGCGGCAAGCGGCGGGGCAAGTGAAGCGCCTCAGCCTCGAACTCGGTGGGCATGCGCCGTTCATTGTCTTCCCGGATGCGGATCCGGAAGTCGTGGCCAAGGCCGCGGTGCTGGGCAAGTTTCGCAACAACGGGCAGGTCTGCATTTCGCCGAGCCGGTTCTTCGTTCACGAGAAGATCGCCAAGCAGTTCACCGAAGTCGCCGTCGAAGAAGCGAAGAAGCTGAAGCTCGGCAATGGCCTCGACGAAGGGACGCAAATCGGGCCGATGTTCGAGAAGAAGGCGATGGAGAACACCCTCGGCCTGATTGCCGACGCCACCGGAAAAGGGGCGAAGTTGCTGTCCGGCGGGAAGCGCTCGACGCAATTCAGCAAAGGTTATTTCTTCGAACCGACGATCCTCGCCGGGTTGAGCGCCGATGCCCGCGTGCTGACCGAAGAACCGTTCGCACCCGTCATGCCGATCCTCGATTTCAGCAAACTCGACGACGTCATCGCCGCGGCGAATAGCACCGAATACGGCCTCGCGGCGTACGTGTTCACCAACGACATCACCGTGGCGTTCAAGATGGCCGAGGGACTGGAGGCCGGGATGATCGGCATCAACGACCCGGTGCCCGTCGGCGTGCAGTGCCCGTTCGGCGGCATGAAGCAATCCGGCCTCGGCCGCGAACTCTCGCACGAAGGATTGGAAGCCTACTTGGAAACGAAGCACATCAGCTTCAAACTCCGGGATTGATCTCAAACGAGCGGCGCGAGGGCCGTCGGGCGGAAGTCGATCACTTCGATTTCGACGCTCGTGCGGCCCTGCCACTCGTTCACTTTCGGTGTGAAGGCCAAACAGCAGTGCCCGCCACCCGACGTCAGTTCGTCGACGCGGTCGGCCATGCTGAAGGCGACGGCCCGCATCACCGTTTGCCCCTGCCGGACGCGGAACGACAGGTGCCGTTCACCTTGGCCGATTTTGCGCGGCTCACCTTCAATCTTCAACCCGCTGGCGAGGAACTTGGGCTTCGGATTCTCGGCCCCGTAGGGTTCGAGCAGGTCAATGTCGCGCATCAAATTGTACGTCAATGATCCGAGTGGCACCTCGGCGTCGAGGCGAAGGCGCGGCCGCGGCAATCCGTCCGGGAAAAACTTCGACACCTGTTCGGCGAAGCGAGCGCGGAGTTCGTCCATCCGCGCGGCTTCGACTCGGAACCCGGCCGCCGCGGCGTGGCCCCCGTGCCCGAGCAACAAGTCGTCGCAGGCCATCAACGCCTCGTGCAGCGGGAAGCCGACGATCGACCGGCCCGAGCCGGACGATGCGGCATCGCCCTCTTTCAGGGCCGCGATCAGCGTCGGGCGGGCGTAGAACTCGGCGAGGCGACCCGCGACGATCCCGACGACCCCGGCGTGCCACTCGGTCGAACCGAGCACGATGGCCGGGGCGGTGTCGTAACCGCCGGCTTCGACCAACTCCTTCGCCTCTTTGACGATCTTCCGCTCGATGGTCTGCCGCTCCGCGTTCTGGCTCTCGAGGTAGGTGGCGATCTCTTCCGCTTTCTTCACGCTCCGGGTCGTCAGCAGTTCGACGACGAACCCGGCGTAACCGAGCCGACCGGCGGCGTTGAGGCGCGGGGCCAATCGGAAACTCACGTCTTCGGCGCGGACCGGTTTGTCTGCGGCGAATCCGGCGGCGGTGAGCAAGGCGCGCACGCCGATCGACGGCCGGGCGACCAATCGCTTCAATCCGTGCTGGACGATCACACGGTTCTCGTCCTGCAACGGCACGACATCGGCGACGAGGCCGAGCGCCGTCAGGCCGAGCAAGTCGAGGAGCGCTTCGCGCAGATCGGGGCGAACCCGGTCGCTGCCGCTAGCCCGCTGGGCGACGGCCCAGGCGAGTTTGAAGGCGACCGCCGCGCCGGACAACCCGGCGAACGGATACTGCGACCCGGGCAACCTCGGATGAACGAGCACATCCGCGGCCGGCAGTGTCTCTTTCATCTCGTGGTGATCGGTGATAATCAACTCGATGCCGACTTCGCGGGCGACCTCCGCTTCCTTCACGCTGGTGATGCCGCAATCGACGGTGATGAGCAGTTGCTTCCCCTCCGCCGCCAATTTGCGGACGGCCTCGGCATTCAGCCCGTAACCTTCGTCGAGTCGGTGCGGGACATAGTACGCGACGTCGGCGCCGAGTTTCTGGAGCATTGTCATCAAGATGGCCGTGCCGGTCGTACCGTCGACGTCGTAATCGCCATACACAACGATTTTGCGGCGCGCTTGCACAGCGTTCCAAATCCGCGAGGAGGCGTCGTTGACCCCCGGCAAGAGTTCGGGCGGGTGCAGCGCGCTCATCGGGGAATGCAGGAAGCGCTTGGCCGCGTCCGGCTCGCGGACGCCCCGGTTCCAGAGGAGTTGCGCCATCACCGGCGGCACCCCGGCCACGGAGGCGAGCCGGCGCAGGGCCGCGTCGTCGTGGGGGACTAAATGCCAATCGCGGGGTGTGGGCGGCAAGTGGATCTCGGGTCGTGGAAGGTTCCGGACAAACGGCGCCACCCGCGTATCGGGCGCGGGCCGCGCACGCGGCGAAACCGCACGGGCAATCCTAAGAACGCCGGGCTTTTATTGCAATCGTCCTCCGGTGCCTGTCCCGCGCCCGCCGATGAGATTGTTCAAGTCTTCTCATTGCAGAAGCACCGGTTCGAGCGGGAGCGATTGCCCACCGCTTTACCATGACCCTGCCCCATTCGGCTCTCGGAGGTTTCCCCGTGAATGCGACGTTCCTGATTCTCAGCTCGGCTTGGCTCGCCGGAGCGGACGCGGCCCCGGTCGCCCCCGCCGCTCCGACTCCCGTCGTGATGAGCGCCGCCGGTTGCGGCGCCCCGGTCACCTCGTGTGGCCCGCGCATCGGCCTCTTCGCGCGGATCAAAGCGAAGTTCAGCTGCACCAAGCACAGCAGCTGCGCCCCGTCTTGCGCGGCACCCGTCGCCGCCCCTTGCGTGGCTTGCGCCCCGGCCTGCCGCACCCCGCTGATCAGCCACGCGCTGTTCACCGGTTTCACCACCTGCGGTTCGTGCAAGCTCGACCTGTTCGATCGCTTGCGGTCGAAGTTCAAGCACTCGTGCTCGAGCGGCTGCGGCTCCGCCTCGGTGAGCAACGGTTGCTCGACCGGCCCGGCCATGGTCGCCCCGGCCAACCCGACGGTCCCACCGAAGGAAATGCCAGCGCCACCGAAAGTCGACCCAAAGCCGAAGACCTCGGCCTCCGCGCCAGACACGCTCCGCATCCCGGAATTCGGTAGCACCGCCGGCAAATACTAACGTTCGGCCCCGCCGAAAATCTCCGGAGCCCGGACGTCTCGAAGGCGAGGTGTCCGGGCTCTGGTCTATTCGCGGAGCGACCCGCGTAAAATTGTCGCATTCGAACTGGCGGCCGCGCGGGCGCCCGGTAGGATTGCATCGGGGTGGGCACGGAGATCACCACGGGAACGACCATGACCAAGACCGCCGGTGAAGTTCTCGACCTGGCGAACAAAATCGCCCGTTTGGTCGAAGAACGCGGATGGAACCAAGAAGACTTCGCCCGGATCTCGCAGCTCAATCGCCACACCGTCCGCACCATTCTCAACGCCGGGGCCAACCGCCGGCTCCGCAACGCTACCGTCAGCCAATGCGCCGACGCCCTCGGCCTCACGGTCAACGAACTCCGCACCCTCCCGCTGGAGCGACTGCTCCCCCGGATGCACGGAAAGAACCCGGTCGACGAGGCGCTGCTGAAAATGCTCGCGGCGAACGCGCGCCTCCCGGAACTCGCCGCGTGGCTCGGGCGCAACGACGAGCGCTCGGCCGAATTCAGCGCCGAAGAAGTCGATGAACTGCTGCAAATGCAGGAGACCGGCGGGGCGCTCGAACGCTTGGGCGTCGAGCAGTGCGTCGAAATGCTCGAGCGCCGCCGGCGCTTGCTGACCCAAGTGCGACTCATCGCCGGGACCGAATACCTCGACTTGCTGGAACAAGTGGTCGACTTGGTGCAGTGCAAATTGCACGCGGCGAAGATCGAACCGGGTCGGCGCCTGCGGGGGTGATGTCACTCACAACTGGACGTTGCGCGCCGGCAGTTCGCGCAGGCCTTCGCAATCGCGGCACTTCCGCACGCCTTTCAAATAATGCGCGCCGCAGCGCTCGCATTCCCAGACCTTGCCGCGGGTCATGTCGTCGATGACCCCGACCGCCTGCTCGGTCGTGCGGCCGCTCTCGACGAGGTCGGCTTCGACCGTCTCCAAACTCCGGCCGCGCTGGAGCCGCTCGAAACAATCTCTCAAGAAGAGATCGTCTTCCGTGGGCGGTTGGAGGTCGAGCACGGTCAGTTCGAACGGGGTCTGGCATCGCGTGCATTCGATGTGCTCGGTGCGCCCGCCGATCGGGAAGACCGGGATGAAGTACATCGTGAACCACTGCCGGGCCGACTGGTGCCGATAGCCGACATCGACCTTGCCGCACTTCGGACAGTAGAACCGCCCGGTGTCCTTGGTCGACGCCAAGTTGCGCGAACCCCAAATGAAGATCATGGTGCGGCTCTCCCCCCGATGGATTTGAACTAGCCCGCGTTCGTGCCGACCGTCTTGAAGTCTTCCATGGCGCGGGCCACGGCGATGGGGAGCACCTTCCGCAAGCGGCGGCCGCGGCGGACGTCGGGCCAGTTCCGCAAGATTTGCTCGGCCTGCCGGCTGCCGGTGCGGCGGTGGTACTCGATGATGAGCGGATGAATCCACTCGTAATCGACGTGCTGGGTATCGACCACGGCGACGCTGGTCGTGTGGAGTTTCGCGGGCACTTCCCCCTTCGGGTCGTACACGAACAATTCGCCGCCGGTCATCCCGGAGCCGATTTCATTTTCGATGGGGCCGAGGATCAGCACGCGGCCGCGGGTCATGTACTCGCAGGCGTATTTACCCGCCGCCTCCGCGACGATGGTCGCCCCAGAGTTGCGGATGCCCAGGCGGTGGCCAGCCCGACCGCCGAGGAAGACGAAACCACCGGTGGCCCCGTAGGCGACGTTGTTCCCGGCGAGGCTCTGGATTTCCCCGCCGAAATCCGAGGACGCGTAGTCGAGGGTCACGGTGATATGGCCCCCGGAGATCCCTTTGGCGACGCCGTCTTGGGCGAAGCCGCGGAGTTCGAGATCGAGCCCGGTGATGCACCAAGCGCCGAAGCTCTGCCCGGCTTCACCGTCGAAGCGGGCGCGGATTTTCTTGCCGGCCGGGATGCCCTCGCGCCCGTAAATGGTCGCGATCATTCCGGCGACGGTGGCCCCGACCGAGCGGTCGCTGTTTTTGATCTTGAAGACCAAACTGCTATCGGCCCCGGCGTCGATGGCGTCGCGGGCGGAGTTCAACAGCCGCAGGTTCAACCCGGCTTTGTCGCCGACGCCGCAGACCCCGGCGTTGTCGAGGTGGACTTGGGCGAAGCGCTCGTTCAAACCGACCACGGCCATGTCGGGCCGGATAAACTTGCTCACGTCCACGCGGGCGATGCGACCGGTGATCGCGGCATCGGTGCGCTTCTCCAGAAGATCGCTACGACCCGTGAGTTCGCTCAGATGCTTCACCCCGAGGCCGGCGATGATACTGCGGACTTCCTCGGCCACGGCCCGCAGGTAGGCCTTGGTGTGCTCGGGGTGGCCTTTGAAGATCTCGGGCGAACCAGTGATCCCCGTCGGACAGTTCGGGATGTGGCAGCTCTTGCAGACGATGCAGCCGACCGACACCATCAGCCCTTGGCCGAAGCTGAATTGGTCGGCGCCGAAGAGGGCGTACTTCACCACGTCGTAGCCGTTTTTGATGCCGCCGCCGACGCGGAGAATCACCGACGTGCGGACGCCGTTGACGACGAGCGCTTGGTGGGCCTCGGCCAGGCCCATCTCACTCGGCAGACCCGCGTGCTCTTTGCTGCTGACCATCGCCGCGCCGGTGCCGCCGTCGATGCCGTCGATCTCGATGACGTCCGCCCCGGCCTTGGCCACGCCGACGGCGATGGTGCCGATGTTCTCCACCGAGACGAGCTTCACCGACACCGGCACCCCCGGCTTCACGGCTTTCAAGTCGTGGATCAGTTGCGACAAATCCTCGATGGAGTAGATGTCGTGGTGCGGCGGCGGGGAGATCAGATCCGTTCCCGGTTTGGCGAAGCGGATGTCGGCGATTTCCTTCGTGACCTTTTTGCCCATGAGCTGGCCGCCTTCGCCCGGCTTCGCCCCCTGCGCCATCTTGATTTGGATTTCATCCGCGTTGATGAGGTACTCGGCATCGACGCCGAATCGCCCGGACGCCACTTGGCGAATCCGGCTGCGGAAGCGGCTCTTGCGGAGGTCGCCCCCGAGGCAGTAGATCGACGGGGCGTGTTTCCGCTTGGCGACGACGTCGTCCCAGAACTTGCCGTGGTGGCGTTCGGGCAGGTCATTGCGCCACCGGAACTCCCCCCCTTCCCCGCTGTTGCTGAGGCCGTCGAGTTCGTTCATCGCCGCGGCGATGGTCATGTGGCTGGCGCCCGTCAACGCCCCGTGGCTCATGGCGGCCCCGCGGAACAACTCCTTCACCATCGCGTCGGCTTCTTGGACGTCCGCGACTGGAATCGGCGGGGCGAATATCTTCTTGACGGTGAACAGATCGCGCAAGACCGTCGGCGGGCGCGTCTTCACCATGTCGCTGAACTTGTCGAACTTCACGCCGACGCGGATGAGTGCGTCCGGGTCGTGTTCTTCGGGCGGCCGGCTGTAGGCCATCTCGCCGCCCCCGCTAGATGCACTGGCGTCGGTCTCGGGGTGGGCTTCTTTCACGGCGTCGCGCAGGGCCATGCGGACCTTGGCGTTGAAGGCCATGTAGTCCCGGTTGCGGCCCAACACGTTCATCTTCTCGGCGAGTTCGACGCGCCATTTGGCGTCGTCGACGAGGTCGTTCAGCGTCAACCCGCCGACGCGGCTCGGGAAGTCGCCGAGGTACTCCATGAGTTCCGGACCGAAGCCGACGGCTTCAAACAACATCGCCCCGCGGTAACCCTCGATGGTCGTGATGCCCATCTTCGAGATGATCTTCTTCAGCGAATCCTCGAGCGCCTCGAACAGGTTTTCGAGCGCTTCCCGCGGCGGCAGCGTGATGTCTTGCTTCGTCTCGGGGTGCTTCCACGTGATGCCGTCTTTGACGAGGCGCAGCATTAGGTACGGGTGCACCGCGTCGGCGCCGAAGGCGACGAGCACGGCGATGTCGTGGCCTTCTTGGATGTCCCCGGCTTGCACAATCAGCGAGCAACGGTCCCGCAGGCCTTGCTTGCAGAGGTAAGTGTGCACGGCCCCGAGCGCGAGTAGCGATGGCAGTGGATCGATGCCGCGCTTGCACGACTCGCGGTCGGAGATGCACAGGACATGGTGCCCGTTGTGCACGGCCTTCTCGGCGTCGCTCTTCAATTTTTCGAGCGCGGTCCGCAGCGAGTCGGCCCCGCCCGACAGCGGGAAGGTCGCGTCGAGTGTGGCATAGGCAAACAGCTCGTTCCGCTGGAGATCGTCGATCATCGCGTCGTTGACGACGGGCGATGGCAGTTCCAATTGCCGCACCGGTAGGTTGTCGTCCCCGGTCGCGGGGAGCGGGTTCGACGCCGTCAGCGGCGAGCGGCCGAGGTATGTCACGAGCGACATCGCCCCGCCCTCGCGGTACGGGTCGATCGGCGGGTTCGTCACTTCCGCGAAGGTCTGTTGGCAGTACTTGAACAGCGTCGGGTGGTACTGGCTAAAGATCGTGAGCACGCGGTCGTAGCCCATGCTCGACAGAGGTTCTTTTTTCAGCTTGCCCATGTCCTTGACGAAGACGGCGCGTTCGAAGTCCCACCCGGCCGCTTGGAGCAATTGTTCGAGGGACCAACTCCGCTCGGCGAGTTGGGCGCCGACGACGTCTTCGACTTGGGCCGTGAGGTTGAATCCCTCCGTGATGATCGCTTGACGCTGGTTCAACTCGTGGACGTCGCCGAGTTCGGCCGCGGCTTCGGCGACGACGCGCTTCATGATCTGGTGACTGTCGAGCCGCTGGCCGATGGTGGTATCGAGGGCGATCATCTGCCCAGGCTGCAATTGCCCGCTGGCGACGATGGTCGTGGTGTCGAGCCCGAAGACCCCGGACTCGGAGCCGATGTAGAGCCAACCGCGTTTGTCGGAACACCAACGCACGGGGCGCAACCCCATGCGGTCGACCAATGCGACGAGCGTGACGCCATCGGTACCGATGATCCCGGCCGGGCCGTCCCAGGCGCACAGGCCACCATAGGTCCGACGGCAGTAGGTGAAGAGCTGGAACGCCTCGGCGCCCCAAATGTGTTCTTCGGTGTCCCACACCGGCGGGATCGACAACCGCAGCGCGCGGAGCATGCTCCAATCTTGGGCGAGTGTCAGGTACTCCAGCCATTCGTCGAGGCTAGCGCTGTCGCTCATCTTCGGCGTCAGCAATTCCTTGCCCGGCAGCGGCGGCGTCAGGCCCCGGCTGAAGGCGCTCACGGCGTTGCGGTTCGTGCGGATCGTGTTGATCTCGCCGTTGTGGCACGTGAACCGGAACGGCTGGGCGAGCTTCCAATTCGGGAAGGTGTTCGTGCTGTAGCGGCGGTGGAACGTCGCGATGCCGGTGTGGAACTCCGGGTGGGCGAGGTCGGGGAAAAACTCGACAAACTGCGGGCTCGTGAGCAAGCCTTTGTAGCTGAGCAAGCGCACCGACAGCGAGGAGATGTAGCAATCGAGGCCGGCGCCGCGCAGTTCGTGCTGGATCAGTAAGCGCTGGCGGAAGAGCCATTTTTCGATGGCGGCGCTTTCGCCCGTATAGCGGAACAGCACCTGCTCGATCGATTGCGGCCGGGAGTTCTTCGCCGTGGGAGGCAAACCGTCCGACCGCGTCGGCACCGGGCGGAAGCCGAGGATTTGCAATGCACCGCCTCGCAGGTGCTTCGCGATGATCGCACGGGCCGCGTCGAGCTTGGTCGGCTCGGCGTCGAAAAAGAAAATCGAACCGGCTCCCAAGAGGGTGTCGGCCTTGAGATCTTTGGAGCCGGACAGGCCGAGCCGCTTCGCTTCTTCGCGCAGGAACAATTGCGGGATCTGGCACGTGAGGCCGGCGCCGTCGCCGGAGTTGCCGCAGACGCCGCCGCGGTGCTCGAGCGAGACGAGCGCGAGCAACGCCCGCTGCAAGACCTCGGCCGAGGGATCTCCGTCTTTGGAAGCGATGCCGCCGATGCCGCACGCGTCTTTGCCGACGCTGTCCGTGAAAAGAAGGGCACCCGACTCCGTCAGCGCTCTGCCGTCGATCATTTGGATTCCAGCCTCCCGTGCGTCCGCGACCCGCGATAGCAAACATAGTTATTTAACGGCGCGAGCCTCGGACTTGCAACCGAATCCTACCGGGGGCGGGAGCATTTTGTCGCATCGGGCACGAATCTCGGCGCGATTCTCGAGTCTAGCGAGAAGTCGCACACCCTCGCGTAGACTCAACGCCAAAACGCTGGACTCAACGCCAAAACGCTAGACTCAACGCCAAAACGCTGGACTCAACGCCAAAACGCTGGATTCGACGACCAAACGCTAGACTCGTCTCCATTTTAGGATCTCGGTGTCGGACGGGGGTTCGCGAAATGGACAATTTTTCCAAGACGTCACTTGCATCCGACCGCGATGGGAAGTAGAACGACGCGGAATTCGATTGCGGAGCGAGGCCCCGACTCGGACGCGCTCGAACCTTCTATTTTCGCCCCCTCAGAAAGGATCGCGTCCCATGGCTCTCTTCGGCGGCTTCATGGATTTCATGCAACAAGACATGGTGTTCTGGCCCTTGGTCGGCGTCGCGGTCTTGCTGATCGTCGCGTTTGTCGTCATGCGAGTGATCAAAAAGCCTTCGGACGACTGAGTCCTGTGAGTGGTTCCGATCTCAACCCGTCCGGCTCTCGCCGGCCGGGTTGTTCCATTCTCGGAGTGATCCATTCGTCTGTTTGCCGGCTTCATGATCCTCGTGCCCATTGTCCTCGTCGTCGTCCTGATGCGTGCGAACAAAAAACCGAAGACCCGGCCAGAACCAGACGAAGATGAATGACGGACATCATTTGCCCCGCGGCCATTCCCCGACGACCAATTCCACCGCCGATGGTTGCTTGTTCCTCCAGATTGTCAGCTTCACCTTTTGATTCGCCGGCAGCATCCCGACCAAATTGATGACGTGATTCTCGTCGCGGATTTCGACGCCGTCGAGTTTCAAAATCACGTCGCCGCCCTGCAGTCCGGCCTTGGAAGCCGGCCCGCCGTTGTGAACCGAATCGACGAGCGCCCCCCGCAACCGGGTCAGTCCGAGTTTGAGCGCCGTGTGCGGATCGAGCGCGGACGACATCTGCATGCCGATGTAGCCGCGCGAAACGCTCCCCTGATCGAGCAGTTGCTTGCCGATGCGCTTGACGAGGTTGATCGGGATGCTGAACGCGACCCCGCTGCTGTAGCCGTTGGTCGACGCGTTGGCGGTGTTGATGCCGATGACCGATCCCGCCGTGTCGACGAGGGGCCCGCCGCTGTTACCCGGATTGATGGCCGCGTCGGTCTGCAAAAACTCCTTGATGCGGATCGTATTCCCCAGACTGATTTGTCCGCGGTCGCGCGCCGAGATGATGCCGTGGGTCACGGTCTGGTTGAACCCGAAGGGACTGCCGAAGGCGAGCACCCATTGACCGGACTTCGCCGTGTCGCTGTCGCCGAGTTCCGCGGTGGGGATGTTTTCGCCGACGATCCGCAGCAGAGCGATGTCCGATTCCGGATCGGTCCGGACCAAATCCGGGACGAGGATGCGGCCGTCGTTGAGCGTCACCGTGATCTCGGTCGCTTTCGCTCCGGCCACCACGTGGTTGTTCGTGATGACGAACGTCCCCCGGTAGCCGGGGAGTTGAACGAGCACGCCCGAGCCCGACTCTTCCGTCGGCTTGTTCTTGGCCGCACCCGGTGCCGCCGGCTTGATGGCATCGACCGACACGACCGCCGGCATGATTTTTTGCACGAGCGATTCGAACCGCGCCGGGATCGGAACGGTCGGTTTGTCGTCGATCGATCCGGGCGGGGCGACGGGGAGATCCCCGGACGGCGCGGCGATGGCGAGCCGCGGGGACGACAGCGAGTCGCCGGCCCACCCCCCGGCGAACGCCATCCCGAGGATGGCGGCGGTCAACAGCGCGGATCGGAATCGCATGGGAATATCCTGTGTCGAATTCCGGACGTGGGAACTCACGTGCAATTTACCGCGCGAGTCCAGAGGGCTTGACCGAATGTAGAGCCGTCGCGAAAAAAGTCGTGCCGCGCGCCGATACCAAACGAAAAAAGCCCGCGGGTCTCGCGACCGGCGGGCTTGGAATTTCCGTCTCGATAGGAACCTACTTGCCGAGTTCGGCCTGAACGACCGCGTAGTCCCGTTCGGAATCGTCGTGGCTGTCGCGGATGTCACCCCATGCCATGTCGGAGTGGACTTCCATCCAGTCGGAGTCTTTCTCGACATCGGCTTGGCAAGTGACGCACATCACGCAGTAAGGGAGCGCGTTCAATCGCGCCAGAGGGATTTTCTTCGAGCAGACGTCGCAAATCCCGTAGCGACCCTGCTTGATCCGCAACATGGCGAGATCGATCTGGGACACTTCTTTCGCCTCGAATTGGGCGAGTTGGGACGTCATTTCGTCACCGCTGTTGCCGAACGCCGCGTCGGCCACGTCCCCGGTCGGATGGGCCATCGAGTGGCCGAGGTCCTGCAAGTCGCGGCTCAGACGCCTGCGCAACTCGTTGCGGCGCAGGGTGAGTATTTTGGTGATCTTCTGGAGAGTATCGGTGCGAGCCATGGGAGTCCTCCTCACGTGCTGAAACTGCAAACCCGATTCGTCGATCGACAAGAGTACCTAAGTGTAGGTGCCGCTTATCAGCAAAAAACGCCGGCGTTGCGATTTGCCCGAGATTCCCGCAGAACCTTCGCAGAAAAATGCGTCGGTTCGATTCGTGGGTCACTCGGTTTCCCGCAAATCATCGGCTTGCAAAACCGATGCACTGCCTATCGATCGGGTTCGGGAAATTATTGCGTGCCTGGGAAGATATTCCCAAGTCGTCGAACGGAGACAGCAGAAAGTGTGCCGGGAATCGCCTATCCAACCGAATTTGCGTCGAGCAATTTCAAAAAGTCGCGGAGCCACGCGGGATGGGCCGGCCAAGCGGGCGCGGTCACGAGATTCCCTTCGACGATCGATTCGGTCACCGGGATGTCGGCAAACTTCCCACCGGCGAGGGTGACATCCGGGCCGACGGCGGGATAGGCGGCGCAAACACGGTTGGTCAAGACCCCGGCGGCGGCGAGGATCTGCGGGCCGTGGCAAATCGCGGCGACCGGTTTGTTCTCGTCGAAGAAATGGCGCACCATGCGCAAAACTTGCGCATTGAGCCGCAAATACTCCGGCGCCCGGCCGCCGGGAATGACGAGGGCGTCATAATCTTCGGGGCGGATGTCTGCAAAGGTCGCGTTCAGCGAGAACAGATGCCCGGGCTTTTCGGTGTAGGTCTGGTCGCCTTCGAAGTCGTGGATGGCCGTGCGGACTTTGTCCCCGGACTCCTTGCCCGGACAGACCGCGTGGACAGTGTGCCCGACCATTTGCAGAGCCTGGAACGGCACCATCGTCTCGTAATCTTCGGTGAAGTCGCCGACGATCATCAGGATTGTTTTCGCGGCCATACTCTCTCCGATCGAGTTCGGATACTCGGGGGTTCTCCGCCGCTACTTCTTCTTTTTCTTCTTCCCGTTCGGTTTCGTGCCATTCGTACCCGGCTGGGCCCCTTTCGGGTCGTTGCGGATTTGCCGTTGCGCTTCGGATTGCTGCTGAATCTCTTCCATCTTGGCCTTCATCCGGGCCATGAAGCCGGTCCCTTTGACCGGCGGTGGCGGCAGTGTTTGCTTGGCCCCGGAGGTCGACGTGCCGCCACTCGGCGTGACGGGCGACAGGGCCAACGACACGGTGCTGCCAGGCCCTTTCTTCCGCTTGATCAACCACTTTTCCGTAAGGCCCCACGACGTGCTGGCGATGAAGTACAAACACATCCCCGCGGCCATCTTGTAAAAGAATACGGCCATGACGAGCATCATGATCTTCATCATCCGCTGCTGCATTTCTTGCTGCTCGTCCATCGCCGGCGGCATCGTCAACTTTTGGTGGATGAACATCAGCGTCACCGCGATCAACGGCAGGATATTCAAGTACGGCCCGAGGTAAACGGTGCCGCCGATGCTGCCGAATTCGCTGAGGAACGGGACGCCCTCGCCGAATTTCAAGAGCATGTCCGGCGCGGCGAGGTTCGGCATCCAGAGGAACGACTCGAGCCGGAAGAAGATCGATTCTTGCAGGCAAAAGTACAAGCCCATGAAGACGGGCAACTGCGCGAACATCAGGATGCACCCGCTCATGCTCGACAGCGGATTGACACCGTTTTGCACCATCAGTTTGGTGCGCTCTTGATTGAAGCGTTGGTAATCGCCTTTGTACTTCTCTTCGAGCTTGGCGATCTCGGGTTTGAGCAGGGCCATTTTCTCTTGCGTCTTCGCCATCACCTGCTGCTGTTTGCGGCTCGGCACGAACAACAGCATCCGCACCATCACCGTCAGCAGCAAGATGTCGAGGCCCCAAATCGGTACGTATTCGTGGAGGAAGCCGAGGATGCCGTGCATCCGGTTCGTCATCCAGATGACGATGTCCGACCACCAAATCGAATTCGCGAGCCGGCCGAAGAAATTGGGCGAGTGGTAATCGGCGAGCGTTTTGAGCGTCAGCTTGTCGAGGTAGCGATCCGTGAGCACGGGGTCGACGGCGCGATCGCCGCCGAGTTGGTTCAACAGCCGGACTTTCATCGGCCCGTTGTAGATCACGTAACTGTGCGACACCGGCTTGCCGTCTTGTGGGTCGATCGGGTTCGCCACGGCGCGGACGGTGAGATCGCCCAGAGCGGGCTTGTCCGCGAGGTCCGTGGGCAACGGCTCCCGACTCGGGCGGACGTAGCTCCAGAGGTTCTTGCGGGCGTCGTCCGGCATCGCGTCGTCGATAGCCAAGACGCTGGCGAAGTATTGGGTCCCGACGCCGGCGTAGGTGAACGTGTTCCCCTGCGGTTCGATTTTATTCCCGCCGTAGCCGGTGGTGACCGACGCCGAGTCCTGGATATCCCGCTTGGCGGTGCCGGCCGGCGTGATCCAGCCGATGAGAGCGTTGCGGTAGGTCGAGGTGTACCATTCCCCTTCGACCGGCAGACCGCGGGCGCCGCTGATTTGGTACTTGAAGCGAGCGCGATCTTTATCCGTTGAGCGGCCGGGGAGCGCTTCAAAATCGATCTTCATGCCGACGTGATAGTCTTTCGGGCCGAGGGTGAAGGTCTTGCGGATCTTGAGGAAGTACGGTGCGTCGAGTGTCGTCTCGAAGACCACCTTGGCGTCCGAACCGTCGACCGACGGGATCTGTTCGGCGATCTTCCAAAGCCGCTCGGCGAGTTCGCTGGACGGGTAGGAATCGGATTCTTCCCCGCGGCGGAGTTTGTCGCCGACACTCGGGTAGTGCAACAGCGTGTAAGACGGTTCCGCGAGGCGGAGCGAACCGCGGGGCACCGGACCCGCTCGCAAACCCGGATAGGCGTTTTCGTCGAAAATCGAGGTCCGGTCGTCGCTCCCTTTCGTAAACCCGTGGAAGCCGGGGATCAAATGCAATCGGCGATTCTTGCCCTCGGCGTCTTTGGCATCCCGGCCGCCTCGGGTCGATTCGTCGAACTTCGGCAAAATCGCCTGCTGGATCGCCGCCCCTTGATTGCTAAGCAGAATCTCCTGGAAGCAATCGGCGTTGCCGAGGGCCACGAGGATGATCGGATCGCTCGGTTTGATCTGGGGCGAGGGTGGTTTGGGCGTTTCCGGCTTCGGCGGCTCGACGATTTTGGCAGGGGCGCGCACGGTGGCGGCGACGCCAGCGAGCGCCTGCACGCTTTCCGGCTGCACGAATTCGGGCGGCGTCGGCGGGACCGGCTTCGGGAAAAAGGTTTTGTCGATGTACCACCACGATGCCCCAAGGCCGGTGGCGAGCGTGGCGAATAAAACGATGCGGATCAACAAACTGCGATTCATCGGGGCGATTCTCCGCCGCGGCGCGGTCGCGGCGCAGGCAAGCCTATGTTACGGAACGGAGCCGCATCGGTCACGCGGGGCGGGACTCGGGAAGAGTGTAGGCGGGCGTTCTAGCGCCCTTCACGGAGGCGGTCGCCCAAAAAGTTTTCGAGGTCGGGGATGTCGTAAATCTTTTTGATGGTCTTTTCGACTTCGTATTCGACCCGCTTGAAATTGATGACGTCGTCTCGGAGCACCACATAGCAAGCACGCCAGTTGCCATCGCGGGGTTGGCCGACCGAGCCGACGTTGCAAAGCGTTTTCTTGCCGTCGAGTTTGTAGGCGTACTGCACATCTTCCGGGCTGAGGAACTGCAGCGACTCCGTGAACACTCCCGGCACGTGGGTGTGCCCTTGGAAGCAATAGCGCTCGACGAGCGTGAAAATCCGCTCCATCTTCCGCTGGTTGTAGATGTCTTCGGGGAAGACGTATTCGTTGAGCGGATTGCGCGCAGAGCCGTGGACGAAGAGATACCCGTCTTCTTTGTGGGACCGCGGCCGTTCGGCCAAAAAGTCCCATCGCTTCTCGCGTAGGGCACGGGCCTCGGTGCCCGATTCCAGTTGCTGGCGCGTCCAGAAGATGGCCCGTTCGGCGGAGGCGTTGAACCCGTCCGGGTCGAACATGGCGCCTTGGTCGTGGTTGCCCATGAGCACGAGCTTGGCTTCCATCACCAAATCGACGCATTCGCGGGGATTGGGGCCGTAGCCCACGACGTCGCCCAGACAGTAAATGTCGGTGATGCCTTGGGATTTGATGTCCGCCAGGACGGCCTGGAGGGCTTCCAAGTTGCTGTGGATGTCGCTGATGATCGCCTTCACGCCACTAGCCCCCGGACGCCTGAAGCCTGAATTTGTGAAGTATAGAGCGCCGTTGGGGTTCGGTAAATACACTCCGGTGCGGGAAGATGGGAAACCGGCTCGAACCGGCGTCCCAATCCCCCTACTTTCCCCGAAGCGCGGTACCGTGAGCAATTCAATTATTCTTGAACGCGTCGTGGCAGCTTTTGCAATTCAGGTTGATCGCGGCGAGTTTCTTCGCGAGCGCCGGTTTGTCGGCCTTGTCCCCTTTCGCCCCTTCTGCGGCCGCGTCGGTTCCGAGCTTAATCATCTCGGTGCAAAGGTCGTCCCACTTTTTCTTTTTCGCCCCCACCGCTTCGGTCGAAGGCATCAGTGCCGCGTACTGGCCAATGGTGGCGACGCGGGCCCCGAGTTCCCCGGCGAGTTTGACATCGGTCACTTTCGCCGCTTGGGCTTTCAAATCGGCTTCGATATGCCGGCCACCGCTGCGACCGAGCGAGAATTGCGCCATCAATTCCGAAAGATCGAAGGCGTGTTGTTCGTGGAGCTTCACGGCCTTCTTCGGATCGCCGTCTTTCGCGGTGGCCAATCCGTCGAGTGCGGTTTTCGCGGCGGCGAAATCTTTCTTCGTGATCGCGGCGGCGATCAGTAGGGCTTGATCGCGTTGCCCGGCGGCTTTGGCCGCATCCGGGCCGGCGGTGTTCGTCTGGGCATAAAGCGCGAGCATCATCGCCGTCGCCTTGAGGGTGTTCAATTCGCTATCCTTGGGCTTTTTGGCGAGACCTTTCTTCAGGAACGCGACATCCGAGTCCGCGAGGGCGACGGTAGAAACGCCGGTCGGTTCGTCCTTCGCCCGTGCATCCGGGATACAAATTAAACCGAGGACGCCGAGGCCGAGGGACGCGATGGCGAGAACGCGCAGACTGTTCTTGGACACGATTCGCTCCGGGAAGTCGGGGAGAAGTTAACGCATGCCCCCATGATAGCTCGCGTCGGTTTCGGTGTCGAAGATTCGCGGCATCACAAAACGAAAACGCCCCCGCTGGTCTGCGGGGGCGACTCAAGAAATCAACCGATCTTCCGTCATTTGCCTTCGGGAAGGGGGTACGCCTTCAGAATCGCGTCGAGTTTTTGCTGGTAATCGGCCGGTGGCTCTTCCAGACCTTTGAGGTTCCAGAGTGTCATCAGCAATTTGCCGGAGGCGTTTTGATTCGCGGTGCTCAACCCTTTGCGGATCTTCGCGGCGTCGTCTTCGGTGATGCTCCCTTTGCGGTAGGCGACCACGGCGGGCGGGAACATCTCCGATTTGACCAAGATTTTCAACTGTTTAAACGCCCCCGGTTGGAGCGATTGATACCCGTCCAAAGTCGAGGCGTCGACGAGTGCGGCCGCGACTTCGCCGAGGACCACGGCGTTCAACAGGTCTTCGGTGGTCATACCGACTTTCGTCACCGGTTTTGCGACGGCCTTGCCGAGTCCGGCCCGGCATTTGTCGAGGAACAACAGCGAATACGCTTTGGTGCCGCGGGGCAACGTCACGGGATCGTCGACGAGGTCGGCGGCCGATTTCGCTTTGCAATCCACATGGACGACGATCATCGATTGGGCCTTGCCCCCCGGCGGAATGGTCACGACGATCGGGATCAAGTCGGGGCACTTCTGCTGGGCCCACGCGAATTCGTGGCCGTGGAATACGCCGAGTTGCAGCTTCTTGTCTTTGAGTTTCTCGACGAGGTTCATCGCGTCCGGGCAAAGATCGACGTCGCCCGTGAACCCGGTCTGTTTGTAGACGAGTTCGCGGAAAGGCTTCGACAAAACTTGGACCATGGCCGGTTGAACGTCCCGGAACATGCCTTGGAGCATGCCCATTTTCAGATCGACCGGGGGTTTGTCGTCGGCGCGGGTGGCTGAGATCGCCCCCATCAGCAAAAGCAGCGACGAAAAGACGCGAACCGAAAGTGTGACCCGCATGCAAAGCCCCCCGCCCGAATCCGGGCTAGTTTCAGTTCCGCCACCGTCACAGTCACCGGCCCGGGAAATCGGGCCGCACGCCGCCACCGGTCACCCGCTCGAGATTGATGAGCGATTCGAGTTGCTTTTCCACCGCTTCGAGGTACTCGGCTTGAGCTTTCCCCGCGAGGGCTTCGTTCTTGACCAACAGATCCGGCTCCAGTCGAGCCGCGGCGGCCGCCCGCGATTCTTCGAGAATCTTCAGGCCTCGTTCGTAGCGAATTTTGGCATCTTTAACACGTTCGGTGGTCGACTGCCACATCAAAAAGGCGTTCATCGCTTCCAACTTCACCAGTCCCACGACTTTTTCGTAGACCGCTTCCTGTCGGTCGCACAGCGCCAAAGCCCGGCCGACGCGATCTTCCCGACTGCCCGCAAGGATGTTCGGCATTTCCGGCGGCACAGGGGCCGGTCGGTATTCCCCATTGCGCAGCGGCGTCGGCAACGAGCGGGAGTGCAGATCGCTCCCCGCAGCGAAGGTTTGCACCGTCTTGCGGTGACCCAGTTTCGATTGCGCGCAGGCTTCCAGGCGCGTCACGTCGAGCACCACGGCCGCTTGGACGAGTTCCGTCCGCCGGGTCATCGCCTTGTCCATGACTTCTTCGAGGGTCACGCTCCCGGCCATCAACGGGAGTTCCTGGATCGACGGGACGACGGGGAACAATTGATCGACGCCCATCGCTTCTTTGAGCGCGGCGAGCGATTGTTTGCGACCGAGTGTGGCTTTGTCGCGCAGCCGGCGGATTTCGCCGATGGCGTCGTCGAGGGCGTAGAGGGTGAAGTTGTTGATTTTAATTTTCGGATCAACGACGCCGGCCTTGAGGATTTCCTCCGCGACGCGGTAGAACGTCTCCATCTGTTCGACGATGTCGTTGGCGGTCTGTTCTTGTTGCGTGGCATAGACGTGGGTGAAGTACATCCGCGTGATGTCGTAGATGACCTCTTGTTGGGCCCGGACGACTTCCGCGGTCGCCGCGACGATCCCTTTTTGAGCTTGCAACCGACGCACCGGCAAATCGGGGCTGAGCAACTCGAGCGTCCGCGAAAAGTTTTGCAGGGCCAAGTAGCCCCGCTCCCCGGACGCGAGGCTCGCCTTCGCCGCCTTCACCGTCGGTTGATTCGCTTGGCCGATTTCCAAACAGGCACCCAATGTCATCGGCTGGCCCGCCGGAATCCAGCGCTTCCAGATCACCGGCTTGTCCGCGTCGCCCGGTTTCGCGGGCTGTTTGACCGCGACGGCTTTTGAATCCGGGATCGGAATGACCGGCGTCAAAGGGTCGGCGGATTGTACCGCGGTGTTCAAGCCGAGCGCGGCGACGACGGCGAACGAACGGCGGAGTAAACTTGGGGACATCATGACGACCATTCCTTAGCCGAATCGCAACGCATCCTGCGCCGCGCGGGAAGGGCCGGGGCCCGAAAGAGTTATCGGCGACCCGCATCGAATCGCTCGATTGCGTTCGCGCAAAGGTGTCGACCGTCTTGCGGGCCGCGCCCGGTTATAGCGGTTGCCACGGGGGAACCTTCTAAAACAGCTTTACCGTCACGAGGAACCCCCGATGGCCGAATCGAGCCCCGCCGTGGAGCGTGCCGAAGCCGCAGCCCGGAGTTACGCCGCACAGCGCGACGATTCGATCCGCTTGGCCGACTGGCTGCTGGGGCTCTTGCGCGAAGAATGGGGCCGGCCGGCGGAACTCGTCGGTTCGTTGGGCGTGGATTTGGAAACCATCCTCGGGGACCTCGCGGGCTCGGCGGGATCGTCGCCGGTCGCCCCCGATGCGTCGGCGTTGTTCGCCACGGCCCGCGGCTATTCCCTCGCACTGCGCGGCGATCCGGACTTCACCACCGACGCTTTGCTCCTCGCGGTCATCGCCTCCGACGACGACTACCGGACGCAACTGTCCCGGTCGGGTTTGGATTCGATCCGGATGGAACATGCCCTCCGCGGCGAATCGATCGTCGCGGAGTCGGTCGGGATCGAAATCGAACCGTTCCGCGTTTCCGATACGCCCGACTTCACCGACGCCGCGCGGATCGTCGATGCGAACTTGAACCGCGCCTGCGAAAGCTTGCGCGTCCTCGACGACTACGCCCGATTCTTGTTGAACGACGCTTTTTTGACCGGGCAGTTCAAGCGCCTCCGACACCGGCTCGCCGAGGCGAGTGCGACCCTGCCGGCGCACTTGCTCCTCGGTTCCCGCGACACCCGGCGCGATGTCGGCACGAGCCTCAGCGCCGCCGGGGAATACACCCGGACTTCGACGGCGAAGGTCGCCGCGATCAATCTGAAGCGCTTGCAAGAATCGCTGCGGAGCCTCGAAGAGTTCGGCAAGGTACTCTCGGCGCCGTTCGCGGTCGCGGCCGAAGCGATCCGCTACGAAGCTTACACCTTGGAGAAAGTTCTCGACCGGGGCGCCTCCGCGGCCGACAAACTACGGGAGGCCCGGTTGTACGTCCTCCTCACGGGCTCGCAATGCGACGCGGCCTTGGATTGGACGATCGCCGAAGCCGCGTCCGGTGGGGCGACCATTTTCCAGATGCGCGAAAAAGACTCGACCGATCGGGAACTGTTGGACCGCGCCCGGCGGATGCGCGACTGGACGCGCCGCGCCGGGGCGTTGTTCCTTGTCAACGACCGGCCTGACATTGCGAAGCTCGCCGACGCCGACGGCGTCCATTTGGGCCAAGGCGATTTCCCCGTCGCCGACGCTCGAAGAATTCTCGGCCCAGATTCGCTGATCGGCGTGAGCACCCACGACCTCGATCAAGTCCGCGCAGCGATCCTCGACGGCGCCGATTACGTCGGGATCGGACCGACCTTCCCCTCGAACACCAAGAATTTCGACGCGTTCCCCGGTTTAGAGTTCGTCCGTCGAGTCTCGGAAGAAACGACACTGCCGGCCTTTGCCCTCGGGGGGATCCACCTTCAAAATGTTCAGGGGGTCGTCGCAGCGGGTGGCCGGCGAATCGCCGTGAGCGCGGCCATCGCCCGCGCCGCCGATCCCGCCTCCGCTGCGCGGGCATTGTGTGGAATCCTCCCGCCGGCCCGCGACAACTAACCTGCCATTCGCTGGCGGATTCGGTACCGTAGTTCAATTCCGGATGATTTCGTGGGGTTCGCTGGCATGGCGGAGACAGTCCAAACGGTCAATATCGCGGTCGAGGCCCGCAGCCGATTCCTGCGCTACGCCGTCTCCGTGGTCACGGGGCGGGCGTTGCCGGACATCCGCGACGGCCTGAAGCCGGTGCAGCGGCGCATCCTCTATACGATGTACCACGACTCGAATTTGACCTTCGACCGCAAAGCCGCAAAGTGCGCCCAGATCGTCGGCGATGTGATGGGCCGCTACCACCCGCACGGCGACGGGGCCATTTACGAAGCCCTCGTGCGACTCTCGCAAGAGTGGATCATGCGCTTGCCGCTCGTCCACGGCGAGGGCAACTTCGGCTCCGTCGACGGCGACCCGCCCGCCGCATACCGCTACACCGAAGCGAAGCTATCGAAGGCAGCGGAGTTCCTACTGAGCGAACTCGATCAAGACACCGTCGACATGCGGGACAACTACGCCGGCAACCGCAAGGAACCGGTGGTCCTGCCGGCGCAGTTCCCGAACCTGCTCGTCAACGGTACGTCCGGAATCGCCGTCGGCATGGCCACGAACATCCCGCCGCACAACTTGGGCGAAGTGCTAAAGGCATCGATCCTACTCATCGATAACCCGGATGCGACGATCCCGCAACTGCTCGAGAAAGTCAAAGGGCCCGATTTCCCTCTCGGCGGCAAGATCCTCACCGACAAAGCCGCGCTGCGGAAAATCTATGAGGAAGGCACCGGCAGCCTGAAAGTTCAAGGGGAGTGGAAGCTCGAAGAACTGGCCAAGGGCCGGCAGCAGATCGTCGTCACGTCGATCCCGTACAGCGTCGATAAGGGCAAGCTCGAATTGCACATCGGTGCGATCATCGAAGACAAGAAGGTGCCGCAGCTCACGGGCCTGAGCAACGAGACGAACGAAAAAGACGGACTGCGGATCGTGCTCGACATCAAAGCCGGGACCGACCCGAACTTGATCATGGCCTACCTGTTTAAGCACACCAAGCTGCAATCCAGCGTCTCGTACAACGTCACGGCGGTCGTTCCGAGCGCCGACGGAAAAACGGTCGTCCCCCGCGACGGACTGAATTTGAAGGAGATGCTGCGCTATTTCCTCGACTTCCGGCTCGTGACCGTGCAGCGGCGCTTCGAGTTTCAACTGCGGCAACTCCGCCGGCGCATCCACATCCTCGACGGCTTCCGGATCATTTTCGACGGCCTCGATCGCGCCATCAAAATCATCCGCAACAGTTCGGGCAAGTCCGACGCGGCTGAGAAACTGACGGTGGAGTTCGCGCTCGACGACGAACAAGTGACGGCGATCCTCGACTCGCAACTCTACAAAATTGCCCAACTCGAAATCCAGAAGATCCTCGACGAATTGACGGAGAAGACCAAGGAAGCGAACCGCCTCGAAGCGATTTTGAAGTCCGAAAAGAAGCTCTGGAGCGTGGTGCGCGACGAACTTGAAGCGCTCGCGAATCAGCCGTTCGTGGTGAAGCGCAAGACGCGCATGGCCTCGGACGACGACGTGCTGGAGTTCAGCGAAGACGCTTACATCGTCCGCGAGAATACCAATGTCGTGCTCACGCGCGACGGCTGGATCAAGCGCATCGGCCGGCTCGCGTCCATCGAAACGACCCGCGTCCGCGAAGGCGACGAAGTCATCGCGGTCGTCCCCGGCAGCACCCTCGACACCGTGATCTTCTTCGCCGACGACGGCGTTGCCTATTCGGGCCGGATCAACGACGTTCCCGCGACCTCCGGCTTCGGCGACCCCTTGGCCAAGTTTTTCAAGCTGCCCGACCAAGTGAAGGTCTTCGCCGCGCTCAGCACCGATCCGCGCTTCACCCCGGCCGATGTTCCAGCCAAGGGCCTCATTCAAGAACCCAACGGCCCGTTCCTACTCGTCGCCACCGCTTCCGGCAACGTGCTGCGAGTACCCCTGACTTCGTACCGAGTCGAATCGACCAAAGTCGGCCGGAAGTACGTGAAGCTCGAACCGGGCGACAAAGCCGTGTTCGTTCAGCTCGTGCGGGACGAAGTCGGAGTTATGCTCGCCACAAAGGGGGGGCGAGTGATCCACTTCGCCCTCGACGAAGTGAACATCCTCACCGGCGTCGGCAAAGGGGTTGTCGGCATCAAACTCGACGAAGGCGATTCGGTGATCGGCGGCGCGCTGACGTCGACGAGCCGGTTCGACAAACTGACCGTGGAAACCGAGAACGGCAAGACGCAAGAGTTCGGCACCGGGGCCTACCCCATCGTCACCCGCGGCGGCAAAGGCACCAAACCCGGTGCACGGACGAACTTCGTGCGGGTCGTCCCGCAACCGATTACTCTCGTGAACTGGGATGATGTCACGTGATCGAGGCACCCAGCGCCGATGAATTGCAGAAAGACCCGATTGTGCGTGCAGCGTGGGCGGATTCGTTCCCGGACGATCCCCAGTTGCGACATGAAGAAGGCGGCTTCATTTATTACAATCCGATTGCGGGTGGGATCACCGTACGACGAACACCACCCGGCGGCAGAAATTCATTGAATTTGTCATTCCCGCCGAGCGTGCACGATTCGTTCTTGATAGCCATGTATCACACGCATCCCACTCCACCCGGACGCCGTGTGACCGCCGAGCCGAGTTCGCTGGACTGGAAATATGCCATCGAATCCGGTGTGCCGTGGTTTATAATTTCTCACGAAGGTGTTTACATCGCCGGGCCGGATCGCAGAGTCGGCGGTTGTATTGGCAACCCTTTATACCCCATCGATTGAGGTGCAGAAATGCAATCGACACTCCTAGAACCAAAGCTCACGCGCGATCGCGTGTTGAGCATTGCAGAAGCCGACGCAGTCGCGGCTTACGATAATCTGAATTCCTTTCGCGTCGAGATCCAGTTGAAATCCGACGGCTGGCATGTGGAGTATCTATTCCGCGGCGAGGGCCGCTTTCACACCGGTGGCGGTCCGACCTACATCATCGACGCCGAGACCGGGGCCATCCTCGACAAGAAATATTACCAGTGACACCCCGCTGACACCGCACGGAAGCCCGTCCGCATGAGTACCGTACCGCAGAAACCGTCCAAGTACACCACCGATGAAATCACCGCGCTTGAGGGGCTGGAGCCGGTGCGCGTCCGTCCCGCCATGTACATCGGCGGGGTTGACGCCAAGGGGTTGCACCACCTCGTTTGGGAAATCGTCGACAACTCCATCGACGAATACCTCAACGGTTACGCCGACAGCATCACGGTGATTTTGCACAAGTCCGGCGACGCCATCACCGTGCAGGACAACGGCCGGGGCATCCCCGTCGATACGCACCCGAAGTACAAAATCAGCGGCTTGGAACTCGTGCTGACGAAGCTGCACGCGGGCGGAAAGTTCAACAACAAAGACAGCAACTACTTCTACTCCGGCGGCCTCCACGGCGTCGGGGCGTCGGTCGTGAACGCGCTCTCGAAGAAAATGATCGCCAACGTCCGCCGCGATGGCTTTGAATACCAGATGACCTTCTCCAAAGGCATCCCGCAAACGAAGCTCGAAAAAATCGGCCCCTTCCGCGGGCACGGGACGATCATCACGTTCCACCCGGACGACACGATCTTCAAAACGACGCGTTTCGACGCCGACACCATCCACCACCGCCTCGAAGACATCTCGTACATCCACGCCGGGTTGAACATCGCGTTCAAAAACGAGATCACCGGCGAGACGGTCGAACTCTCGCACCCCAACGGCATCCCGGACTTCCTCGCGAAGATCGTCAAGGACGATCAAAAAGCACCCGTGACGGAAGTTGCCTTCCACGCCAAACGCGACGGCGAAGACCGGATGGAAGTCGCGCTGCAGTGGACGCAATCGACCGAGGAAACACTGCGGTCGTACGTCAACGGCATCCGCACCCCCAACGGCGGGACGCACGAAAACGGACTGAAATCGGCCCTCCGCAAAGCCATCAACAATTACATCGAAACCCACGACGTGAAGGTGAAGGGGCTCAAAATCACGGCCGACGACATCCGCGAAGGGGTCGTGGTGATTTTGTCCGTGTTCGTGCAGAACCCGGAGTTCGAAGGGCAAACGAAACAGCGGCTCAACAACGGCGAGACCGAGGCGAAGGTCGATAACTTCGTCCGCACCGCGCTCGAGACTTGGCTCAATTCCAACGGCTCCGCCGCGGACGCCATCGTCGGCCGCATCGTGCTGGCCGCTAAGGCGCGCGAGGCGTCCCGCGCCGCCATCGAGATCACCCGCAAGTCGGTCAGCAACACCCGGCGGCTCAGCTTGCCGGGCAAACTCGCCGACTGCAAATCGGCCGATCTCGGCCACACCGAGTTGTTCATCGTCGAGGGGGATTCCGCCGGCGGCTCTGCGAAGCAGGGGCGCAACAACGCGACGCAAGCCGTGCTGCCCCTGCGGGGTAAGATCCTCAACGGCGAAGAACTCACGACGATCGAAGTCTTGAAAAATGCGGAACTCGCGGACCTCACGAACGCCATCGGCACCGGTGCCGGGGACCGGTTCAACTACGCCGGACTGCGTTACGGCAAGATCATCCTGCTCATGGACGCCGACGCCGACGGTTACCACATCTGCACGCTGCTGCTCGATTTCTTCTTCCGCCACATGCCCGAACTGATCCGCAAAGGGCACATCTTCATCGCCCAACCGCCACTCTACCGGCTCGACGTCGGCAAGGAGACGCACTGGGCGAAAGACGACGAGCACAAAGAAGAAATTATCCAAGGGTTGCGGGCCAACTCGAAGGTCGACATCACGCGGTTCAAAGGCCTCGGGGAAATGCCGGCACGCGTGTTGGCGCAGACGACCCTCGACGTGAAGACGCGGACGGTGTTGAAGGTCGAAATCGAATCGAACTTGGAAGCCCACGACGCCTTCCGCGACCTCATGGGCAGCGATGCCGCCCCGCGCTATCAGTTCATCATGGAGAAGGCGGATCAGACGGTCGCCGAGGATTTGGATTTGTGAGTGCCTCGGTGTGGCGACACGTTTCCAACGTGTCGGGAGTCAATGAAGCCGAAGCCGCGTTTCGACACGTTAAAAACGTGTCGCCACAATGACGCCGTGCGCCGTCCACGCGATCGTTCGCGGCCAGTTCCACTTCACCAATCGATCGATCAACGCCGCGTCCGGCCCGGACTCCGCGAGTCGCGTGTGGATCGGTACTTGCACCAATACGGTCGAAAACCCCCAGACGCCGACGCAAATGACACCGAGCCAAGCAAACAGAGAACCCAGATCGGAGATCAAAAGTAGTAACGAAGTCGACAACTCTAGAAGCATCGGCAGGATCACGACCCGTCCGGTGAGTGTTTGATGCCGGAGCATCGCTTCGCGGAATCGACCGGATTCGATGTCGCGGAACGACGGATAAACCAGGAGTTGGATCAGCCAAATGACGCCGACCATGGACCAAGTCGCGGCCGCGTTCGCAATCGGAATCGCGTCGGTCATCCCTTCGCCTTCACCGTCGAGAGCCCGCCGTCGATCCCGATGATCTGCCCCGTCACCCACGTCGTCGCGGGGTCGAGCAACCAGCAGATGGCCGCGGCCACATCGTCCGGCTCGCCGATGCGGCCGAGAGGGTGCATCACCGTCGAGGCCTTCAACGCCATCTCGCTGCCCGTGATTTTTGCGGCCAGCGGCGTCCGCACCAAGCCCGGCGCCACGGCGTTCACGCGGATATTTTTGGAAGCGTACGTCGCCGCGGCGGAAATCACGAGACCGTTCACGGCCCCTTTCGCGGTGGCGATGGCTTCGTGGTTCATCAAGCCGATCCGCGCGGCGACTGTGGAAGCCAGTACGATCGATCCGCCGGTGGCCATCAGCGCCTTCGCCGCAGCACGGACGGTGTAAAATGCGGAGTAGGTATTCAACTGCAAGGTCTGTTCGAACTCGGCGTCGCTCGTGAGGTGCGCGGGTTTCAGCAGAATAGACCCGACGAGATTGGTCGCCCCGGCGAGCGGGCCGAATGCCGCGGTCGCCGCGGTGAATGCCAAGTCGATGTCGGCGGACTTGGTCGCATCGGCCGTGTGCGTGACGTATTCGCCGTTTGGGCTCGTTGCTTTCAATTCCTCCGCCAGCGCTTCGAGCTTCGCGGCGGTTTGCCCCACCAAAAATAGGCGGGCACCTTTAGCACTGAGCATCCGACAGACAGCCGAGCCTATGCCACCGGCGGCGCCGATGACGACATAGGCGGGGAGAGTGGGATTCATTGTTGTTCTCACGAAATGTGTTGTACCGATGTTAGCGTCGGTGGGGTTCGCCCTTTCCACCCGACGGGCCGGCCGAGCCAAACGCGGAGCGTCGCGTACCACTGGATCGCCAATAGAGCGAGTATGGAAAGCGGGTGAAATACGACCCCGATCCACGATTGTTCAAACCGCACCGCCGCGTGGATTCGCGGGGCGAGTGAGCAACCGACCGAGGCGACGAGCACGGTCGAAAAATAGGGGGTGAGCGGATTCACGAAAGGCAGTAGCGCGAAGGGTAACAGGTGCCCCAGCGTCAGCAGGATCGTCCAAATCCAAATGAAGCCGGGTGCCCCGAGTCCCTCGCGGGCGTTCTTGGCAAAGCCATTCCACACTTGGTTGGTGCTCAGGTACATCCGGCAGGTCGCATCCTCCCGCGCGTCGCACAGATCGGTTTTCAATCCGTACTGACGGTAGGCGCGGGGCAACTTCACCCCGTCGTGCAGGCTCGCCCGCACCATCGGGTGGCCGTGCCCACCGACTTGCCGGTAAGCTTCGGCCGTCGTCAAGAACCACTGTCCGCAGCCGGCCCCGAGCCCAACTTGCAGGCTCTGGCGCATCCGATTCAAGGGCAAGTAACAGAGCAGCAACCAGTGGATCAGAGGGACAGTCAATTTCTCGCCGAGGGTGCCGGTTTCCTGACGCGGAAACCCGCTGACCAGGCTCGCACCGGAGGTCCGCAGGAAGCCGACCATGCGTTTGAGAGCGACTGGCCCTAGCCGGACGTCGGCATCGAGGAAAGTGATGACTTCGTACTTCGCCAATAGCGAAAGCTGGTAGCACGCGTGTTGCTTCCCACACCAATCGCTCGGAAGCGGCGGTGCCGTAGCGAGTCGCACGCGGCGATCCTTCGCCGCGTACTCGGCCACAATCGCGGCGGTCCGATCCGTGGAACTGTCGTCGAGGACGATGACTTCGAGTTCGACGCCTTCGTTCGCCAGTACCGCTTCGAGGGCTGCGGCAATCCCGGCTTCCTCATTCCGCGCCGGGATCAACACCGAGACACGTTCGGGCGTGGCGCTCGAGATCGCCTCCGGTTTGCGGAACAACTTCCCGTTGCGGAAGTAGAGCAAGCAGGGAAGCCCAGAGAAGAACAGGGCGAACAGAGCGAGCGCGAGGATCACAACGCATCCCCGGTGTGTGCCGGGCGGAAGCGGCGGAAGCGGAGCCAACAGGCCAAGCGCCGAAAGAAATCGTACCCACCGCCGACGCCGGATTTGCCCGCGAGGAGGACCGCGAACTTCGATGGGTCACGCGCTTGGGTATCGAGGTTCAAGGCGTCGAGGTTCTCGGTCAGGATCGTTTCGAGTTTCGCCGTCCACTCCTTGCCCGTGAGTTGACGAGTCGGATCGATGGCGATCGGTTCGGCGATCCGCAGCAGCGCCTCGGGCGTTCGCTCCGTCCAAAAGCTATACTCGATGGCGAGGCAGACGACCCATCCCCGCTTCATTTTGGCAGCCAGATGGCCGACACCGCTTTTCAAATTCAACGGCCGGTTGCGGACATCGGAGAATTCGCCCTGTGCCGTGATCCAGATCGCCCGCTTCGACTCGGCGAGAATCGCTTCGCCGGTCCGCAAGAACTCCGCGGCGCTACGCAGCGAGTTCGGATCGAGACCGAAAAACCCGAGCCGGCCGAAGATGGGATATCGCTTCAGCATCGCGGAATGAATGGGGGCAAAGCTGCGATAGCCCTTCAGTGAGAGGACCAGTGGCATACCGACCATCGGGTCCCACCACGACGGGTGATTCGCGACGACAAGGATCGGTTCTCCGTCCGTCGGCAAAGCGCTGCCGTTTTTGGAGAGTCGCACAGCATGAAAATGACGACGGACGTACCGCAGTACATACCGGCTAAAGCCGTCGAACAACCAACCGACTCGCTTCGGCAATTCGGTGTCGTTCACGCCGGCATCTCGGCCCAGTGCGACGTCGGCTTGCCGGCGAACTCGGTCGCCCGGGGCCGAACCTTTTGCGCCACCGCGTCTCGGTCGAGCGTATCGGCAGCGATCCAGCCAGACATTAACACCATCGGCATGCCGGGACCGGGGTGGGCGGCGCCGCCCGCGAAATAGAGGCCCTTGATGTCCGGCGAGCGGTTCGCCGGTTTGAACGCACCAAGCCATTTGCCGTGGGACGCGAGGCCGTAGATCGCCCCGTCGAGCACGCGGTAGCGGTCGTGGATGTCCTGCGGAGTCAAGTGGGATTCGTACGTGATCCGCTCTTCGATGTCCGGCATCGCCCCGGTCGTCTTCAGCTTGTTCAAGATCACCCGGCGATAGTCGGGGAGCATGTTCGACCAGTCGTGATGCGGCCGCAGATACGGCGTGTGAACCAGCACGTACAGAGCATCTCCGCCGGTAGGGGCGGTGCCCGGTTCGGTACGAGTCGTGGAAGCGATGTAGCAAGTCGGATCGGGGGCCGGTTCACCCTTGTGATAAATGGCGTCGAATTCTTCTTCGGGATCGCGGCTGAACACGAAGTTATGGTGAAGCAGATGGTCGTAGGCTTTCTTCAACCCGAGGTAGAGCACGACGCCGGAGCAGGCCGGCTCGTACTTCCGCCGAGCTTCGAACTTTTTCTCGGCCTTGCCCGCGTGACCGTTCAGCAATTCGCGGTGAGTTCGCACGCTATCGGCGTTCGACACGACCCCGGCGACTTTGATGATCTCGCCCGATTCGGTTTCGACTGACACCGCGGTGTCACCGGCGGCGTTCGTGTGGATGTGCTTGATCCCGCATTCGGTGCGGAACTCGACGCCAAGTTCGGTGCCCAACTTCACGAGGGCCTCCGGCACGGCCCGCGTGCCACCCATCGGGTACCAGATTCCCTCGGCCGTCTGCATGTGGGCGATGCCGCAAAGAACCGCGGGCGAGGCATCCGGCGACGAACCGACGTACTGCGTGAAGTGGTCGATCATCTGGGCGACGCGGGCGTCGGGGACGTACTTTCGCACCGTCCCGGCGACGGAACGTCCCATCCGCATACTCATCACATCGGATAAGATCCGCGGTTTGAACCCGGCTTTGAAATCGATCATGTCGCCGATGCCGCCGATCGACTTCCAAAAGAAGTAGTTGTCGCTGATGGTGTGCAACCGATCCGAAAGCCCGAGGAATTGCCGGTAACCGTCCCCGTTGCCGGGGGCAAATGATTCGAGCTTGGCCGCCATGGCATCGACGTTTTCGACGAGGTCGAGGACATTCCCGTCGCCGAAGAAACATCGCCACTGCGGGTCGAGCCGCACGAGTGTGAGGTAGTCTTGGATCCGTTTGCCCGCTTCCGTGAAGACTTGTTTCAACACCGACGGAATCGTCAGGATCGTCGGTCCCATGTCGAAGCGGAACCCGGCTTCATTTAATTGCGCCGCTTTGCCCCCGAGCCAGGGGGACTTCTCGAAGAGCACGACTTCGTAGCCACGCGCGGCAAGAGTACATGCCGAGGCCAAGCCGCCGAGGCCGCCACCGATGAT
Source organism: Fimbriiglobus sp. (assembly GCA_025352235.1). Lineage (GTDB taxonomy): Bacteria > Planctomycetota > Planctomycetia > Gemmatales > Gemmataceae > JALHQU01. Next base: position 32,032 of record JANXTU010000469.1, read on the forward strand.
TGCGATTCTAGAAGAACTCACAGCAACCCTCACTATCGATAAAACAAGTTCAACCTACGGCAACAGCCGACTGTACCGCCACTTCCGCATCCAACCAAGCGACATCCCGGCCGAAGTCTTGCAACAGCAACCGGGAGGTGATCCTCGCCGATTCGTAAATGACCGGCAAACCGCTACCGGGATGCGTGCCGCCACCGACGAGGTAGACGCCGTCCAAATCTTCGAAGCGGTTCCGCGGCCGCAGGTGCAGCATTTGCCCGAGATTGTGGGCGAGGTTGAAGGTCGCTCCTTTGTAGACCTCGTGGTCGAACTCCCAGTTTGCCGGCGTCAGGATTTTTTCGTAGCGGATGCGCTTTTCGATGTCGCCCATCCCCAGTTTGGCCATCTGGCGGATCACGGAGTTGCGATATTTCTGTTTCTGCTCCGCCCAATTCACGTTCGAATTTTGATGCGCGACCGGCACGAGGCAGTAAATGGTACTCATGCCGCGCGGCGCCAACGACGGATCGGTCGGCGTCGCATTTTGAATATAGAACGAAGCGTCTTCGGTCAGGCGGTGGTGCTTCTCGATATCGTCGAGATTGCCGAGGTAATTCTCGGACGTGTAGATCGAGTGGTGCGGCAGATGGTCGTACACCCCGTCGATGCCGAGGTAGAGCATGAACGTCGAACACGAGTATTTCTTCTTCGCCAGTTTTTCATCGGTCCAGCGGCGGCGCAGGCGATTCGGCACGAGTTTCGTCATCGTGTTGGCGAAGTCGGAATTCAAAACGAGCGCATCGGCCCGGTGCTCGCCCGACTCGGTGCGGACACCGACGGCTTTGCGACCCTCGAACAGGATCTCTTCGACGCTTTCGTTCAACTCGATTTCGACGCCGAGTTCCTCCGCGATGCGGGCCATGCCCTCGGACACGGCCGCGCAGCCTCCGTACGGGTGCCAGACGCCGAAGTCGTATTCGAGGTAACTCAGGATGCTGAATAAACTCGGGCAGTTGAACGGCGACATGCCGAGGTACTTGGCTTGGAAACTGAAAGCCAGCCGCGTGCGCGGATCTCGGAAATAGCGGCGGAGCTCGCCATCGACGGAAGCCCATGGGCGCAGCATCGGGAGCATTTTGATCAGCTCCCAACTCAGCAGATCCTTCCAGCCGAGGAACGGGCTTTCGAGCAC
>JANXTU010000393.1 GCA_025352235.1 Fimbriiglobus sp.
CATCGCGTTCATCAAAGCGTGGATGGCGATGCTGCGGCACCGGCCGGCGGCCAAGCGCGCCGATGGCAATCCGTTTGAATCCGCTTGGGACGAGGGCATCACCGATGAGCAATTCAAAGTCCTCAATTTCCACGGCCTCAAGGGGCTGTGCGACGACGACGACGGCGCGGCAGGCGACGATCGCGCGGACGATCCGCCTGGCCCGGACGGACCCGGTGGCGTTCCTCCGCTACCTCCTGCTGGACCCGGCGGCGCCGGCCGACCCGATGCCGGAAGTCCACACGGCTTTGCAGAACCATCTGACCGAGCATCGACTGGCGCTGGTGGAACTACCGCGCGACCACGGGAAAACGACGCAGGTCTGTCTGCGCGTCTTGTGGGAACTCGGCCACGCGCCGAACTTGCGGATCAAGATTGTGTGTGCCAGCCGAAACTACGGCCGCTTTTCGAGCGGGGTGTACGGGGCGTTCGCCTTGCCGACGTACTCTTGCTCGGGCCGGTAGATCCGGTTGCCGTTGAGCTGCTCGAGCCAATGGGCCAACCAGCCGGCGACCCGGCCGATGGCGAAGATCGGCGTGAAGACGTCCGTCGGGATGCCGAGGGCTTGGTAGACGGTGCCCGAGTAGAAATCGACGTTCGGGAAGACGCCCTTCGGCCCGTACACCCCGGCGCAGACGCGTTCGAGTTCGAGGGCGATCTCGTAGTTCTTCGGCCGGTTGGTCTCGGCGAAGACGTGCTCGGCGAGTTCTTGGAGGACCGTGGCCCGCGGGTCTTTGACTTTGTAAATGCGGTGGCCGAAGCCCATGACCTTGTGCTTGGGATCTTTGGCGAGCTTCGCGTCGAGCCACGGTTTGACGTTCTCGGGCGAACCGATTTGTTCGAGTTGGATCAGCACTTCCTCGTTGGCCCCGCCGTGGAGGGGGCCGGACAGCGAGCCGATGGCGGAGGAGATCGAGGCGTACGGATTGGCGAGGGACGACCCGACGACGCGGGCGGTGAAGGTGCTCGCGTTCATGTTGTGCTCGGCGTGCAGAATCAAGCAGGCGTCGAGCACTTTGCGGATGGCCGGGGTCGGCTCGCGGCCGAAGGTCATGTAGTAGAAGTTGGCCGCGTGATCGAGGTCGTCGCGCGGTTCAATGATCTCTTCGCCGCGGCGGGTGCGGGCGAACGCCGCGACGAGCGTGGGCAGCGCGGCGGTCAGACGGATGCAAGCGTCCCAGTTTTTGGCGGGGTCGGAGACGGTCCGGCAGGGGTAGAACGCGCCGAGCGCGGCGACGGTGCATTGCAGCGCGTCCATCGGGTGGCCGGTAGCGGGCAGGCACTTGATCAAATCTTTGAGGCGGTAGTGCAGCGTGCGGGCCCCGCGCAGGGCGTGGTCGAACTCGGCGAGTCGGCGCTGCGTCGGCAGTTCGCCCTTCATCAGCAGCCAGCTCGTCTCTTCGAAGCAGCTTTCTTTGGCCAAGGTCTCGACCGCGATGCCCCGGTACTCGAGCACGGCGCGTTGCCCGTCGATCTCGCTGATGGCGGACTTCGCGGCTTCGATATTTTCCAAACCGGGGCGGAACTTCACCAAGTCGCTCATGGCGGTCTCGTAGGCCGGCAACGCGGCGGGATGCGAGCGGGATCGCTGCACCATCGGTTTATAGAACGCGGCCCGGCGGGAAACACAAACTCGCGTTTACGGCGCGATCCGCAGCAAAACCTTGCCGGCTTTGCCGGTCGCCGCCGCTTCGCGAACGGCATCGTGTACGCGCTCCATCGGGTACGCGGTGCCGGTCTCGGTGCGGAGAATGCCCGATGTCATCAAGCCGCGAATCTGTCGGATCAACCGCAGCTTGCCGACGAGGCCGAGAGACTTCATCCAATCGGCGAGCCAGAAGCCGCGCACGGTTTTGCTCCCCGTGATGAGCCAGCGCGGATCGACGGACACCGGTTCCCCGGAGAGCAGGCCGTAAACGACGCACGTCCCCCCGTGACCGAGCGATTGAACGACTTGGGTGCCCGTCGCGCCGCCGACCGGATCGAGGGCGAACTTCACCCCGGCGCCACCGGTGATGCGCTTCACTTGCTCCGCGATGCCGTCCTTCTCGAGTATGACTTCATCGGCGCCGAGTTTCTTCAGCACGACGATCTGCTCCGGGCGGCGGACGACGTTGATGGTGCGGAAACCGCGATGCTTGGCGAAGGAGATGACCATCTTCCCGAGCGAGCTGCCCGCGGCCGATTGCAACAGCCAAGCGCCGTCGGTGACGTTGAGCACGCCTTCGGTCAGGGCGATGACCGTCGCCGGGTTGACGAAGAAACTCGCGGCTTGATCGTCGGGAATCGCGGCCAGGATCGGGATGACTTGCTTGGAGGATGCGACGGTGAATTCGCCCCAGTTGCCGACGCGGCTATTCAGGACGGCGACGCGCTGGCCCTTGCGGAGCCAGCCGATGATGCCGCCGCCGTTTTCGACGACGACCCCGACGCCCTCGAATCCGGGCGTCGCGGGGAACGCCGGCGGCTTCAAGCCGTACTGCCCGGCGATGTACAGCAAGTCGGACGGATTGATCGGGCTGGCCAGCATCCGCACCTTCACCTCGCCGCGCGCGGGGCTCGGTTCGGGGACATCGCGGACATGCAAGACTTCTTCGGGCGGCCCGAAACGATCGAAAACGACGGCTTTCACAGCAGACTCTCAGGAGGCGGTTTCGAATCAGCTTATGGGTTTCTGGGATGCGATAGACTAACTCGAACGACGCGGACCGCGGAACCGGGGGACGAATGCATGTGCGGGCGATTCAGCTTCCTCGATATCGGACGGATCCGAGAGACCTTCGACCTCACCGGGGCGATCCCCGAACTGGTTCCCCGGTACAACGTCGCCCCGTCCCAAACGATCGCCGTGATCGCGCGGAAGCGGAACACCGACGAGCGCGGCTTGGCGCTGCTCCGCTGGGGTTTGGTGCCGAGTTGGGCGAACGATCCGAAGACGGGACCGAAGCCGATCAACGCGCGGGCGGACTCGCTCGACAAGCCGACGTTCCGCGATGCGTTTCGGTCGAAACGCTGCCTCATCCCGGCCGACGGGTTTTACGAATGGGCCATGGTGAGGAGCAAAAAGCGAGCGACCCACTTCCGCATGAAGGATCGATCGGCGTTTGCCTTCGCCGGGTTGTGGGAGTTTTGGACGGACGGCGCCGAGAAGTTGGCGACGTGCTGCCTCATTACGACCGATGCGAACGATTTGGTGGGCACGATCCACAACCGGATGCCGGTCATTCTACCGAGTTCGGCTTACTCGCCATGGCTTTCGACCGATACGCCCGCGGTCAATCTGCGGGCGCTTCTGATGCCCTATCCGGCCGAAGACATGGACGCCGATCCGGTCGGCCCCGGAGTCCATTCGCCCAAGAATGATGGGCCTGGGTGTTTGGCCGCGTTGGAATGATGGGGATCGATTCATTTGGGATTGCCGCCGGGAAGATTCGAACCGGAATCAGCAAGCTCTTCACCGCAACACTTTGTGAAACGTACCCATCATCGGTTGGGGCAGAATCCGGGGCAGTGCTCGCAATCGGCCAAAATCTCGAAGTGCTGGCTGCGCTCGTTGGCATCCTCACACCGGAACAGAAGGCCGCGTTTTTGGCGCTGCTCACCGCACCGAGGCCCGGAGCGTAGCGATGGAAAGTGACCCCGCTTCCCCCGCATCTCCGGCATGAGCGTCGTTCGGGAGTTCGCGGGTCCTTCCGAGGGGTTTTTGCGAGTTGCCCCGCTCTGGGAACCGTCGAACTACCAGACAGGCTTTGTTGCGTCATTCCGAGGATTCCGCGATGCTCGCCAAAGCCCGATACCGTGAAGCAAGCCTTCAATCTTTCCGGGCCGTGCTATCCGCGTGGTTGCCCACGGTTCCGCCGGCCGGATGGGAAGGCACCGCCGCCGAACTCGAAGACGCCCTCGAAGCACTGAATGCCGAGCGACGGCTTCGCGGGTTGATCCCACGGGGCGCCGGCCTCAGTGGCCGGCTGCGCGATGAAGTGCCATTCCTCAAAGCCCACGGCTTCATCTTGGCGTTCTCCCGAACCGCCACGGCCCGGACGATCCACGTTGAACGACTTTCCTACGCCTAAAAAGCAACCATGGCGACTTCCCATATCCCGCTTCTCCGGCATCTCGAAGCGCTGCCAATCCCCATGGCTTCGGTAATCTTAAGCTACCGAGGGTGCGTCTCCGCACAATCCGGGGCGGTTGGCTATGGCTTGGCTCAACGAGACGGAAACCCGAACCAGACTCATCACCCCTGCGATATTGAACGCGGGTTGGGATCCCGTTACCCAAATTCGGGAAGAAGTCTCTTTCACCGCTGGCCGGATCATCGTTCGAGGGAAGCTCATCACCCGTGGCGAACCGAAACGGGCCGATTACATCCTCTACTTCAAGCCGAACATCCCGCTGGCCGTGGTCGAAGCGAAGGACAACCAACACTCCGTTGGCGACGGCATGCAACAAGCCCTCGGCTACGCGGAGAAGTTGGAAATCCCGTTCGTCTTCTCTTCCAACGGCGACGGTTTCGTGTTCCATGATCGAACGGGCATCAATCCCGAGAAGGAATACGAACCTCACTCTGAAACGCACTAAAAAGGCCGAAGCCGAGATGGTGGTCGAACGGGTTCAGCGGATCAATGCCGCCGCCGAACGCGGGACGTGGCAAGCCGCCGCTTGGATGCTGGAACGTCGTCATCCGGAAGAGTTCTCGACTCATGGGCGGGAGCTGGCCGCACTCCGGAAGAAGGTTCCGCCAGAAGAAGAATCGCCGAAAAACAAATGGACCGAGGCGCCGGCCGACGCCCGAGTCGCAAGTTCGTTCCCATCGCCCGGCCGAAGAAGCTCGGCAAGGGCGCGGCCGGGATCTTCGACGACGTGCCCGAAGAAGCGACCGTCGAACAGAACGACGACATCAACAACATCCGCGCCCTGCGCAACGGCAAAACAATCGTCTATTACAACGGCTGAATACTAGCACTTCGATCTCAAATCGGCTCAGGCCCGAGAATAATTTGCGTTTTTTTGTGATCCCAGCATGATTGCGCATTACGGTTCGATACTTGAGTGACAGTCCCCTCGGGTTCTGAGCGCGAGATGAATTCGATTCGCTGTATCGACGACGATCCGCTCACCGGGAATGCACGTTTGATTCTTTCCGGGAGAGTCGGCATTGGCGACGCCCGCGAATTTCGCAATGTCGCACTCGGATTGATCAAGCGCCACCGCGGGATATCGATCGACTGCGATGCGGTTGAATCTTTCGATGCGTCGGCGATTCAGATCCTGCTCGCCTTGGGAAGAGAACAAGCGACCGGCGGGAAGGCCTTCGACCTCGCCGGTGTTTCTGAAAACTTAGCCCACCGACTTGCGCTCGCCGGTTTGGGCAGATAAAGCCCCTAGCCACAAACCCGAATTCACACCGCCAAATACCATTGCCCCACGATCGACCTGGGGAAGGGGAATCCATGCCGAAAACCGCGTTGATTGTGGACGACTCCAATACCATGCGACGCATGGTGGGCGATACGCTCCGGAGTGCGGGACTGACCGTCGTCGAAGGTGTCAACGGGGAAGAGGCATTGGAGCGGGCGGCTGGCAAAGTCATCGATTTGGTCATCACCGACTTCAATATGCCCGTCCTCGGCGGCATCGGCTTGGTGAAAAAGCTGCGGGCGCAGGCCAAGTTCAAATTCACCCCGATTTTAATGTTGACCACCGAGACGGACGAAGCCCGGAAACAAGAAGGCCGCGCTGCAGGAGCGACCGGCTGGATGACGAAGCCGTTCGACCCGAATCGATTGATTCAATTGGTCACCCGCCTCTTGGCGTAACTGGAGTTGGTAACGTGACGATCGATCCGACCCACTACAGGCAACTCTTCTTCGCCGAGGCCGCCGAGCACTTGGCGTCGTTGGAAGCCGTATTGTTGCAATTGGAAGCCGTGCCGGGAAACCGGGACGCCGTCGCCGACGCGTTCCGCATGGCCCATTCGGTGAAGGGCGCCGCCGACGCCGTCGGCTTCCCCGAAGTGGCGCGGTTCACCCACCGCATCGAGGAAGTCCTCGGCAAATTGCGAGATGATCCGAAGGATGTGCCCGCTGCGCTGATCGATGTGCTCCTGCAAGCCACCGACCATTTGAACGCTTTGGTGAAGTCGGCGCAAAATGGGGGCCCGACACCGGACGGCACCGATGACATGGTGGCGAAATTGGCCGGCGATCAGGGGAAACCCTCAACCCAAAAGGCGATCCCGGCTACCGCGTCGACTCTCGGAATTTATACGGTCTTGGTCCGACCAGCCGCCGAGGCGTTGAAATGCGGCCTCGATCCGCTCCAACTCATCCGGGATCTCTCCCAGATGGGGAAAGTTCTCTCCGTTCAAATGGACAAGTCGGGCCTCCCGCCACTCGCCGAATTGGATCCTGAGCAGTGTTATTTGACATGGACGATTCGTATTGAAGCCGACAAGTCGCCGGCCGAACTCAACGATGTCTTTGCGTTCGCTGCGCATGCGATCGATGTGAAGCTGCACAAGGATAATCCGCTGGTCGCCAACGACACGGATATCGAGACTCGCGTCGATCCGGAGATGACGGCGGAAACGACCTCAAACAATGATTCTGTGACCGTGGCCCACACGGCTCCACTCACGCTCGACTACGCCGGGCTCGCCGAAAACGCCGAGATGATCGCCGAATTCTGCACCGAGGCCGACGATCACCTGTTAGTCCTTAAACAAGTGAATCCCAGCTTGTCCCACCCTTTATTTCAACATCAGAACGAGGGCGTGAGCCCCCGGAGCCGCCTCTCTTTGCGGGCCGCGTGGCGTCTCGGAGAATACATTTCCGCCCCGTCTCCTTTCTG
>JANXTU010000394.1 GCA_025352235.1 Fimbriiglobus sp.
CATCGCGTTCATCAAAGCGTGGATGGCGATGCTGCGGCACCGGCCGGCGGCCAAGCGCGCCGATGGCAATCCGTTTGAATCCGCTTGGGACGAGGGCATCACCGATGAGCAATTCAAAGTCCTCAATTTCCACGGCCTCAAAGGGCTGTGCGACGACGACGGCGCGGCAGGCGACGATCGCGCGGACGATCCGCCTGGCCCGGACGGACCCGGTGGCCTTCCTCCGCTACCTCCTGATCGGCGCGGGTGCTCGGATCCGTTGGAATCACGACTGCCAGGCGGCCGCGTCTTCGCCGTCGAGGCGCAGGGTCAGGCACTTCGCGCTGCCGCCGGCTTTGAGGAACTCGTCGAGTTCGACTTCGACGGATCGGTATCCGGCCCCGGCCAAGGCCGCGCCGAGTTCCGGGCAGCGGCTGTTGTGGACGACCGACTTGCCGAGGACCACCGCGTTGCAACCGAAGCGCCGGGCTTCGTCCGCGTTCACCGGGATGAGTGTCGGCACGTGGGTTTCGAGGACGCGCAAACCGTAGCGGTCGAACGCCTCCGGGTGGAAGAGGGCGACGCCGGGAGCGAGCGGGCAGAAGCAGGTGTCGAGGTGGTAGTAGCGCGGGTTGACCAATTCCAATGGCAGGCAGCGGACGCCGAGCGACTGGGCGACCCAGTTGTGGGCGTTGGCATCGGAGCGCGTCCGGTAGCCGGCGAACAGGATCTCCCCGCAGAAGAGGGCATCGCCGGCGCCTTCGTGGAACATCCGCTCGGGCAAGTGCTCGACGGCGAAGCCGTTCGCGACGAACCAGGCGTCGAACACCGGCGATTCTTTCGCCCGCACCTCGTGCTTGAACCGACTGCTCAGGAAGCGATTTCCGAACATCAACCCGGCGTTGGCGGTGAAGACGAGGTCGGGCAAACCCGGTTGCGGGGCGAGCGTTTCGACCGTGGCGCCGAGCCCGACGAGCGTGTCGCGCAGCGTCGTCCACTGCTGGAAGGCGACGGCCCGCACCGCTCCGAGGCTGCGGTTCATCCACGGGTTGATTTCGTACTCGATGCCGTAATGGTCCGGCGGGCACATCAAGATTCGCGGTCGCATGGCGGCACTCGCGGGCGGGTCGGTGCGGGTATTGTAAGCCGATTCCCACTTCGGCTTGCCGCGTCCGGAGGGCGCGGTATACGTGCGGTTCATTCCCGAAACCCGCTCCCCGCCCGGAGGCCCGCCATGCGAGCCTTGACGTCCTCGTTCGCCCTGATGGTCTGCGCCGGCTTCGCCGCGGCGCAGACGCAATCGACCGTCGCCGTGGTCAAGGTCGATTCGGTGATCGTGCGTTCGGGACCGTCGGAAAAAATGGCCCCGTGCGGCAAGCTCGACCGGGACGCGGAGGTGATCGCCCACCATTCGGAGGGCGACTGGTGGGCGATCCAGCCCCCCGTCGGGTCGATCAGTTGGATCAGCCAATTGAACGTGGAACTGAAGCGGAAACCGGGCGAGGCGACCGATACGTTCCCGTGCAACGCCGTGGTGAACGCCCTGGATTCCGGGGAGGTGAACATCGCCGCAGGAATGGCGGGCGAACGCAAACCGTTGAACGTCCAGCGGACGAAGCTGCCGACGGGGACGCTGGTGCAGATCATCGGGGCGAAGGCGTACCTCGACGGGGACGACTCCAAAACCGGGTGGTATCCGATCCTGCCGCCGCGCGACGACTTCCGCTACGTGCCGCGCGCGGCGCTGGAACTCGCCGGGCGCGTCGAGAAAACCGGGTACGTCGTGAAGGGAGAATCCGGTGTGGTCCCGCTGACCCCGGAGGCCGCACCCGTCGCCGCAGTGCCGAATCCGACCCCGCTACGGACCGCGCCCGAAAGCGACGGCTCGGGAAGCCAACTCTGGCGCGACGCGGAGAGCGCCCGCGCGAACGGCGACTACGCCAAAGCCGAAGAACTGTACATGAAACTGGCGGGCGCGTCGAACAAAGCGGGGGATGTGAAGCTCGCGAATCTCTGCTACGAGCGCCTCCACGCCGTGCGGGAACAGGCCCAGGCGGGCAAGTCGGTCTCTGGTGGCAGCCCGCGACCGAACGAAGATCCGAAACTCCCCCCGACGGTGGCCGTGAAACCGGATTCGAAGACGCTCCTCGGCGAAGGGATTCTGCGCACGGTGAAGTTCGAGTATGTCGGCAAGAAGGTCTACGCCCTCACCGATTCAAAGGGGAACGTCCGGCTGTACTTGATTGCAGACGGGATCGAACTCGACCGGTACGTCGGCAAGTGGGTCGAAATCGCGGGGGGCGTGACCTACCCGAGAGACTTCGGCGACGTCGGCCTCCTGACGGGGACCCGCATCGAAGCCGTGAAATGATGGTGACACGCTTCTCGAGGCGTCGGTATACTACTGCCAAGCCCTCGACATCTGGACTTCACCCCATGACCCCCTCCCAACCCTTCTCCCGGCGGGCGTTCCTCCAAGGCGTCGGCGTGTCCGTCGCGCTCCCTTGGCTCGAGTCGATCCCCGTCTGGGGCGACGACAAGCCCAAGAATAAAGCCTCCGAGCCGCCGGTGCGGTTCGCCTGCCTGTTCAGCGGCAACGGCTACCACTCTAAGGAGTGGTGGGCCAAGGGCGAAGGCGCCAAGATGGAACTCGGCCGCGTGCTCGAACCGTTGAAACCGCACCGCGAGAAGCTCACCTTCTTCAAGGGCCTCTACAACCAAGAGGCGCTCATCGGCGGCATCCACAGTTGCCAAACGGGCAACCTGTTGAGTGGAGCCCACCTCGCCCCGGACGGCGGCATCCAATCGGGCCAGAGCTGCGATCAACTCCTCGCCGACAAATTGAAGGGCCAAACGAAGGTGCCGAGCCTCGTGCTGGGTTGCGAGCCGTCGATCGCGGCGATCCACAAAAACTACTCGATGATCTACAGCTCGCACATCTCGTGGACGTCCGCCAGCACGCCGACGCCGCTCGAACTCTACCCGGCCCTCGCCTTCGACCGACTCTTCCGCGACGACGTCGGTCGGGCCGACAAGAGCGTCCTCGATTCCATCGCCGACGACACCCGCGGCCTGCGCAGCAGCGTCAGCAAGTCCGACCAACGCCGGCTCGACGAATACTTATCCAGCGTGCGGGAGGTGGAGCAGCGCATCGAAGACTCCGGCAAAGCCGGGCGGTTGCAAGGCTGGCGTCCGACGATCGACAAGCCGGACATGAAGCGCCCGGCCGACGGCATCCCGCAAGACATCGACCAGCACATGCGCCTGATGTGCGACATCTTGGTACTCGCCTTCCGCACCGACACGACCCGCGTCTGCACGCTGAAGTTGAACAACGACCACTCGTCGCTACGCTTCCCGAATCTGAAGTCGGCAGAGGGCAAGGGGACCATCGATTACATGATCCAGCACCTGCTCAGCCACACCGACGGCGAAGACTGGCTGAAGGTCAACCAATTCTGCACGTCGCAACTGGCGTACATCGCCGCCAAGCTCGACGCCGTGCAAGAAGGGGAGCGCACGCTGCTCGACAACAGCATGATCCTGATGTGCAGCAGCATGATGACCGGCAACCACAACAACGACCAACTCCCGGTCGTGATGATGGGCCGCGGCGGCGGTCAGTTGAAGTCGGGGCGAGTCCTCGATTTCACCGGCAAACCGAACCGCAAGATGTGCAGCCTCTATATGAGCCTGCTCGAGAAGGCCGGCGTGAAGCTGGCGGCCTTCGGGGATTCAAAGGAGAAACTGGATATTTGATTGGAGCTGTAGGCGCCTAGTGGGTCATTTGCGTTGGAGATGGCCATAACCCCGGTTTTCAGGTAGAGAGTAGATTCCCTCAAGATTTTGGGTGGATACGATGTCCCGTCGCCGGAAGGATCCCCTGCGCCCGCTCACCGATGCTGAGCGGAACGAACTCGGCCACCTGAGCCGCTCCCGTCGCCCGCGCGGCCATGCTCCTGGCGGTGGCCGGGGGATCGGACGACCAGACTGCGGCCCGGTCGGTCGGACGCCGGCGGCGACGCCGTCTCCCACTTGGTCGCCCGCTTCAACGCCGAAGGGCTGGACGCCCTCGAACCCCGCCGCGGCGGCGGCCGCGCCCCCCGCTACACCGCCGCCGATCACGCGCGGATCCTCCGCGAGGCTGCCCGCACCCCGACCCCCGAGGCCGACGGCACCGCCACCCGTGGCTCCGCCAAGAGCGGACGGAGATCCTCGCGGGACTGCCGCCCGCGGTTCCGACACCCGCGGCGTCGAAGGCGGCTTGGGAGCGCTGGCAGGCCGGTCTGAGCCTGCCCATCACGCTGCCGGCGGAACTGCCGCTGCGCCAGCCACCCGCCGGGCCAGCCGCCCGAGAGTGCCAGGATCTGCAGGGTCAGTTCCGGCACGCGGCGACCGCCGAGGCCGGCGCGTCGCTTGTCCGAACCGTAGGCCGCGAAGCAGACGATGCTCAGCGCGAACACGACCGCCGTGTAGATTGCAATCGCGTTCGACATGGGACGGCCGAAACCTCGGCGTGGACGTACCGGGCGACGATCCCAGATGGTTGCCCGGTCTTCATAGGCTCTCGACTCAAAGTGACCACCCATCGGGTCCCGGTGTTGTGTCCAGCGGGAAGTCGCACACCCTCGCGTAGACTCAAGATCAAAACGCTGGACTCAAGACCAAAACGCTGGACTCAAGACCAAATCGGGCTATCGGATCATTTGCGGCAACGAGCATCCCCGGTCGATGGGGCAGAACTTCCCGGAGTGCTGGACCGAGGCGCGGTCGGTCGTTGGCGAGGCCCACGATCTCGACCTCCCGTTCGTCCCGATCTGCTTATTCGGCGAATTCGCACTAGCTTAACCAGTCCACCTCATGCAGAGGTATCGCCGACATGATTCTTCAATCGCTGCGGGACGGGACGGCCTCACTCCACGAGCGGGTCGAGCGGACGGTGGACATTCCCGGCCACCTCGGCTCGCTGCCCGCTTACACCGCCATGCTCACTCGGTTCCACGGCTTCTATGCCCCCCTCGAAGATCGGCTCGCGGGCATCGGCGGCTACGAATCGGTCGGTCTCGACATCGCCGGGCGGCGCAAGGCCCACCTCATCCGCGACGATCTGCGAGCGATCGGTGACTCGCCGGAAGCGTTGCCGGCGTGTCCGAATCTCCCCGCCGTCACGAGTCTCGCCGACGCCCTCGGCTGCCTCTACGTGCTCGAAGGTTCGACGCTCGGCGGGCAGTTCATCCGCCGGGAAGTCGCCGCGCGGCTCGGGCTCACCCCGGATCACGGCTGCGCATTCTTCGCGGGTTACGGCGAGCGCACCGGGGCGATGTGGAAGGCGTTCGGCGCCGCGGTCACCGCCTACGCCGATGCCCACCCCGAAGACGGAGACGGCATCGTCGCGGCCGCCACCGATACGTTCACCCGACTCGACGACTGGTTCACCGGAGGAACAGCATGACGACGCAAGTGGCATCACCTGCGACGGTGGTCGATCTGACGGATTGCGAGCGCGAACCGATCCGTACCCCCGGCAGCATCCAGCCCCACGGGGTGCTGCTGGTGCTGAACGCGGACGACCTGACCGTTGTGCAGGCGAGCGAGAACACCGAAGCCATGCTCGGGATCACGACCGCCCAAGCGCTCGGCCGACCGCTGGCGCACCTCCTCGGAGCGGTCGCCGTCGGAGTGCTGCGGGAGAAATTGACCGCGGCACTGCCCCAGTCGCGGGCCGGGTACCTCGGCACCATCGCCGTGCCCGGCGGGGGCGGGCGATCTTTCCACGCCGTCGCCCACCGCGCCGAGGGCGGAATCATCCTCGAACTCGAAGTCGCCCCGGCC
>JANXTU010000523.1 GCA_025352235.1 Fimbriiglobus sp.
GCTCGGCTTTCAAAACCGAAGGTGGGGCGGAGTCCGACGCATCGGAAAATCGGCGTTTCGCGATGTGTCACTCTTAAGTCCGTCGAGCATACCAGTGACACCGATACCGCTGCAACGGCGAAGAATTAGGCAGAATGACGACGAACCACCAATACCCTACGACGGCGTCAATCGGCCTCAACTCAAGCACCCCGCCTCGCCGTCGAACGGGGCTGCGTCCGGGGTGCGCCCCGAAGTCCGAATTCGCAGCTCCACCCGCAGCGCAAGCCAAGAAACTGGCCGCGAGGCCGCATCGCTTATTTATCCTAAGCCATTCACCGCTAGAGCTTTAGCCACCATTCGGACCGCCCGGCAAACTTGAAGTTCCTTGGGCGGCACGATCCTCGCCCGACTCTCGTGAGCGAACCCGCCTTCCGATGCCAGCGCGAACCGGATGACGGCTTCGGAACCCGGCCCGCTCAGGATGCTGGGACTCCGACCCCGCCCGCCGACCGACCACCCTCTTCGCCGGGTGCCGAACGACCCAGCTCAGCGGCCCGGCCCCGCTCTGGGGGCAGGGTCCGCTGCGGCGCCTGGTTCGGCAACACCATCAGTCAAGCCGCCGAGCGATCCGGAGGCGGACGGGTCGCGATCCGCCTCCGCATGGCCGAGCGGGAGCGTTGGTTCGATCAACTTCCGTTGCCTCGAACTCATGAACGGCCGCTCGCAGAAGTGGTAAAACAAAAAGCACGCCACACAGGTGACTGCAATCACGGCCAGGTCAAAGATGATGCTGTTTGGCGGAAAAACTTGCCGAAGAACTTGGATCGAAAGAAACTGAAGTCTGCCGTGGAGGAGGTAAAGGGAGTAGGACATCGCTCCAAGCGACATTGATGTAACCGCGATCATTCGGACGGCCAGTCGCTTTGAGGAGAGAACCCGCTCAGCGAACGGTCGGTCGAGACCTTCCCCAAGGTAGAGACAGAGCGCGAACCCGGCAGCGAAGGCGAGGTGGTTGATCGGAGAACCGCTGATCAAGTAGAAGATAAACCCGACCAGTAGACCAACTAGGCACATCCAGGCCAGCGGCCACAGCGACGGGCGAAGGAGCCGGGAAGGGGCAAGCCCTCGCTCGAGTACCCAATACAGCAGGACGCCAACGGCGAACATCGGCCAGAACGGGAGGAAGACCCCCACTAGCATGCTAGTCGGCACGAACAGGAAGGGTAAGGAGACTGCCGTAACAGTCAACAGCACGGTGTAGCATCGTCGGAGATAGATAGCCAGCGTCACCGCCAAATAGAACTGCACTTCGATCGCGAGTGTCCAATAGACGGCGTTAATGGTCGTGAATTTATACTGCAAGGTTGTGGCCTCGCGTACCGGCACAAAGACTTGTGTAAGGGTGCCGACTAGGAACCAGTCCACGAGTCCGTAGTTGAGGAAGCCGTAATTGAGGTTTGCCGGCGTCGGGGGGGTGTAGCGGCCCGTTTTGAGGCTGCTAAGCAATTCAATGAGAAAGGGGATCGATATGACGACTAAGATCGAGAACCAGTACGGGGGATAAATTCTCCTCAGCCGCCGGTAAAGGAAACTGCCCGTAGACTCCTTGTGCCGAAGAGCGCTTTGAGCCGAGGCGGTGATGCAGTAGCCCGACAGGACGAAGAACATCGGGATCCCGAGGGCACCCGCTTTCAGCACGGCGTGCAATCGGGGGCAGGCGGCCTGGAATGACTCCGAGAAATGGAAGTGGAAACAGAACACCCAAAGGGCAGCGAGCCCACGAAGCGGTTCGAGCAGCATGTATCGCATAGACGACTACCATTTCAATATAGTACAATACCGGCCGCTTGCTTCCGCCTAACGACCCAGCTCAGCAGCGGCGGGGGCACGCTGAGCTACGAACCGGGAAAAGCCTACATGCCCCCGCCGTCTGCTGCAGCGCCTGGTTCGGCGTCTGGGCTGCCCCCGCTACAACTCCTCGACCCGTAGCACAGCGGCTTGATCGTACCCGTCGGGGCGAACGAAGTAACGCCGCTTGCACGCCGGGCACACGACTTCCGTGCCGGGCGTCGCGCCCGCCACCGCCCCGGTACGCCCGACCAATGGCTCAGGCCGGCCGCACGGGCACAGCCATGCCGCGTTGTTGCCGGTGACGGTCGCCGTGCCGGCCGGCCCCTGCTGGAACACCAGAGGGGCACTGTTCTGGGCCTGGGACATGGCGACCTCACTTCTTCTTGGCCTTTTCCTCGGCAACCTTCGCGTCGCGCCACCGCTTGTACGCCGCCTTCGTCTCGGCGGAAAAGTTGGGCGACTGGAGAATCTGTTCGTCCAGGTTCGACCAGCCCCAGCCGCTGTTGCCGCCCTCGAAGTACTTGACGTTGTACTCGACCGCCTCTGCCATCCCGCCATCCATCCGCTTGGTCGTGTCGCTGAGTTCCTGCCGCAGTTCGGCGACCGATTTGCCGCCCGACCCGCCCCCGCCGGACTTACCAGCTTCGCCGCCGCAGCCGAGTGCGGTTCCCAGGACGAGAACCGCACCGCACCAGAGAACGCTTCGCATGTTGTTGGGCTCCTTCTGCCGCCGAACGACTAAGCTCAGCGGCCCCCGCCGGCTTTGAGGCGGGGGTCAGCTGCAGCGCCTGGTTCGGCGCACTACGACAGCCAATCTTGCAAGTCCTCTGGGATGCGGATGACACCGTGGGCGGCGATGGACGGCAGTAGATCAGCGTCCATCTGCTCAGGCGTGTAGTTGGTAGGCCGCTCGGTGCGGGTATTCACTACCCATGAGTGCCCGTGGTTCTTGTCCCGCCCGCCCATAACCTGTTGAGGCGTGCTTCCGACAGTGCCGGCCACCGCGCCGTAGCTCGCGGCTCGTTTCCGACTCTGGAGTTGCTCCAGCACCCGCTGCATTAATGCTTCGTCCATTGCTCACCTCGAGTACGTGGGGTTCGTCACTTTGCCTTAACCGCCAAGATGCCTCCGCCCGCCAGCGACTTCGTGTCGGTCACTTCCGGCTGGTGAGCCAGCTTCCCATGAAACTTAATGTGCCGCCGCTGCTCGGCACCCCAAGAGCCGCGACCCGTCATCGGGTCGAGCGTGATGTCTACCGTTATCGTGATGGTGCTTACCCCTCCCTCCCCATTACCCCGCAACTCAGATGTAAGCACGTGCTTATTATCGCCCGCCGGTACCAGCCTCCAGTGCTGCTCGCTACCCGCATTGACCTGTGACAGCATGTCGATGGGCGTCCTGTACCACTGGATTATCTCGCGGTTTCTGCCCTTGGCCTCCATGGCTGCGGAGCCTCGTTCGTGGTGTATCTTTTTGTACACGCCGGCCAGTATGCCATTGTCGATCACGAGGTAGAGAGATTGGTCACGGACTTTCTCCCACGACTCGCGATTCCAATCAGTCAGTTCCCAAACCGACCTGCCGCTCTTGGCTGCAGCCGCCACCGGCGGGGGCAGATCCGTGAATGAACTCAACTCTCCGATTTCTCCCACCGCAACTCCGGGCGTTGCCTTCTGACCGCTTCCAGATTCTGTTGCCTTCTGACCGCCTCCGGTTTTCAACGGCCCTATCACCACCCCACATACGATGCACGATAGAAGTAGCCCACCCACGGAGATCGCACCAATTACAAGGTTGCGCCGCGACACCTTGGGAGTCGAAGCCGCAGGCTCTGTCGCTGCATCATCTGGGTCTGACAATGCCGACTTCTGCGTCGCCTTCTCGACAGCCTGCCCTGCCCGAACGCCGGCCCGTTTGGCTACCCCGGCGACAGCGCCGAAAAAGTCCTTAGCGGCACTGGCAACGTCCGGCTGACTTGGTGCCCTAGTCGGTACATTTGTGGGCGCTAACGGAGGTGGCACTGTGAAAAGTCCCTTGATTTTAATCGCCGGCACCCACTCAGTCATGCCTTCCTTCCAGACGTGATCGGTGGGCATGAGCCGCTTGCTATCTGCGAGCGATTTAAGCTCAGAGTTTGACAGAGGGCCGTGCTGCTTCCCCTCGATAACGGCGATCCATTCCTTCGCCATTCGGTTGCCCTCTTACTGCCGAACTTGTTATTAGTCTGCGCCGTTGCAGAATAAAAAGGGAAGGTTTCGGCCATTTAGCCTCACGCCTTCAGGCGGTAGGCTAACTGCCAGACCGACGGCCGGCAATATCTGCGAGCGTAATCCGCGCGGAATTCTGCCACCGAACGACCAAGCTCACCGGCGACGGGGTGAGTTGGAACCTCGGGAACGACGATGACTACGCCGTCCGGTGCAGCGCCTGGTTCGGCCTCTTGCGATTGCCAAGGCTAGCCGGTAGTCAACTAGCGAGACGACCGACGAGAGCAGTTGGGACTCACTGTGCCACGACGGTGCTCGAAATGCGGCCCCTGCCCTGTGGTGCCCTCATTGTGAGGCTGCACCAATTCGCCGCACTCTAGACATATGAAATTAGAGTATAGCCCACCTTGCCTGTCTGACTCATCGCGAAGGCTAAGAGCCTCCGTAATATCGATCACCCGACCATCCAGTTCGCAGTCGATTGCCTTGGGCATAACAATACATCATTTCTTTACGGGTGAGGTAGTACGCGGTACGTTAACCAACACTAAGACTACGGCGACTGGAGTAGTTTGCCAAAGCCTTTGTATCGCTTCTCGTACCGAGTCGATAAGTCCTTACCTCGTAACTTCGCAGAGGCGTTGCTGACGATCACCGACTCCCAACTCGCCAGTTTCCCGCCCCGGTTCCATTGGATCACGATCTCCGCCGTTTTGTCACTGCTCATGATGTTGTCCGGATCCCGGTCGAACTCGCCCTGCTCGGTGAATTCGAGGCGGGCTAGCTCAGGGGACTCTTCCTTTACTTCCCACGTTCGGCGGATGGATTTCCCGGGCTTCGACTCGCCTACTGGCATTCGCTCCCATGTATCGATCTCGTGGTCTTTCTTGTAGATCGTCTTTGAACGCCAAGGACCGTGGTGGGTTTTATGCACGACGTACTCCATGCCGCTATCCCCAAACACCACATAAATGGCTTCTTTATGTGATGGCTCCAACCCCGTCAATGTATCCGACCGGTATTGATCCAGCAGCCAGACCCGCTTCCCTGCTTTGACGCTCTCCTGGATCGGGGCTGGGTGTTCGTCGAATGACTTCAGGTACTGTGCACCAGTCGTATCTTGTGAGGATTGCGTCTCACCGCTACCTTTCTTACCACCTACGGATTTCAACGGCCCAATCACTACCCCACATACGATGCACGATAAAAGTAGTCCACCTACGGAGATCGCACCAACTACAAGGTTCCGCCGCGATGCCTTAGGTGTCTTAGGTGTCGAAGCCGCAGGCTCAATCGCTACGGCATCCGGGCCTGACTTTGCAGACGGTTGCGTCGCCTTTTCAATAGCTTGCCCTGCACGAACTCCGGCCCGTTTGGCTGCTCCGGCAATAGTGCCGAAAAAGTCCTTCGCGGTTGTGGCAACGTCAGACTGACTTGGTGGCCTACTCGGCACAGGTACAGGCGCCGAGAGCGGAGACGCTGCGAAAAGTCCCTTGATTTTGATCGCTGGCACCCACTCCGTCATCCCTTCCTTCCAGACGTGATCGGTAGGCGTGAGTCGCTTACTGTCGGCAAGCGATTTAAGCTCAGAGTTTGAAAGCGGGCCGTGCTGCTTCCCCTCGATGACGGCAATCCACACTTTCGCCATTCGTTTGCCCTCTTGATGCCGAACGCTCGGCTAAGCTGCCGGGGCCGACTGCAGGGACGTTGAAGTTCAGAAAACCAGGATGGCGGCCCCGGTCAGCTTCAGCCGTTGGTTAGGCCGAGGGTTCTACTTCGTCAGGAAACTACCCCGCCATCCCCGATCCTT
>JANXTU010000526.1 GCA_025352235.1 Fimbriiglobus sp.
AACTGCGCCAGGTAGCGAAGGTCACCCGCCAGCGTTCGAGGACGAGCGGATCGTGGACGGACATGGCGTGGGTCTCCCGAAAACGAGGAAACCCACCAGCCTAACCGACGACAAAAGACGCGAGTTCGCCGGACGCATTCATTGTTAAAGGGGGCGAAGAGGCCGAACTCGATGCCGCGCGGGACGACCTCGCCGAGGAATGGAACGGGAAGGTGCTCGCCGAAAAGAAGGTCAAGGCGGGGCTCCGCATCGGCCGCGACTTCACCGTCCGAGGCAAGTCAGCCGAGGAGACGGGCGTGAGTACGATTCGGTTCCGGATGTACCTCGACGGCAAAACGATTTTCGCCATGATGGTCGCGTCCGCCCCGAACCGCGAGTTGCCCGAAGACGCCGGACGAAGATTGCAAGGTCGTCGCCGACGGCAAGAAGATGCTTTCGATCGAAGCGCCCGGCAGTTGGCACGATTTGAATCCGCACGTCAACAAGCTCAACGCACCGCGGGTCGTGCAAACCGTCGACGGGGATTTCTCCATCACGGTGAAGGTCGCCGGGGAGTTCAAGCCGACCGGCCAGCCGCAGAACCCCAGGAGCGTCCCGAGCAACGGCGGCGGCATCATCGTGTGGAACAACTCGGACAATTTCATCCGGCTCGAGCGCTTCGCCATCTCCCGCAACGGGAAGGTCAGCTCGTTCATTCTCTTCGTGGAGCGCGAAGCGGGCTACCAGGGCGCCGACCACAATGAAGGATACCCCGGCGGCGATTGTTATCTGCGGATGGAGCGGAAGGGGAGCCGAATCGCAGGTTCCATTTCCCTCGATGGCACGAAGTGGAAACAGCTGAAACCCATCGACACGCTCTGGCCCACCCAGTTGAAGGTCGGTTTGGCGGCCACGAACTCGAACTCCGACCCGCTGAGGGTGCAGTTCGAGGAAGTGACGCTGACCGGGAAGGTCGTGGAAGGGACGAAGCCGAAGTGAAACGAATCTGTTCGGCGTGCAAATCCCCACCATTCGTGAATCGTGAATCGACTGGATGGTGAAATCACTGCCGTCTCGATCGAGGAGCCTTCCATGCCCCAGTTCAGTAACCGGCTCCACGTCTTCGTGGCCGTGGCTTCGGTACTGGGCTTCGCCCCCGAAAGTCGCTGTTCACCACCGATGGAGACGCGGGCCGTTGTCGCGGCTTAGGAAAAAGCGTGAAAGGAACACCTCGATTCTCTCCGCGTCGAAGTAACCGGAGCACGCTTCTGACGAAACCAGCGTCCGATTGGTCTCGGCGGTGGACTTTTCCTGCTAACATCCTTTGGAAGCAGACGGCCGCTCCGCGTGCTTCAACGAGCATGGAGCCTGTATCACTTCACAGCCAATTTCCCCGCGAACGTCAACTTCGATTGGGCGGGGTCAATCTGCGGGGCGAGTTCGTACACATTCCGATAGCCGTAGTTGTAGAGCGCGATGTACGTCGAGATGTTCAACGACGCGACGGGCGCTTTCGAGGGGAACGCCTTCTCGGCGTTTTTGAAATTGTTGTTGCAGTAAATCAGGATGCGGGCTTCTTTGTCCGGGAACGTTTTTTTCAAGCTCTCGATCGTGATGTCGGGTAAGCTCAAATTGACTGCCCCCTCGATGTGCAACAGGTCGAATTTCTCTCGGCTGCGAGCGTCCAGAACGACGGTGCCCTTTTCCCGGCTCATTTTGATGAAGTCGTCTTCGGCGAGTCGATGTTTAGCGCGGTGGTCCGCCACTTCTTTGACGGAACGGACATAGGCTTCCATGTCGATGTTCGGGTTCGGCGCCGGTTGTTGCTGCGCGGGCGGGTCCTTCGACTCCGCGCACGGGGCCGCGAAGCTCCGTGCGGCCGCGAGAACAATAATCCATGAGATGTATTTCATCCCTGTCTCCGAGTTGCGAGTTTCTTCTCGACCACGATACCCGATTCCGCTCCCCAAGGGGTTAACGAGTGTGTCACGGGCTTCTGCCCCTTCTCGACCCTCGTGGCTGTGACGATTTGAGACCTGAGCAGGAGAGGAGTGGTCGGGAACTGGCGAACCGGTCGCAACGATTCGATTGAGACGAACCCCACTTGGACCTCACCTGTGCGGTTGACAGCACTCGTCAACCTTCGGTACAACGCCGCGCCGTTCCAGGTCCAATGCATTGGGGATGTCCACATGTCTTCGAATCGCACCGTGCTCGAACTCCATACACTCGGTGAACGCACGCTGCCGAGTGGTGTCGTCCCTACTCCGGTCCCATTCGGTAGCGTTGTCATCGCGCACTCTTCTCACCCGCTCCATGGCCTCGGGAATGCGGCTTACACCGGCCCGGCCATCAGCATCGATGCCGGCGCGGGTTTTGCGCTGACGGGCGCTGCGAACCTCGGCGCACTCGGCCAGTTCCACATGAAAGGAGCCATCCAAGGCGTCGGCCTGGTGGAGAGCGGTCGAGCGATGGGCGAAATCACGCTCACCAACGCCCACGGTACGATTACGCTCGCCTTGCACGGTCGAGTTCAGCCCGCCTTCAGCCCGATACCGGTTGAGTTGGTCTACTCGCTGACCGGTGGCACCGGCGATTTCCAACACGTGACCGGTTACGGCTCGGTCGGGGTGAAACTCGAGCCCGCTCCCATCGCCTTCGGTCAACCGCCGTCGGGCCGAATCGAGCTGTCATGCAGCTGAGCTGGCCGAGCGAAGCGAACTGGCTAAGAGTCACTGGTTCGCTCCACAGACTGGCGTCTCACCTGAGGCAGCCCGATCGAGTCCCAGTTGTAAATGAAACTCTCGAGGCAGTAGAAACAGGCGACGTTGCCCATAAACCTCTCCCTTCTCTGCTCAAAGCTCGTTCACTCCAGAAAATCCCAGGCCTCACTCGTGGTACAGTGATTCATCGGGCTTCGCCTGTGAGAGGACGACCAGTGACGTTCGCATTCGCGCTCTTGGCTATAGTCGTTGGCATCGCACAAGAATCGCCGAAGGACGAGGAACCCCTCCCGCCCGGCGCCGTCGCACGCTTCGGTTCGGCATGACTGGGCACCACTTTGAACCTCCCCACGTTTGGCGGACACGGAGTTAAGGGTGTAAGCTCTCACTGAGGAGACCACCCGTGACCAAGACCAAGCCTAAGACCAAAGCCGGAATCCGCCGGACGTTCACGAGCGAGTACAAGCTCCAAGCGGT
>JANXTU010000527.1 GCA_025352235.1 Fimbriiglobus sp.
GGGGCCCGCTTACTTCAAAGCGATGCGCGGCCCGCTGCCGCAAATCCGTTTGATGCCGACCGGCGGCGTCGATTTGAACACGGCCGGCGAGTTCCTCCGCGCCGGCGCCTGCTGCTTGGGCGTCGGTTCGCAACTGGTCGATCCGAAAGCCGTCGCGCGACAGGATTTCGAATACCTCCGCGGCCTGGCCTGGCAGTACACGCAGGCGGTGCGCCTAGCTCGGGGCGATGAATTGCAGCGGGATTAAGATCTTAACCACAGAGGACACAGAGAACACAGAGAGAAAACGAGGAGGGCGATAATGGATGAGAAAGACCCTTTGTCGGCCGCGGTGATCGGCGCGGCAATCGAGGTGCATCGACTATTGGGGCCGGGTTTATTGGAATGCTTGTATCACCGGGCGTTGCGTTTTGAACTCGGCTTGCGCGGCGTTCCGTTTCGCTCCGAAGAGCCGGTGCCGGTGAATTACAAAGGCCAGCATTTGGGAGACGATCTCCGGCTCGATTTGATTGTGGCAGATCAACTGATCGTAGAACTCAAAGCCGTGGATCATTTGCATCCCATTCACGAAGCTCAACTCATCACGTATTTGAAATTGACAGGGCTCCGCACGGGTCTACTCATCAATTTCAACGTACGCTTACTCAAGGAAGGCATTAAGCGAATGGTTCTTTGACAAATTCTTTTTCTCTCGCTTTCTCTGTGCTCTCTGTGTCCTCTGTGGTTATTTCTCTTTGGGACTTCCGAACCCTATGCCCGATGTCGTCTCGTTCGGCGAAGTGATGGTCCGACTCGCTCCGCCGCTGTTCCGGCGGATCGAGCAGGCCCGGTCGTTCGATGTCGAGATCGGCGGCGCCGAACTCAACACCGCCGTCGGCCTCGTGCGGCTGGGGCGATCCGTCGAATGGGTCGGGGCGCTGCCGGCGAATCCGCTCGGCGAATCGGTGCGGAATCGCGCCCGCGAAGTCGGTGTCGGCACAACCCACGTGAAGTTCTCGACCGAGGGGCGCTGCGGGCTTTACTTCCTCGAATTCGGCGCCGCTCCGCGGGCCGGGTCCATTCTCTACGACCGCGCCGGTTCGAGTTTCGCGCTGTCGAAGCCCGGTGATTTTGACTGGCCCGCGATCTTCGCCGGGGTGCGCTGGTTCCACGTCACCGGCATCACCCCGGCCTTGAGTGCCGGATGCGCGGCGTCCACATTGGAAGCACTGAAGGCGGCCCACGACGGCGGACTCGGAACGAGCCTCGACCTCAATTACCGCAGCAAACTCTGGGGGATCGCCGAGGCCGGGCGGACGCTGGGCGAGCTGCTGCCGCACGTCGATTTGCTGATCGCCAGCACCGCCGACGCCGAACAACTCTTCGGGATCGTGGGGTCGAACTTCGCGGAGGTGGCGAAACAATTCCACGGGCGCTTCGGCGTGCAGCACGTCGCGGGGGTCGTGCGCGAGACGCCGCTGGTCTGGCGGAATCGCTTCGGCGCCGTCGGCTACTCCGCCGGGGCGTTCCACGAGACGGTGACCTATGAAGTCGAAATCGTCGACCGCTTGGGCGCCGGCGACGCTTTCGCGG
Source organism: Fimbriiglobus sp. (assembly GCA_025352235.1). Classification (GTDB taxonomy): domain Bacteria; phylum Planctomycetota; class Planctomycetia; order Gemmatales; family Gemmataceae; genus JALHQU01. The sequence goes on from JANXTU010000527.1 coordinate 1,573, forward strand.
CCGGCGTCATCCACGGCCTGCTCGACGGCGACTTCGCCAAGGGCCTGCATTACGGCGCGGCACTCGGCGCCCTCAAGCACACGGTGCCCGGCGATCTGCCGCTCGTCGCACTCGACGAGGTCGAAGCCGTGCTCGCCGGGCAAGGCCTGCGCATCCGCCGGTGAGTCGTTCCGAAAATCCGGCCTTCTCTGTTGACCCGGTCCGGTCGGGAGGGCATAATTATCTCCGTTGATCCCACCGGTTTTTCGCCCTTCGCAATCCTACCTTTGGCGGTTCTGCCATGCTCGATATTTCCCTCGGCCGGTCGGCGTCCAAACTTTGCTCCGGATCATCGCGGCGAGACTTCCTCCGCGTCGGTGGCCTCGGGGCACTGTCGCTGCCGGTATTGCTACGGGCCGAGAGCGCGATGGCGAAGGAAAAGGCGACGCTGAAAAAGGGCCCCGGCGTTAGGGCGAAGTCGGTGATCCTCGTCTATCTCGGCGGGGGCATGACCCACCACGACACCTTCGATCCGAAGCCCGACGCGGCCGAGGAAATCCGCGGCAAGTACAAGACGATCGCCACGAACGTGACCGGCTTGAGCATCGGCGAGAAACTGCCGTTGATGGCGAAGCAGATGGACAAGATTTCGCTCGTCCGCAGCGGCGCCCACAACAACGACCACCACGAGACCGCCACCAACTGGGTTCTGTCGGGCCGCTTCGGTTCGCCCTTCGGCGACTACCCGGCCATCGGCGCCATCGCGGCCCAGGAGTTCGGCTTCAGCGGCACCATTCCCCCGTACGTCAGCGTGCCGCGGAATCCGTCGTTCACCTGGGAACTCGGCAAGAGCGCCTTCCTCGGCGGCCGGTTCGAATCGTTCAAAGCCGGCGACCCGAATCAGAAAGATTACAAAGTCCAAGACCTCACCGCCGCCGAGCCGATGAGCGCGAAGAAGATCGAACGCCGCGAGAATCTGTTGAAGGCCGTCGATGGGCTGGCGAAGAAGGTCAACGGCAATGATCAGATCGCGACCTACGACGAATTCCACCAGCGCGCCGCGCAGATGATCCTGTCGACCGAAGCGCGGAAGGCGTTCGCCATCGACGAGGAAGACGCCAAGCTACGCGACCGCTACGGCCGCAACACCGCGGGGCAATCGTGCTTGCTGGCCCGGCGGCTCGTCGAAGCGGGGACGCGATTCGTCACCGTCAACTACGGCGGCTGGGATCACCACGGGAAAATCTTCGAGAGCCTCGACAAGAAACTGCCCGAGTTCGATGCGGCGATCAGCACGCTCATCGCCGACCTCGCCGACCGGGGCACCCTCGACGACACGCTCGTCGTCGTCATGGGCGAATTCGGCCGCGGTCCGAAGATCAACAAAGACGCCGGCCGCGATCACTGGGGCCAAGCCGCCTCGCTCCTGTTCGCCGGCGCCGGTGTCAAGAAGGGCTTCGTATTGGGCAAGACCGACAAGCAGGGCGGCACGGTCACCCAGCGCCCCGTCGCCCCGGCCGACGTCTGTTTCACCATCCTCGACGCCCTCGGCATCAACCCCCGCAAAGAGCTTCGCACCCCGGACGGCCGGCCCATCGAAGCCCTCGATTTGGGCGAACCGGTGAAAGAATTGTTCGCGTAATGGCGGTCACTCGGTCCGTTTCAAATGCTTCGACGCGTTTTGTAACGGCGGTGTCATCACCCCGAGTTCCTCCCGCGGCGCGGGCGGTCGTCCGCGGTAGAATCGATCCGGTGTCCCCCGCACCGGAGGTTCCGCTATGCCGCTCCACATCCCCGCGTTTGCCTGTTTGCTGGCCCTCGCTTTGTCGGCGGGTTCCCGCGCCGCCGAAAAGCCCGTCCCGGAAAAGCCGGTCGTGGCTCACGCCATCAGTTACAGCGCGCTCAAATCGGACGACGGCAAAACCGAGGTGGGGCTGCTCACCGTCGGGTTCAACGCGACCTCGGCCGAGAACGAAACGCTGAGCCGCATCATGAACAGCGACGGATACTGGCACCACTTCCGCCAGTACCGGATGACGCTCGAAATCGGCGACGCCCGCATCCCGAGCGGGCCGCGCTTGTTGAACCGTGCCAAGGGACCGATCGGCAAGCTCCTCGCCGCCAGCGATTACACGGTCACGTTCGAGATCCCCGCCGGTGCGAAGTTGGCCGATGCGAAGCTGGCGTTCATCGGCCGGGTGGAGGACACCACGGCGACGCCGACGCCCATACCGGCGCCGTTTGCGGAGTTGAAGCTGACCGAGAAAGAACTGGCGGCGCTGTCCGGCCCGCTGCGGCTCGCGATCCTCAGCCGCGACGAAGTGAGCGAGGAGGCGGTAGAAGGGCAGACCGTGAAGGACGTGGTGGGGAAGTTCGCGGTCTGCATGCGGGCGCTGCCGCACTGCGACATCGAAGCCGTGCGCATCGGCAAGCTGGAATCGGTGGCGGAATCGCCGGTGCTGACGGTGAACGGGAAGAAGCACTATCGGGCGGGCGACCTCGGGGATTTCGTGCTGCTCTTCGCGGCGAAGCCGGACCCGAAAGCCGCGCTGGCCGTGCGTATCCGGGGGCACAAGGAGTGGTTCCCCTGCGAAGCCTGGAAAGCGACCGACACGCCCCCCGCGCCGGCCCCGCTGAACTGAGACGAGCGGGAATGAGCATCGCAGAGCGGACTTCAAGTTTTCGGAGCGACCCTCCGGCGTGGCGACAAGTTTCCAACTTGTCGTCAAAGCGAAACGCACCGGACCCGCTTTCCGGTCGTGGCCCGAAATGCTTTTGTCGACAAGTTGGAAACTTGTCGCCACGCCGGAGGGTTGGCCACCTTCACCCCCGCGTCATCGGCGTCGGGGCGACGCCGTCGAAGCGGCGGTTCTCGTCGAACAAGCCGGCGAAGGCGGCGTCCGTCAGGTAGTTGGCCCGGCGGTGGCGGCCGATGCCGGTATCGGCGAACGACACGGCCATCTCCCCGGCGGGAATGCGCGTCAAGTCTTTCGATTCTTCGCCGAGCACTTCCATCCAGGCGGTGCGGGCCGTGCCGTGCTTCGGCAGTCCGAAGATCTGCATCGCCGCGCTGTTGCTCACCATCGTCGTCCAGTCGTTCGGGTAAAGCTGGCGCAGTTGGCCGAGGTCCTGCCAGAAGGTCCAGCACTGGAGGCCGTAACCCCGCAGCAGTGTCATTGCGGTGCGCAACAGAGGCATCGCCCCGAGTTGAGCCGCTTCGTCGACGAGGAACAACGTCCGCAGGTGCGGCAGTTTCTTCCGTCGCAGCACGGTCGAAAGCAGAGTGGCCACCCACGCCCGCAATACGGCCCGGTGGCTTTCCAACTTCTCCGGCGGAATCACGAGGTAGATCGTGACCGGGTCCCCGGCCAGCAGCGATTCCAGCGCGAAGGTCGATTTTTCGAGCGACTTCGCCACGACCGAACTGCCCAGGCACTTCATGTAGGTACACGCCGTCGTGCGGATGCAGGGCCGCGTTTTGTCGGACGGGGCCGAGAGGTAAGCGACGAACTCGTCGCGGGCCAGCGGGTTCAGCACTTCTTTTTTGTCGAGCAACACCGCCAAGTGATAATCGAGATCGTCCATGTACAGCAACCGGCGGAGGGCGCTCGGATTGCGGTCGCTCGCCGGTTCGGAGGTCGCCAAGTGGGCGATCAACCCGGCGGTCAACCCGCGGCCGGTGTCGTCCCAGTAGCGGTCGGTGCTGAAGCTGTGATCGACCGCGAATTGCGTCGCCAGCATCTCCGCATCGGATTCCGGATCGGCCCCCGGCAGACGGAACAAATCGAACGGATTGAGCGCATCGGTTTTGTCGGTCACCAACCCGAACGGATCGAGAATCACGACTTTTTGCCCCATCTCCCGGCGGTGCCGAGCCGTCACTTGGCTCAGTTCGCCTTTGATATCGACGGCAATCACCGAACCGGGGTAAGTGAGCAGATTCGGGATGATGACGCTAACGCCCTTCCCGGCCCCCGTCGGGGCGATGGTCATGAGATGGCCGTCGCCTTCATACAGCAGCGGATCGAAGTTCGCCGAGGTCGGTTCGGCCGCAATTTGGGCCGTGTGGAACCCAGGGGCGGAACGGGGCGGAACGCCCTTCCAGCCGAGATACAAACTGCGGGCGGGCCAATTGAGTAGACCGGAGTCGTTGGCGGGCTTACGTTTGCGGCGGGCGGGCTTCACGGGCGTCGGACGGGGGGGAACGGTCATCGAATCTCCTCCGCGGGTATGGTAAACAAATTGAAAGGACGGATCGTGCGGCACTCCATCATACGCAAACCACCGCGCAAATACGGGCAATGGCGTGCTAAAACAGTGGAGGTTCGGATTTGCAAAACTTCGGAGAATCGGCGCGGAATCGAGGCTCAGCTGATCGTCTTGGAAAACCGTAATACCGGACTGCCTGCGACTTCATCGCACTCAATAAACTGTTGTGAAATAGATTCTGGGCTTCATGGATTCGCCGCAACTCGATGCCGTCCCAAGCGTACGGGAATGATTCCAGCTTTTTGCAATGGTTCCACGCAAGGGTGTGTGACTTCTCGCTGGAATCATTTTGGATGGAATTTACCGCCCCGCCCACAACTGCACCAGTTCCACGAGTACCTTCACATTCGCTTCCATTTCTTCGAGGCAGGTCCATTCCAGCGGGCTGTGGGGGTTGTGTTCCCCGCAGGAAATATTCGGCGTCGGCAACCCTTTGGCCGTGAGCATCGCGCCGTCGGTGCCACCGCGGATGCTGAGTTGCTTCGGCACCTGCCCGGCCCGGCGCACGGCCTCGAGCGCGAACGGCACGGCCCGCGGTTCCTTCTCCATGCCGTCGCGCATGTTGCGGTATTGGGCCGCCACCGCCACATCGACCGTTGCCTTCGGGTACTCGGCCGTCAGCGTGCGGGCGAAGCCTCTCAGCATCTCGGCCTGCTCCGCGAGCTTCGGCGTCTCGAAGTCGCGCAGCAGGAATTGCAGTTTCACCTGCCCGACGCCCCCTTCAATGGTGTAGGGGTGCACGAAGCCGTCGCGGTCGGCCGTGGTCTCCGGCGACAGGCCGTCTTGCGGCAGCATTTCCAGGAACTTCGCCGCGAGTTTAAGCGCGTTGAGCATCCGCCCTTTGCCGATGCTCGGGTGGATGTTCACGCCGGTGATCGTGACCGTCGCCCGGTCCGCGCTGAAAGTTTCGCCTTCGATCTCAGCGGTGCCCTGGCCGTCGAGCGTGTAGGCGACATCGGCCCCGATCTCGGACGGTTCGAGGTGGAGCACGCCCTTGCCGATCTCCTCGTCGCACGTGAAGACGATCTTGATATCGCCGTGCGGGATCGCCGGATTCTCGACGAGCGCCTTCGCCAATTCCATGATGACCGACACGCCCGATTTGTCGTCGGCCCCGAGCAGCGTGGTGCCGTCGGTGGTGATGATGGTCTTACCGTGCAGGTGGGCCAACTCCGGATTGTCCGCGACGCGGAGAACCTTGCTCGGGTCCCCCGGCAGGACGATGTCCCCGCCGGCATAGTTACGGTGGACCTGCGGCTTCACGTTCGTCGCGGTCGTTTCGGGGGACGTATCGACGTGCGAATTGAAGGCGACCACCGGTACGCCCGGCACGTTGCCGGGGATCGTGGCGTGGACGATTCCGTATTCCGTCTGGCGGGCGTCCTTCAACCCCATGGCGAGGAGTTCATCCCGCAGCATTTTGCCGAGCACGAGTTGATTCGGACTACTCGGGTACGCCGTGGCGTGCTCGCGGGCTTGGGTATCGATGGCGACGTAGCGGAGGAAGCGGTCGAGCAGCGTGGACATGGGACATCTCGGTTTCGGAAACGCGGTGTTCTCTAGGAAAACTTACGAGTCCAACTTCCCCTGGCCATCAGTCGCGGTCGGTCGGCCTAAGATAGTGTGGTGCTCATAGGTCGGAGTGCGCCATGTCCGAACTCGTGCGGTTCTCCGTGTCGCTGGAAGGCGACTTGCTCGAACGCTTCGATGCCTTCTGCGTCGAGGGGCAGTACGCCACGCGCAGCGAGGCGATCCGGCAACTGCTGCGCGAGAAGCTGACGAAGAACGCTTGGGGGGCCGCCGCCGCCGACGTGGCCGCGAGTTTGACGCTCGTCTACGACCACCACCGGACGAAACTCACCGATACGATGATCGAAATCCAGCACGCCCACACGGCGTGCGTCGTCAGCAGCATGCACGTGCACCTGAACCACGACCTCTGCATGGAACTGATTGCGCTGCGCGGCCCGACTCAGGAATTGCAGGAACTCGCCGCGAAGCTCTCGGGTTTGAAGGGGATCCACCAAGCACAACTGGTGGTCGCCACCGCCGAGGATTCGGCGCGGGAGCATGGGCACGATCATCCGCACCCGCATGAGCATTGAGTTTGCGCCGGCTCGCTAAATCCAGGACGGAAGACAATGCCCGACCCCGAACCCAACTTGATTCCCTCGGAGAAGGTGAAAACCTTCCCGCAGACGCCGGGCGTTTACCTGATGAAGGACGCCAAGGGGGCGGTCATTTACATCGGCAAGGCGAAGAGCTTGCGCAGCCGGGCGGGGAGCTACTTCAACAAAGAAGCGGCCATCGACCCGCGGACGTGCGAACTCGTCAAGCAAATCGCGGATATCGACTTCATCCCGTGCGAAAATGAAGTCGACGCCCTGATGCGCGAGAACCGGTTGGTCAAAGACATCCGGCCGAAGTTCAACAAAGACTTAAAAGATGGCAAGTCGTTCCCGTATTTGCAAATCCGTACCCGGGAAGAATTCCCGCGCGTCGAAGTGACTCGGACTCCCAAGCGCCGCGGCGTGCGATTGTACGGGCCGTTCCTGAGCAAAGCCCGGCTGAAGGACGCGATGAGCGTGCTGCAGCGTGTGTTGAAGTTCCGCACCTGCACGCTCGACATCAAGAGCGAAGAACCGCAGTGGCGCTACTACCGCCCCTGTTTACTCCACAGTATTCGGCAATGCACCGCTCCGTGCAATTTGCGGGTGACCAAAGAAGAGTACCGCAAGCAGATCAAGAAACTCGTGATGATTTTGGAAGGCAAAAGCACGAAGCTACTACGGCGGATGGAGCGCGAGATGCTCGAAGCGAGCACCGCCATGCAGTACGAAAAGGCCGGGCGAATCCGCGATGAAATTGCGGCGCTGAAGAAGCTCGAACTCCGCGGCGATGTCGACAAACACGCCCAGCCGGAGGTTTTCCACATCGACCCCAAGAAGGGGTTACTCGGGTTGAAGAAGGTGCTCGGAATGGACAAGTTACCGAGGACCATCGAAGGGATGGACATCGCGCATTTGCAGGGTTCCGAAACCGTGGCATCGCTCGTGTCGTTCCTCGACGGGTTGCCGTTCAAAGATGGTTACCGGCGCTACAAGATCAAGACGGTGGAAGGGGTCGACGATTTCGCGTCGATGCGGGAAGTGGTGAGCCGGCGGTTCAAGCGGATGTCCGACGACGGCAGCATCTTCCCGGACATTTTAATGATCGACGGCGGCAAAGGGCAACTGAGCGCCGCGCTCGAAGCCTTCGAAGCGATGGGCATCACTCCGCCGACCGTGATTTCCCTGGCGAAGCAACAAGAAGAGATCTTCGTGCCCGGACGGGCCGAATCGATCAAGTTGGGTAAGAACGCGGCGGCCCTGCGATTGCTGATGTACGTCCGCGACGAGGCCCACCGCTTCGCGCAGAACTACCACCACACGCTCCGCCGGAAGAAACTGGTCGATTGAATCATCGACCTGCATCGGCATCCTGGGGTTACGGATTCACCGGGCTATTTGCCCGTCAGCTTCTTCAATTCCACGCTGACGGATGCGGCTTCTTTGGGCATTTTGTTCGCTTGGAAAAAATCGAAGGCTTGCTGGTGGACTTTCACCGCGTACGCCGTCACGGTGTTACCGCGTGTCTTGGGGACGATGGTCAAGAAGTCGATGTAGAACTTCGCGAGTTTCTTGGTGCCGTCTTTGTACTTCGAGCACACCTCGGCGAGTTTGTCCATCACCTTCGGCACGTAGCGGCCTTCCGCCGGGAACTTGCTGATCGTCTGGGCCAGGCCGTCGGCGGCGCGCTTGTAGTCCTTGGCGTCTTCCAGGTACTCGGCCCATTTCAACCGGCAGGCGCAGGCCAAGTCGGGCCGGCCGAGCGCTTCGTACTTCAGCACGGCCTTCTCGAAGACGGCGCTCCGCTGCGCTTTATCTTTCTGGCTCGTCAGCAGCGGGTCGAACAGCGCCCAACTGAAATCGGGGAAGTTGCTGAAGCTCGTGAAGACTCGATTGGCGAGGGTCACGGCGTCGAGCGGGACGATCGTCTCGCCGTCTTGGGCGAGTTTGGACATTTCGATCCAAGCCCGTTCGCACTGCGGAAAGATTTCGAACACCCCCTTCAAAAACGCGAGTTGCTGCTTCCCCGTCAGGGCTTTCTTCTCTTTGTAGTACGGGTACATCCGCATCATCAGGTCGGCGTGGCGGGCATTCGACGGCGCGATGCCGATGGTCGTGAGCCGTCGTTCCATGTCGCGGTCGGTCATCGGTTTGCCGCTCTTCGGATCGACCAAGTGGCCGATGTAGTATTGATCGCCGGAGTACCGCCCTTCGGACATCATCGCGAAGTCGATCTTCTCTTTGGTGACGCTCTTGATTTCGACCCACATGACCCAGGCGTGCCGGCCACCGCTGTTCCCTTCGCCGCTGATGTACTCCGCCGGCACCGCGATACTCTTGGCGACACGGGCCGCGAAATCGGCTTGTTGGGCGCAGACGCCGCCGTATTTCTTAATGCTCGCCAACGTGTATTCTTGGCCCGTCAGTCGGCAGTCGGCCTTTCCGACGCCTTTAATGCCTTCAGTGCGCAGCATTTCGTCGTCGTAGACGATCTCTTTGTAATTCGCCCCGATGCCCGCCCGCTTCTTGATGTAGTTCTTGATCGCCCAATCGCGCTCGGCCTGCGGCGTGCGGTTGTTGACCATATGCACGAGGAACTCCCACGGCAGATTCTGCACGACGCCTTTGAGGTCGCCTTCGTGCGCCAGCAAGTATTCGTAGTTTTCCTTCCAACCGATCGTCTTCGGATCGATCGGCAGCGTGCTGCGGGTACGCCACTGGTGACCGACGTATTCGTACACGTCGTTCGGCTTGTCCCAGACGACGCAGATGGCGATGGCCACATTGGCATGCGTCTTCAGTTTGTCCGGGCCGAGTTTGTAGATGGCGCGGAAGATCGCCAGCGCTTCCGGGATGTTGTCGTCGTCGTTGAGGGCCGTGAAGAACGTGTCGCGGACATCGGGGTTGTCCTTCAAAAATTTGGCGAGGGCGTCGTAGTCGTCGTCGAACGCGGCCCGGATGTCGGCGTCGTATTTCTTGGCGAAATACTCGGCCATGACGGCGCGGATCGCTTTGTATTCGCCTTTGACGTAATACTTAGGCGAACTCAGAGCATCGACGAAGACCTGTTCCGGCTCGGCCGCCGGTTCGGGCTGGGCCGACGCGAGGGATGCGAACAGGGCAACGGCGCCGATTCCGAGCCAACGGGGAAGGGGCGACATCGGTGGGACTCGATAGGAATGCGGTGGGGTGCGGCTACGTGACAATACAGCCGGACGCCAACCGGCTCAATTGTTTTTTTGCAAAGCATCTGTGTCAGGGTTGATCATCCGTCGTTCAAAGCCATTTCTTTCCGCGGTAGACGCCGAGCAAACCGAGGGCAATTGGGCGCCGTGCTCGACGCCTTAATCTGTGCGATCAGTCCACGTCCGGCAGGTCTTTCAAGATCTCCGGCTTGCCGAATTGGGTCGGGTCGAAGGTGCCGCGGACTTCGGATTCGAGCATCTTGATCCGTGATTCCATCTCGCGGAATTTGATTTCGTACTGGTCGAACTTCGACGCGATGTCTTCCCGCGGCCGGGGTCGCGGCACTTCCGGGTAATTCAATTGCCGCTGCAACGCCGCGAATAAGAAGAGGGGATCGCGCCCCAAACTCGCCTTGGCAATTTTGCCCTCGCGTTCGGCGAAGATCGGCGGCAGGGCCGGGATGTAATGCGGGTTGCGCCGGAGTTGCTCCGCGACGTAGTACTCGGAGCGCAAATAGACCAGATCGGCGAAGTCGATGATGCCGACCTGCCGGCGGACCAACTCCGCGTAGTCTTTCCAATTGCCGTCATAAAATGGATCGCCGCCGACGGCGTCGAGGCCGTAATCGTACCCGAGTCGATTCCGACAGATCGCTTCGAATTGGTACACGAACAGCCCCGATTGGCTCGGCTGCTCGGCTTTGTACGCGGCCTCGCGCTCGAGGATTTGCAGCCCGACGAGCGTGGTGAACTTGGACGTCTCGCTGTCGGCCTGCCGCATGACGAAGGTCTGGAACGGCGTGAAGTAATGCGGCAGCTTGGCGAAGCCGTCCGACAATCGGCCCGAGTGTTTGAGTTCGAGCGACAAGAACTGCACGGCGAACGGCATCTTCGTGGAACTGAGCAATTCCTCGTGCAGCCGGGCCAGCGTCTCTTGCGCGGGGATGTTCGCCCCGATTCGTTCGCGGAAAATGCGAAAGAAATAGGCCTGCTCGATGCACTCATCGCGGTCGGGGAAGATGCCGGGTGTCATGCTGCAATTGTATCGGTGGGATGCGGAGCGGCCGATCGATCACGTTCTGCCGCTCGAGAAGACCCCGGATTGGCAAACTTGGGGGGCTTTCAATCCTTGCGGTTAGGCTTTGTAGGATTTTCACACGTTCACCACCCCGCCTCTCCGCCGATTGTGCTAGGATAACACACCACCGCCGGCGTTCGCTTCTGCCGTAGCACTCCGAAGGCCAATCGACATGCTCGAATTCCTCGGTCCCACGACAAAGGATTGCTCCGGAATCTCCCGGCGATCTTTTCTGCAAGTCGGCGCTCTCGCCGTCGGCGGGCTCACGCTGCCGGGCCTATTGCGGATGCGCGCGGCGCAGGCGAAGCAGGGCGGGTCCCAGAGCGTTCGGAAGTCGGTCATTTTGATCTACCAAGCCGGCGGGCCGAGCCACCTCGACATGTACGACCTCAAGCCGAACGCCCCCGTCGAGGTGCGGGGCGAGTTCAAGCCGATCTCGACGAACGTCCCCGGCATTCAGATCGGCGAGCATCTGCCGATGCAGGCCAAGATCATGGACAAACTGGCCATCGTGCGCTCGGGCACCCACACGAATGCCGGCCACGGCATGGGTTCGCAGTGGATGCTGACGGGCTACCAGCCGACGCTCGAAGTCAACGACAACATTTACCCGTCCACGGGGTCGATCGTCGCCAAGATGAAAGGGGCCAACGACCCCGGCATCCCGGCGTACGTCTCGCTGCCGAAACAGACCCCGTACAACAAAGCGGCGTATCTCGGGGCGTCGTACAATCCGTTTTCGCCCGAGAGCGACCCGAATGCGGCCGACTTCCAAGTGCGCAACTTGAAACTTCCGAAGCGCGTCGATGCGAGCCGATTGCAGAAACGAAAGGCGCTGTTGAACGACCTCGATGCGATCCGCCGGGACATCGACACCCGGGGCGACATCGCGGGGCTGGACACGTTCTACCGCGACGCCTTCGAGATGGTCACCGACACCAAAGCCCAGACGGCGTTCGACATCGCCCGAGAGACCCCGGCGCTCCGCGACCGCTACGGCAAGAACGACCTCGGCCAAAGTTGCTTGCTCGCCCGGAGGCTCGTCGAAGCGGGGGTCACGTTCGTGACCATCCAAGCCGGCGGCGGTTGGGACACCCACGGGGATAACTTCAAACAGTTGAAGAACAAACTGCTACCGCAATACGACCGAGCCTTGGCCACGCTCGTCGCCGACCTCCACGACCGGGGAATGCAAGACGACGTCCTCGTGATGGCCTACGGCGAATTCGGCCGGACGCCGAAGATCAACGGCGGGGCCGGGCGCGACCATTGGCCCGGCGCCATGTCGGTCGTTTACGCGGGCGGCGGTTTGAAGATGGGCCAAGCCATCGGCACCACCAACGCGCTGGGCGAATACCCCACGAGCCAAGCCGCATCGCCCGGTTGCCTCCTCGGCACCATGTACCACGCGCTGGGCATCGACCCGAAGCACAGCTTCCTCGACCACGCCAACCGGCCGATGCCGATTCTCTCCGAAGGCGAGCCGATCAAAGACTTGGTGGGATAAGTCCATCCGCCACCCGGGGCGCCGCCCCGGGTGCTCTCTCCGGTACCACGTCATGCCGCGGCACATTCTGATCCTTTTCGCCGCCGTCCTATTCCTCCCGCCCCCGGCGATGGGTCAACTGCCGTTTCCCCGGCTGAATCAAATCTCGCCGATGGGCGGAGGTGCGGGCACTTCGATTTGGCTGGAAGTTCAAGGGACGGAACTCGACGGGCCCGGATCGTTGAGGTTCGATCACCCCGGTTTTCGCGTCGAACGCTGGCCGACGAGCAAGAAAAGATTCCTCGTGACCATCGCAGCCGATGTCTCCGCCGGCACCCACGAATGCTGGTACGTCGGCAAACTCGGCGTTTCCAATTCGCGGCTTTTCGCCGTATCCAAAGGGTTGACGGAACTCGTTGAAGCCTCGGGAAATCACGATGCCGAGAACGCGCAGGTCGTGCCCGTCAATTCGGTGGTCAACGGCTTCTCCGGCAACAACCGCGACGGCAATTTCCGCGTGACTTTGAAGAAGAATCAGCGCGTTGTCATCGAATGCGTGGCCCAGCGGCTCGACTCGATGTTCGACGCCGTGCTGACGCTTTCGAGTGCCGAGGGTAAACCGCTCGCCTCCAACGGCGACTACCACGGCACCGACCCGCTGATCGATTTCTTCGCCCCGGCGGACGGCGACTACCTCGTGCGCCTCAACGACATCGCCTACCGGGGTGGCCGGCCGTTCCGATTGATCTTCACCGACCGGCCCCACGTCGAGAACCTCTTCCCGGCCGCCGTTCAATCGGGCCAATCGGCGACGCTCGCCTTGCTCGGTCGGAACCTCGGCGCGAAGGCGAAGCCTACCAAATGGTCGATCCGCGATTTGGTCCTGGATGAAGCGTCGCTCGAAGTCACGCCGCCGTCGGACTTGTTCGACGGCAAGAAGTACCGCTATTTCAGCCATCCGACAGGTCACTCGGTTTCACCGACGGCGGCCACGGCGAGCCTGTGCGGCTACCAACCCTCCGCCGACGCGACCGTGCCGCTGCTGGTGGTCGATACGCCCGTGACGCTGGAACTCGAACCGAACGACGACCGCGCGAAGCCGCAAACGCTGACGCTCCCGGCCGTGCTGGCCGGGCGATTCGACCGCGAGCGCGACGCCGATTGGTTCGAGTTCACCCCCGAAACCGACGGCCCGTACACCTTCGAGGTGTACAGCGAGAGAATCGCCGGACAGGCCGATCCGTATTTCGTACTGTTCGACGACAAAGATAACCGCGTGATCGAGCAGGACGACTCCGGCCCGCGGGTCAACGCATTCGACGCCCACGTCCGCGATCCCTCGGCTGTGATCGATCTCGTCGGCAAGAAAAAGTACAAACTGCTCGTGCAGGATCGCTATCGCCGCGGTGGGGCTCGCTATCTTTACGTCCTGCACATCGAGAAAGCCCGGCCCGACTTCATCCCGTTCGCCATCTCCCCGTTCAACCCGGCCCCGGCGAGCCTGACGCTGCGTCGAGGCGGCACGGCCTACCTCGATGTCGGCTTGCTAATCCAAGGGAAGTTGACGGCGCCGGTGACATTTTCCGCCGAACGGTTGCCGAAGGGCGTGACACTCCGACCGACGATCGTCTCTCCCGGGACGAACGGCGCGGTCGTCCTCGAAGCGTCCGCCGATGCGGTCGAGTCGGTCGGGCCGATCCGACTGATCGCGACTGCGAAAGTCGGCGACCGGACGCTCGTGCGCGAGGTGCGCGGCTACGTCCGCGTCTCGGGGGTGCCGGAATTTGTCGGCTGCCGGCCGACGCGCGCGCTGATGCTGGCCGTGCTGCCCGAGAAGGCCCCATTCGCGATCGAGTTCGTCGGCGATCGTTTCGAAATCGCGGCGGGGGCGAAGCTCGAAGTCGCAGTGAAGTTGACGAGGCATTGGCCCGAATTCACGGGCGCCGTGACCATCTCCGGCCTCGCTTGGCCCGGTTCGATCAAGATGGAAACCTTTCGCATCGCGGAGGGGCAAACCGAAGGGAAAGCGACGCTGAGCATCGATCCGGGCACCGCCCCGCGCGAATTCACCCTCGCTTTGACGGCGCAGGGCCAAGTGTCCTATGCCTCGGAGGTCGACAAAGCCAAGTCGATGCGGTTGGTCACGCAGCCGAGCCGGGGGATCACCGTCGCCGTGCTCCCGGCCGCGAAGAAGTAGTCGGCATCGAGCCGGCGAGGGAGTCGGGGATGTTCTTCGGTTACAACACCAACGGCTTCGCCCACCACCGGTTGGGAGACTGCGTTGGCATCCTCGCGGATCAGGGGTATCGGGGCATCGCTCTGACGCCGGACGTCCACCACCTCAACCCGTTCGAACCGGATTTCCCAGCTCGCATGGCCGAGTTCGCCGAGATGCTGGCCGAGAAGGACCTGTGTTGCGTCGTCGAAACCGGGGCGCGGTTCCTCCTCAATGCCCATTTCAAGCACCAGCCGACGCTCGTTTCCAAAATGCCCGACGATCGCGACGATCGTTTCGAGTTCCTCAGCGAAGATTGCGTCGGGTTGGCGAAGACATTGAGCGCCGACTGCGTCAGTTTCTGGAGCGGCGCGGCCACCGACGACGCCGCGCCGAGCGAGGTGATGGATCGCCTCGTCGAGCAGTGCGTCCGCCTCGCCGATTTCGCGGCCGCGCGCGGCGTGAAACTCGCCTTCGAGCCCGAACCGGGGATGTTCCTCGACACCATGGACAAATTCGCCGAACTGCACGGCCGCGTGAACCGGCCCAACTTCGGCCTGACCGTCGACATCGGCCACCTCGTCTGCCAAGGGGACGTACCGGTTTCGGATCAATTGATGAAGTGGAAAGATTGGCTTTGGAACGTCCACATCGAGGACATGCGGCCGGGGGTCCACGACCACCTGATGTTCGGCGACGGCGGCGTCGATTTCGCCGATGTCTTCGCCGGCCTCCGCAGTGCCGGATACGACCGGGGCGTTTACGTCGAACTCAGCCGGCACAGTCACGACGCCGTCGCCACGGCGAGGCGCTCGCTGGAGTTTTTGAAAGCGATGGGCGGGTAGGCCGCAAGGTGTCGCAAAGAAAGTTGGAGTTTTTCGTAGGTCACGCTCGGCAGGAGGCCGGCGAGACGCAAAAGAATCTTGAACATTATTCCACTTTCAATTTGACTCCGCCAAACTGGAGCTTATATGTACACGTGAACTTTTTGAACACTCGTCGGAGCCGGACATGGTCGCCACCCTTCTGCACAACCGGATCGCCGGCGAACTCCCGGCCCCGGCCCGCTCGCCGTTGCCCGAGTGCGAACGCGAGCGTGGTCGCCTCTGGAACGATGCCGTTCTGGAGGCCGTCCTCGCACTTCAAAAACAACTCGGTAGTCGCAACGAAGACGTCGTCGCGGCCGCGGCCAATTCCATTTTGGAACTCGAACGGACCCGAATGCGGCACGACAAAACCGTCGCGGGAACCCGCCACGATCAAATTCGCTACGATCCGGTATCCGAAGAAATCCAGCCGATCGCGGCGGAATCGAACGCCCCGATTTTCACCCCGGAAGAAGAAAGCCAAGTGGCCGGGCACGCCCGCGAAATCTGTGCGGCGACGGGACTTTCGGAAGTGGACGCGGTGGCGTTCGTCATCGAAAAACTCGGGCAATGGCACGTGCGACCGGGGCAAGTTTACACGGGCGAATTCGCGACCATGGTCCGCTTGATGGACGAAAAGATGGGTGTTCCGCGGCGCGGGGCGTGAGCGATCTTGGTCGGGCGGGTGTGGCGACACGTTTCCCAACGTGTCGGTAGCCAATTTTCCGGGGGATGGTTCATCCCCAATTTTGCTTCCGACACGTTGGAAACGTGTCGCCACAACGCCGTCCCCCGGACTTCGCCTTGCCCCCATCGCCGACGGCGCGGTATCTCTCTGGCGGGACCGAACCGACCGCGAGGGGACGATGCGCACGAAGCTGGACAATTTGCAAGGCCTGCGGGGCGTCGCCTGCTTGCTGGTGCTCGGCGTGCACGCCGGCGGGTGGGAGAGCGACTTCGGCGTCTCCCGCGAATTTCTGCGCCCGTTCCGCTGGTTCGGCTTCGCCGGCGTCGATTTATTCTTCGTGATCTCCGGGTTCATCATCGCCCATACGCAAGCCGGGTCATTCGGAAACATCCGAGCGATCCCCGGATATCTGTTCCGGAGGTTCTGGCGCGTCTACCCGCTGTTCTGGATCACGATGTTGATCGCCGTACCGGCCATCGGCGCGGCGCTCAGCCCAACTCCCTTCCCGGATTGGTTCGCGTGGCTCACGCTCACGCCGTCCGAGTTCCCCAACTACTACATCGCCCCCGCGTGGACGCTGACGTACGAGGTCGCGTTTTACGCCGCCTTCGGGCTGCTCTTGGCGCTCCCGCGGCGCTGGGCCCCGTGGGCGCTGGTCGCTTGGGGCGCCGCGATTGTGGCCGTGCTGTCCCAACAAAGCGAAGTCCCGTACTACGCGGCGACGGTCGGGGAGACTCTTTTCAGCCCGCTGATCTTGGAATTCTTGCTCGGCTGCGCGGTGGCGGCTGCCGTGCGACACTTCCCCCCGCGCGGGGGTCGGCTCGCGGTCCTCGCCGGCATCGCTTGGGGAATCTGTTGGGCGGTGTCATTTTCGGTACCCGGTCGTCCATACGCTTTGTGCACCCTGCCGCTGGAGCGAGTTTGGTCGTTCGGCCCCGCCTCGGCGCTGATCGTCTACGGGTGCATCGTGGCGGAGCGGCAGGGGACTTTGACCTTGCCGAGGTGGCTACGGGCGACGGGCGATGCGTCGTATTCCATCTACCTTTGGCACGGCCCCATCGGCATGTCGCTGCACTTCAGCGTGCTGTGGTGGCCGCACCACACGGCCCCGCACTTGGCATGGTTGGCGTTCATGCTGTCAGCCACTTGGGGCGGCGGGATGCTGCTGCACCGCTGGGTCGAACGGCCGCTGTTGAACCTCGTGAAGCGCCGGCCGAAGACACCCGAACCGGTGATCGTCGAAGCCCGCGTGTCACTTGACGGCGAAGGGCAACACGACGAACGTCTCGTCGGCATTCTCGGGGATCGGTCGAATCCCGTCGATCTCGAAGGCCCGGCCGACGCGGTTCCCGCAGACGTCTTCCAACCGCTTGTCGACGACGAGTTGATATTTTCCGGCTACCCAGAGTTGGGAAGTCGGCCGGAGCTCGACACCGGTCTGGGTCGCGTTGACCGTCACGCTCACTGATAGCGGCTTGTCATCGGGGCCGCGCACGCTGAGCATGCGTTCGGCCAAGGCGCGGTCGAGCGGTTTCTCGAAGGTCACCTTCAGCACTCCTTTGGCATCGCGGGGGGCGGCGACTTTCCACGATTTCGGGTCGACGGGGGCGTCGTCCGGCTTGGTCACCTTGAAGGTTTTCTTCAGCGATTCTTTGAGCGGGAAGCCGGCCTCGTCTTCCCACACCCGGTCGATGACGAGGGTGTACGTCTTCCCCTCCATTAGGACCGGCCCGTCTTCCTCACGCGGCTTCAACCCGCGCTTCACGCGGCCCGGATCGAAGAAGACCGTCAGCCGTTTGCCGTCGGGGCTCCAGAGTTCCTCGTCGAGTTCGAGGAAAGGGTGGACCACCGGCTTGCCCCGCGCGTCGAGCAAGCGCAGGTGCCGGTAAACATCCCCGCGCGCCATCGGCGCGGTGAACTGGATGTACCAGCGCAGGGTGTTCTCGGGGAGCAGGTCGGCCGTGGGGAAGAG
>JANXTU010000555.1 GCA_025352235.1 Fimbriiglobus sp.
ACCGGCGGGATCGCGGGACTATTCCTGCTTATCCTACTCACGCGCGGCTTCGGTCAAAGCGCCCTCTCCGTGGCCAGCCTGACGCTGATCGGCCGCTCCGCCCGGACGAATCCCGGCCTCGCGATGGGCTTGTACGCCTGCCTGACATCCCTCGGATTTATCGGCGCGTTCGCGGTGTTGCGGAAAGTGATCCAAGCGGATCCCGACGAGTGGCGGGCGCCGTGGGCCGGCATCGGTTTCGGCGTGCTGATCGCGGCGCTGGTATCCGCGGGCCTCGTGCGCAATCGGGCTTTGGATGCCGACGCGTCGCATCCCGATGGCGTTCCCGAACCGAGTCGAACACTCGGGTTCGCGCTGAGATCCGGCGCGTTTTGGGCCTTCGCTTTGGGTACGTCCTTCTACGGCTTGGTCGCATCCGGGACATCCCTCTTCAACGAGTCGATCCTCGCCGAACGCGGCTTCGACAAGGCCGTGTTCTTGAATGTGTCGATCGTTGGCATCCCTTTCGGATTGGTGGCAAATCTGCTCGGCGGTTTCGTCGCGACGAAAATGCATTTGGGCCGGCTCTTCGCGGCGGCGTTGCTCGCATTCGGCGCGACCCTCGCGGCGTTCCCGCTCATCGAACTCGAATGGCAGGTGTACCTGTACGCCTCCGCGCTCGCCGCGTCGGGCGGGGTCATCACCGTCTGCTTTTTCAGCGTCTGGCGGAAGCTCTACGGCCCGGCGGCGCTCGGCCGCATCCAAGGCGCGGCCCAATTGCTGACGGTGTTCTTTTCGGCCTTCGGCCAAGCGCTCTTCCCGGCGGTGAAGGCGAGCGCCGGCGCGTATACCCCGCTCTTCGTGGTTTGCTCGGGAGTCGCGGTTTCGCTGGCTGTCTTCACCTTTTTAGTCCGCGTGACGCCGTTGTCCGCCGATCGGATGGGAGAGCCGCCATGACGTTGAAAACCGAGTATGACGAACGGGGCTTCGTCGTCGTGCGGGGCTTGTTCCGGAAGGAATTGATGGCCCGCGCCGCGGCGGAAGCCGAAGAAATGCCGAAGCGCTTCGAGCGCCTCGTGGATGTGAAAAACATCCGCTGCCGCTGGCAAGACAACGTTTTCACGGGCGATTGCACCTTCGAGACGTTCGACCCCGTCATCGACCTCGGTTCGGCCTGCCGCGACATCGCGTTGTCACCGGAGTTGCTGAACCTCCTCGGCGAACTTTACGGCGAGCCGGCGCACTTGTTCAAAGACAAACTGATTTTCAAACCGCCGGGCGTGAAGGGCTACCGGCTGCACCAAGATTGGATCGCTTGGACCGGCTTCCCGCGTAGCTTTCTCACGGTGCTCGTGCCGTTCGAAACGGCCGACCGCGACAACGGCTGTACCATCGCTTACCCGGGTTACCACCAAGGCGGTTGCCTGACCCCCGAGGACGGCCACTATCACGAACTCCCCGACGGTACGGTCGACGAGCGCAACGCCGTGCCGTTGCTATTGGAGCCGGGCGATGTCGCCATCTTCGGCGGCTTCACCCCGCACCGCTCCGACCCGAACACCTCCGACCGCTGGCGCCGGCAACTCTACCTGAGTTACAATGCCGAGTCGGACGGCGGCGATCAGCGCGACTACCACTACCGCGAATTCCACGCGTGGTTGAAGGTGAAGTACGCCGAGCACGGCAAGACGGACGTCTATTTTGAATGACCCCCGGAGTGAGCCCGATGTCCATCGCCGACGACACCCGCGTCCGATTCCACTTGTCGCTGAACGTGGCGAATCTCGATCGTTCCGTCGCGTTCTTCCGCACGCTCTTCGGGATGGAGCCGGCCAAGCTGATGGCCGACTATGCCAAGTTCGAACCGGACAATCCGCCGCTGGTCTTGTCGCTCGAACCGACGCCGCGCGCCGTCGGCGGGCCGCTGAACCACCTCGGCTTCCGGATGCCGAACGCGGCGATGCTCGTCGAAATGCAGATGCGGCTGGAACGCGCCGGGATGCCGACGAAACGGGAGGAAGGCGTCGAGTGCTGCTACGCGAAACAGACGAAGTTTTGGGCCCACGACCCGGACGGTACTCTGTGGGAAGTCTACACCTTCGAGGGGGACATCGAGCATCGCGGCATGGGCCAGTCGGAGGAAATCGTACTGGGCAAACCGAAACCGCCGGGCATGGCGAGCGCCCCCGTCGTCTGGGAACACCGGATGAACGAACCCTTCCCCGCGACGCTGCCACTGGCCGACGGGACCGCCGACGAAGTCCGCCTGCGGGGTACCTTCAATTTGGATCTGGACGACACCGAACGCGAACGCGTCATCGAGGAATCGCTTCGGGTGCTGAAGCCGGGCGGTCGATTGTTCGCCCATGTGCTCGTCGGCGAAGAGCCGGTGGACGGCCCGCAACTCCCCGGGCCGGCGGGGGCGGTGCGGTTCGTACCCTACGAGGAGGACCCCCTGCGACTATTCGAAGCCGCCGGGCTGTCCGGGGTGAAGCTACTGAAGTTCGATAGCAAGCCCTGCTTCGTGCGCGACGGAGTCGGCATGCGGGAACTGCAACTCGAAGGTTTTAAAATGGCCCGCAGTGGCGATGAGACGGTCGAGGTGATGTACAAGGGGCCGTTCCGAAGCGTCTCCGACGACCTCGGCCACGAATTCGTCCGGGGCGTGCGCGTGATGGTGTCGCCGGCGACGGCGACGCAACTGCGGACGGGAAACCTCGCCGATTCGTTCGCGGTATTCGAGGTGCGTCAGTCGCTCGCCGATGTATCGTGCGGTTGAA
>JANXTU010000008.1 GCA_025352235.1 Fimbriiglobus sp.
GCTCCCCGAGACCGGCCCCATCGGCCTCGAAGCCGACCGCGGTCAGATGGAATACCGCAACTTGAAATTGAAGGAATTGAAGTGAGCCCCGCCGGACGCACACCGTGATTATGAAAGTGGTCGAAGCTGAGGGTACTTGTCGCGGACGGTCGGAGATGTCAATCGCACTTGGGTGAGTGTCGCCGTGCTCGTTCGAAGCCCACGCGTTCCCGTCGAGAGACGATGCGCGTCCGGGGCTGAAACCTTGGCCTACGTCCGTGAGCCCGTTGGGCGAAGACGGAACCCGTTGCATTTCCGAATTTGCCATCGAGACGCTTGACGCCCACCCGTCGCTCTGCGACGATGGCGGTGGCGGTGCATCCGCCCGACAAACGCTGTATGGCCACACGAGGCGGAGGTGTGATGATGCCCAAATTATACGGTCTGCGGGTTGCGCTTTCGCTCACCTGCTGCATCGTCGCAACCGGTGATGGGAAGGCGCAGTTGCCCGACCCGAAACTGCTCCAAGGCGAGCGGGAACGCCCCAAGTTCTCTCGGGTGTACCTGAACCCTCCCGAGTTGCAATTCGGTTGCGTCAGTTCATCCGACCCCGAAGAAGGGAAGCTCGCAAAACTGTTGGCGGACGGCGAACCGCATCGGCAACTCGCCGCGGCCAAGACGCTTTGGGAAGGACACAGCCGGCGGCAGGCCGCCAACGTCATCAAATACTTGGCCGGACCTCCGCCCGGCGGGGACGGGTATCGGAAGCTCCAGCGCGAGATCGATGCCGCGCTGAAACCCCAGGCCATCCTCCGCGAGTTGACAGAAGGCGACTACCTCTGGGGCACTTGGCTCGCGTTCCTCCGCCCGCACGAGGACGCTGTCCCCACCCTGCTGGCCGGACTGAAGGACGAGCCGCCCCGTGATCTGTTGACAAAGGGGAAGGGCAAGTCGAAGTTCTTCCACGAAACGATGCTCGCCCTCGGCAACTCCGGCGACGCCCGCGCCCTGGAGCCGCTGTTGGGGTTGCTCAAGAGCGAGAACTCCTGGATCGCGGGCGACGCCGCGAACGCGCTCGGATATCTGGGCGATGCAAGTGTTGAGCCGAAGCTGATCGAAGCCCTCGCGGGGGAAAACACCTGGCGTCAGTTGCAGGCGAGCATGGCGCTGGCGAAGTTCGGGAGCCGCAAGGCGCTGGAGAAGTTGGCCAATGATGAGCGGTACACCGGCGCGCTGAACGTGAGGGGCATGGCCGATGACGCGATCCAGCGGATCAACGAGCGCGACAAACGCTGAGGCCGCGCGGCAACACCTGACAGGCCGCCGGGTCGCTCGGCGGCGGAACAATCCCGTAGGTCGCGGTCGAGTCTTCGAGGACCGACATCGGGGAGCTCCGCCGTTCTTATCGGGCCTTGCAAAGCCGTCGAATCGCACATCGTCATTCCGAATTTCCGACCGAAATGCTTGACACCCATCGTTCGCCCGGCGACTATAGTGGCGGATCGGTCTGACAATCGCTGTTCGGCTGCGAGGAGCTTTATGACTGAGGAAGGGTTGAACCGAATCGCAGGTGGACTGGGGATCGCCGTCCCGACCGCGTACCGGGAACTGATGTTCGCCCGCGGGGAAGAGTTCCGGGCCAGCCAGCTCGGGAGCTATCTGTGGGCGAGGGCGAACGAAGTCATCATCGAGAACCTGCGGGAGCGGGACCCCCGATGCAGCCTATACGACCCGTACCCGAGGTGGTGGAAGGAGTATTTCCTGATCGGCACGGACGACGACAACGACTACTTCTGTCTGCGGTTGGACGATCCAGCGGTCTACAAAATCGGGTCGGACGATAGCGGGCCGGAGAAGCTGGCCGAGTCGCTGGCAGCGTTCCTGAACACCGAGTTGATCGAGCCGCGTCTTGCAACGCCTACAAAATATGCCTGCGCTTGCTGTAGTTGTCTGACAGTTCTACGGGGTAAAAAGCATTCTGGCTGCTGTCCCGTCTGCTGGTGGCAAGAGGACGGGCGGTCGGAGGCCGACGCGGACCAATTTATCGGTGAGTTTGAGTGGGGTGACATCAGTCTGACGCAGGCTCGTGCCAACTATAAGAGTTTCGGGGTTTTTTCGGAAGAGTACAAAGGTTTCGTCCGGGCCCCCAAACCGGAAGAGCTACCGCGTTCCTGATCACGCCGAATCACGCATCTCACCGAACGGCGATGGAGCAACTTGGAGGTGGGTCGTTTACTTACAGACGGTCTAAAGCAATCGCACTCGGGCGATCCGCACACCGCATAATCGGACGTAAGTCGTTGCGGCGCATCGGTTCTACCCAAAATCCGAAATGATTTTGCGGAGGGGTGGGGCGCTTTCGGCCGAAACCATTTCCATATGGCTCCCGACCGACCCTATCGCATCGCCGTCGTCGGCTTCGGCATGGCCGGGGCCACGTCCGCCTACCTCCTCGCCAAGGCCGGGCACGCCGTCACGCTCTTCGAGCGGGCGCCGGTCGTCGGTGCGGTCGGCGCCGGCATCCTCTTGCAAATGTCCGGACAAGCCATCCTTCGGCACCTCGGCGTCCTCGACAGCGTCCTCGCTCACGCGGCGCCCCTCGAAGAACTCCACGCCATCCACGTCGGCGGCCGGGAACTCGTCCGCAATCGCTACGGGTTGTACGCCGAGGGTTGCCGGGCCTACGGCCTCCACCGCGGGGTCCTGTTTGAAACGCTGAAAACCTTGGTCGAATCGGTGCCCGTGACAGTGGACCTCGGCGTCGAGATCGACGGTCGCATTTCAAATGCCGACAGTACGGTCGACCTCACCGACACCGCCGGAAACCGGCGTGGCCCATTCGATTTCATCGTCTGCGGCGACGGGGCACGCTCCCGATTGCGGGGCGCACTCGGATCTCGCCACTACTCGTGGAAGTACGGTCACGGTACGCTTTGGGCCATCACACCGGGCTGCGGTGTCCGCGGGAAGCTCTTCCAAGTGGTGCGCGGGACTCGCAATCTCTGCGGTCTCGTGCCGATGGGGGATGGGCTGACGACTCTGTACTGGGGCGTTCCGAAATCCGAGTACGCCGGGGTGTTGGCCCGCGGCATCGGACCGTTGAAAGACGAGATTGTGCGGTTCTGCCCCGAGGCCAGGGACTGCGCCGAGCACCTCGTCGACTTCGATCAATTCTTGTTCACGACCTACCAACACAACTACATGGCCCGGCGGTTCGACCGCACCATCGTCTTCCTCGGCGACGCCGCCCACGCCATGAGCCCGCACCTCGGCCAAGGGATCAACCTCGCGATGGTCGATGCGTGGGTGCTCGCCGGGGCCATCGCAGACGCCCCGACCCCGCTCGAAGCCTTTCGCCTGTTCGAGCGCCGGCAGCGCGGCTACCAACGCTACTACTCGGCCGTCACGCTCATGCTCTCACCGTTCTTCCAATCCGACTGGCCGATGCTGGGATGGGGCCGCGACCGAGTCCTGCCCCTGTTGCCAAAGATTCCCTTCGTCCGGCGGCAAATGCTGATGACGGTCGCCGGACTGAAGGGGGGATTCTTGAAGGGGGAACGGGCGTTCTAATTTGTGCAGTTTCGATTTCATCTTGGCTGCAAATCCTGATCGACGGAGTGCCGACGCCCGATAGTACGCGGTACTGGCCGGCGACGAGCTATTGCCAGGGGAGTTCGCCGCCGTCGTTCAACAAGCAGTATTTGCGCGATTGGCTCGGCACCACGCCGCGTGACAAAGCCAGCCACCCGCCGAACCTGCCGGGGGAAGTCGCGGTACAAACCGCATCGAAATACGCGGAGGCGTTGAGGTTGTCGACGCGCGGATGAATCCGACCGGCCGGGCTTCGGCCAATGAAGATCGTCATAAGAATGCCTTTTCCGCGCCGCCTGCCGCTGCGATGTGATAAAACCTATCTCTGGAATACCCTCCTGCAACCTGCGAATCTCCTTTGGGAGTGACACGGACATGCGAATTCACCGAATCTGCATCGCGGTTGGCTTGCTAATGCTCTTCCACGCGTGCACTCTGTTGGCTGTACAACTCCCGACCGATGAACAAAAAAGAGCGGAACGGCTATTCCGGGACGTTTACGGCAAAGAGTACGACCGATTGGCCGCACTCAAAAACGTGCCGGCCGACAAGGTGCTTTTCTCGCGTAAACTCTGGGATGCGTCCAAAGAATCGCGGGAGTCCCCCGAGTTGGCCCGCTATCTGGCGGAAAGAGCCTACCCGTTCGCCTTGGCCGACCCGGCCGGTTATCCCACGGCACTCGAGATTCGCCGAAACCAGGTGAACGAGAGCAAAGATCGAATCGAATCCTTGGCCGCGCTGGCGAGCGTGCTCGACCGGATCGCCCGTTGGGAAAAACCGGACCAACGGACCAAGCCCGCGATGGAACTGATCGATGTGTACCGCGAGGCGGCCGAATTGGCCCACGAGGCGAGCCGCGATGCGGATGCGACCGGCTACTTGCAAAAAGCGAAAGCGGCGATCCATTTGTTTTTCCCGGCAACCCAAGCCGCGACGCTGCTCAAGGACATCCAAAACGATCACGCGTTTTTTGAACTCGATCGCAAAAACAGAGCCGAGTTCAAACGGTGGAACGGTATCCTGCGCGACAAGCCGGACGATCCGAAAGCCAACTTGGCCATCGGATTGATCAGCTTGCGCGAGGGGAAAATTCCCGCGGCGGCGCCGTACCTCAAACTTTGCTCCCTGCCCGATTTGCGCAAAGCCGGGGAATTGCTGATGGCGGTCCCCGCCGGCGATCCCGCCGCCATCGGCGATGCGTTCCGGGCGGCCACCAACGATTTGCCGGCGGACCGCGCGACGCTATTGGCCTGCGCCCGATTCGAATACGAAGCCGCACTCCGGCAAGACCCGAAACACGCCGACGCCGCCCGCATGAAATTGCTCGTGAAGGAATTGCCGGCTAGCACCGTCGGGATACCCAACGCTTCATTCGTTTTGCTCGACGAAGATTCGACCTTCGCCAAGAACGTGGAGAAATTGACAGGCGAGGCCAAGATCCGATGGGCCGAACCCGGTTACCTAAGCCCCGGTTCGCTTTCGGTCACCAGTGGCAAACCGAAGACAGTAGAATTCCGCAGTTACTCGTTCTCCGGCATTACCATCGCCGAGGTGCCAATCGAAAAAGAATTCCGCTACCTGCGTTTCGCGTACAAATGCCCGGCTGGAACCCAAGCGATCATCGAATTCGACAACACGCAGTATTGCGTTGGCACCGTCAAAATCGAGTCGAAGCAACAGCGTATCCTCGCGACGGAATTGAACCGGGATTGGGTCGTCGTGACACGCGACCTTTACGCCGACGTCAATACGAAATTCTCGTTGGGCTTCATGAAGCTGCAAACCGACGGCGAAATTTAGATCGACGCCGTCTACCTCGGGAAGTCGCTGCGGAGCTTGAACCTCACTTACCCGAAACCCCCGGCGAAGTGAATTCGGACGCTTATTGCAAGTGTTCGGCCAAAAACCAGACTTCCAGCTCGTTCGTGCGGATCACGTTCGACACGATGATGTCGTTCGTACCCACGTCTTCTGCGGCGGCGGTGTCGCGCGCCATCGCCCGCGCCTCGAGCAGGATCATTTCGTGGGCTTGGAGGAGCCGCTTGATTTGTGTGGTGGCGTCCTCGCGACCCTTCGGGGCACGCGGGATCGACGTGGTCTCGGCGACATCCGGGGCCATCGCGATCGCGACTCCGCCGAGGGTTTGCACCCGTTCGGCGAGCAGGTCAACCAACTCGGCCTGCTCGCCGAAGTGCTTGTCGAACAGAAGGTGGAGCATGTAGAAGGTCGGACCCGAAACTTGCCAGTGGTGTTTCTTGTACAAGTCCCGGAGCGTCATGGTGTCGGCGAGGAGTTGATTCAACGAATCGATACTGGCGGCCGCGACCGATTCGTCCAAGGCCAGCGGGTTCCGCCGGGCCGAGTTGAACGATTGCGTCTCGGCCCGCGTCGACGGGACAATCGGCTCTTTCATGTGCGCAGGATCCGTACGCGTAATGGACGTCGTCGACATAGTGCATTCCTCGGGTGACCGCTCGCATCCACGGTCCCAGTTTCGTTCGTCTGGTATGCGTTGGAGCTGAGTCGGTCGGCGAAAGTGTGCCGCACATGCTACGCCACAGATGCTGGCCCGAGCTCAGACTTGAAACAATCCGCCAGAAATGATGCCCTTCTTGGACAATTGGCTTCCCAGAGTCGTGCGCGAACAGTCACAATCTTCAAATCCAGCGTTTGGGCGTCAAATCCAGTGTTTGCCGCTGAGTCTACGCAAGGGTGTGCGACTTCTCGCTGGACTCAAGATTTGAGCGGAGCCGGGAGTGTACTCGGGGACGTGGCCAGTCGGCCCCGCTGATCTCGGGACCGGCGTTCGCTTGCGGAAGACTATCGACCGCCTCGTCCACCACCACCGCCGGCGCCCGAACCGCGCATTGCATTCGTCAGTTCACCAATCGCTTTTTCGAGGCGGTCGAGGCGGGCTTCGACGCTGTTGGATCCGCCTGCACTTCCCGCGGGCGGGGTCGGGGTCCGCATTTTCTCGACGAGCTTGGTCAGCATCTTCTGTTCGTCGGGACTCAGTTTCTCGAAGCCCGGCATCTTGGTGAAGTCCATGACGCCGCCACGCCCACCGCCGCCGGGCATCGGGCTACCGGCGCCCGGGCCGAAACCTCCGCCGCCGAACCCGCCACCGCCGAACGGCAACCCGCCTCCGCCGAAGCCTCCGCCCATCGGCGGGCCTTTCGGTTCGGGCCTCTGCTCGTTTTTGGTTTCGCCCTTTTGGTCGTTCTTCTTCTCGCCTTTCTCTTCCTTCTTGGGGGCAGACTGCTTCAATTGCGCTTCTAAGTCGCGCACTTGTTCGCGGAGTTTGGCGACGTCGTCGCTGTCGCGCGGGCGCGCCGGCTGTTGGGCGAGCGCCGGCAACGCGAGGGCCAAGGCGAAAGCGGTTGTGAGGAAGAAACGCACCATGGGGCACCGGATGGGAAAGGGAAAGCGGGGACGCGGACCAACGCCACGTCTGCGCAAAGTTTACCCGATGGACGATGAAGCGGGGATGAGATGTGCGGGAATTGCGGTCGGGTGAATGACGCTGTGCCGGCCATCGGGCCTGCGCATGAATAACGCAGACCGGCACCGGGGCCGGTCTGTTTTCGCGTGTGCCAAAGTCGCCCGTTACTTGCGGTGGCGGATCTTGGCCCGCATCCGACGCTTCTTGCGACCGACCTTGCGTCGTCCTGTTCCTCGGCGGCTGGCCATGCGCGAACTCCTCGATCTAATCAAATTCGGGGTCGGGTTGAACCGAAACGGAAGTCTGCCATCTTAAGCGCCGCACCCCCGCTGGCAAGATCACCCCGCATTCGATGACTGGGGACTGAACCGCAGGGAGAAGATTGCTATCTTACGCTTGCCTATCTCACCTCCTCCAAAGGGGTTCACCATGTCTCTGTTGCGCCGCTGGCTCGCGTTGATCCTTTTCGTTTTGACTCCGACGGCGTCTTTGGCCGATGACAACAAACCTCCGGTCGGGTTGGAAGCGATCCAAGGCGACGGCTTCGCGATGGTCACGGTAAACTTCGCCCAACTCTGGGACGCCGAGGTTTTGAAGCCACTGCGCGAAGCCTTGGCGAAACTCCCGGCCCCGGCGATTTCCGATCTCGAAACCATCTGCGGCTTGAAGAACTCTGACATCGAACGGCTGACACTCTACTGGCCCAAATTCACCTCCACACGGCAACTGAGTGAACCGTACAAGTTCGTCACGGCGCGTAAGGCCATCGACCGCGCCAAGGTGGTGAAGGCGCTGAATGCGAAAACGGCCGCGGAGCTCGAGGACAAACTCGGCGAAGATGTCGCCCGCATCGCGGGGAAAAACGTCGTCTTCGTCGACCGGCACGCGGTGATCTTCGCGGACGAACGCACCCTGATTTTCACACCGTACTTGCGGGGTCCCGACGTCCTCGACGAGGTGGTCCTCTTCCTCAAGGTTCTCGACGGGACGACGCCCAAGGTCAAAGTCGGTTCGCTCGCGGCGGGGCTGGCCGCCGCCGAGAAGCACACGGCCGTGGCCGCATTCTCGCTCGCACCGGTGCGGACGTTTTTGGAGCAAGGCAAGGATTTTCCCGAGGAGGCCAAGCCGTTCGTCGCGATGGCCCAAGCCGAGCGCGGCCTCATTACGCTCGATGTCGGCCCGGCGTTGAAGACCGATTTCAAGCTGACTTTCACCGACGCAGAATCGGCCAAGCAGTCCGAGCCGGACGTGAAGAAAATCATCGCGTTCGCCCTTGAGACGCTCGCGTCGGTTCGCAAGGATAAAGGCCGCGACGACGATACGAACGCGCTTCTCCTGCCGTTGCTCGACTTCGCCAAGGTTGCCCTCGACAACGCCGAATTGAAAGTCGACGGCAAGGAATTGCGGGCGGGTGCCGGCAACACCATTGACGAGACGATGAAGAAGGTCCTAGCCGCGTTTCCAGCATGGATTGCCGCGGAAGCTCAGCGGATGAAGACAGTGAACAACCTCAAGCAACTCGGCATCGCCATGCATTCGTACCACGATGTCCACGGCCACTTCCCGGCGGACATCGTCGATAAAAATGGCAAAGCGATCCTGAGTTGGCGCGTCGAGATGCTGCCGTTTATCGAACAAGACGCGCTGTACAAGACGATCGACCGGACGAAGCCGTGGGACGACGTCGCCAACAAGAAAATCGCCGAGCAGTTGCCCGACGTGTTCAAACATTTCGGCCGCGAAACCAAAGACAAAGGCTCCACCTACTTCCAATGCTTCACCGCCCCGAAAGCCCTCCATAGCGGCAACCCGTTCCTCGTGCCGGGCCGCAAACTCGTCATCACCACCATCACCGACGGCACCTCGAACACGCTGATGGTGGTGGAAGGCGCAGACGCCGTGAACTGGCTCAAGCCGGGCGACATCGCCTACGACCCGAAGAAGTCGCCGAAGGTCGGCGACCCGAAGACCGGCAAATTCGCCGCGTTGATGTGCGACGGCTCGGTGCGCTGGTTCAACGCCAAGAAAATCGGCGACGAGAAACTGCACGCGTTCATCACCGTCGACGGCGGCGAATTTTTCGAGTAACGACGAATGATACCCGTTCCACCCGACATCCGGAGTTCACCATGCGCAGTTGTTGCTTGGGTTTGATTGCCGCCGTGTTGATGCCCGCATTCGCGTCCGCTGCGGAACCGAAGCGCGCGGCCGGTACCGAAACCATCCCCGCCACCGGGTTCTTCGTGGTCAGCGTGAACGTCGCCCAACTGTGGGACGACAAGTCGCTGGCCGGTGTGCGCCAAGGGCTCTTGGATGCGAAGCATCCGCTGTTGAAAACCTTGAAGAAAGAGACGGGCTTCGACCTCGCCGACCTCGAACGCGTCACGGTGTCGATCCCGACGTTCGGCTTCGGCCCGAGCGAATCGCCGATTTTCTTACTCACGGCCCGCAAAGCGGTCGACTTGCCGAAGCTGCTGAAGGCGATTCAGGCCGTGCCGATTGCGGAAGCGCGCAAGACCGTGCCCAACATCCCCGAAGAAATCGATGGGACGAGCGTTTACGTGAAGGGCGATTCGGAAGTCTTCATCGCGATCGACGAACGCACGATCGCGTTCACGGGCTTCCGGGGCTTGAATCGGATCGGGAAGCAACTCTCGCAATTCCTAGCCGATCTGAAAGCCGGTGCGCCGGCGCAGGACGGCCCGCTGGCCGAGGCACTCGCGCTGGCCCCGAAACACACCGTCGTCGTTGGCGTCGATTTCGCCCCGCTCCGCAAAGCCTTGGAGGGGGCCGGGGAGGTGCCCGAGGAATACCGGCCCTTTGCCAAGATGGCCCAAGCCGAACGCGGATTGTTGACGATGGACTTCGGACAATCGATTTCCGCGAAGGCGGCGCTCACGTTCTTCGACGCGGAGACCGCCGAAAAGGTCGAACCCGCCGCGAAGGAGATCTTCGACTTGGCCCGCGCGATCCTCGGGCAAGAAGCCAAAGACAAGCGCCGCGATGCCGAGACGAAAGCCGTCGTCGATCCGATTCTCGCCTTCCTCGACGCGGCACTCGGTAAAGCCACCTCCAAACGCGCCGGCAAAGTGCTGACGCTGACCGCCGGCGGCGAGGTCGATGCGGCGCTGAAGAAATCCCTCGACGCCTTTCCGGCGTGGGTCGCCGTCGAATCGGAACGGGCCACAATAGAAAACAACGTCAAGCAAATCGGGCTGGCGCTACACAACTACGAATCGGCGCACGGCCACTTCCCGCAGGACATCACCGATAAAAACGGCAAGGCGATCCTGAGTTGGCGCGTGCAGTTGCTCCCTTACATGGAACAGGAGAAGCTCTACAAGCAGTTCGACATGGAACAGGAGAAGCTCTACAAGCAGTTCGACCTCACCAAACCGTGGGACGATGCGGTGAACAAAGGATTGATCGAGAAAATGCCCGACGTCTACAAGCGCCTCGGCCGCGAGCCGAAGGACAAAGGGTTCACCTACTTCCAGACCTTCGCGGCCGAGAAGGCTACGGAGGGCGGCAGCCCGTTCCTCGTGGCGGGGGTCAAACGCAGCCCCATCACCATCACCGATGGCACCTCGAACACGCTGATGGTGGTCGAAGCCGCCGAAGCCGTGAACTGGCTGAAGCCGGGCGACTTGGCCTACGATCCGAAGAAACTTCCCAAGGTCGGCCACGACGGTTGGATGTACGCCGGATTCGGCGATGGCCGCGTCCGCCGGATGCTTATTCCGAAAGCGGAGGTGCTGAAGGCGCTCATCACGGTCGACGGCGGCGATGGTGAACTTCGATGAATGACCTCGTCGCGGCGGCGACCGAAGCGCGCGGGCGCGCGTTCGCCCCGTATTCAAAATTCCGCGTCGGTGCCGCCCTGCTCGCCGAGGACGGCACCGTATTCACCGGCTGCAACGTCGAAAGCGCTAGCTACGGCCTGACGATCTGCGCCGAGCGTGTGGCGCTCGTGAAGGGCATCTCGGAGGGGCGGACGCGCTTCACCGCCGTCGCCGTGGTCGCCGATACGGAGCGTTTGACCCCGCCTTGCGGTGCCTGCCGGCAACTTTTGTGGGAGTTCGCCCCCGATGCGACCGTGACCCTCGCCAACCTCGCCGGTCAGACGGCGCACTACGCGATGCGGGAACTGCTGCCTCACGGCTTCGATGCGGGTTCGTTAGGTTGACGGAACGCCACCCAATCGCCGGTGTCCGGATCGCGGACTTCGTTCGGTTGGAATCGCGCCTTGTATTCGAGCGAGGCGCACCCCACGACGTAGTACCCCAAGTAGACGTGCGGCAAGCCGCGCTTCGCCGCCTCGGCCAGCACGTTCAACACGTTGAATGTGCCCAGTGAGCGCCCGCGTTCGCCCGGGTCGTAGAAGAAGTAAATCGCGCTCAGGCCGACCGGCACCGGGTCGACGTAACCGACGCCGATGAGCCGGTCGCCGAGCCAGTAGCACCACTCTTCGGTCTGGAACGGGTTGTTCACGAAGCTGTCTTCGTACCCCGCGGCGTCCTTCGGGCCGTGCCCCGGCCAGCCCTTGGTCTCCGATTGGAACTCGTGGAATTCGTCGTGGAGTTTCAACTTCGCCGCGCTCACCGCAGGCGCGCCGATGGTCAGCATCAGCGAATCGGTGTTGGACTTCCAAGCCCGCTTCTGGCTGCGATCCGGTTTAAAGGTGGCGACCGGGACGCGGATCGACTGGCAGCGCCGGCACGCCGCGCACTCCGGCCGGAAGAGCGCGGTGCCGAAGCGCCGCCAACCGAGTTGCAACAGGCCGCCGAATTCCCCGGCGTCCAACGCACGCACGACTTCGTAACGCAGGCTCCACGTCTGCTCCGGCAAGTACCCGCACCGCCCCGGCGGGCTCAGGAACGAATATTGGATTTGCATGCGACCGCGCTCCGGTTTCCCTCTCCGCTTTCCGGTATTGTAAGATCAGTCCGATCACCCACGACGTGGACAATCGAAATGCTGAGACTCCTCGCCCTGCTCGCCTTCGCCGCGCCGGCCCTCGCCGCGGAGCCGGCGCCGTGGGCCACCTACCGGGGCAACGCCGCGCGCACCGGCAACACAGACGGCCAAGCCGTCTCGGACAAGCCGAGTGTGCTGTGGGCCGTACCGTCGCAAGATCACTTCATCGCGGCGCCGGTGCCCGTGGGTGAATCGCTGTACGTCTCCGGCTTCGGCGCCTTCAACCGGCCGACCATCGCGCTCTATCCGACATCCGACGGCAAGAAGCCCCTCTGGTCTCGCTCGGCGCCGTACCTTCGACTCGCGTCGGTCTCGTCGGTCGCGGTCTCCGGTAACTCCCTCGTGTTCGGCGACGGGCTCCACCAAGACTCCGGCGGCACGCTCCACTGCCTCACGGCCGACACCGGTCGCCCCGTCTGGCAGTTGGCCATGCCGGGCGATTTGATTCACCTTGAAGGGGCGCCGACCATCGCCGAGGGCAAGGTGTTCATGGGCGCCGGGGCCGGCGGCGTCGTCTGCGTCGAACTCGACAAAGCCACCCTCGACGGCAAGGACGTGACCGCCGTGGACGTGGTGAAGCTGCAAGAGGCGAAGTGGAAGGAACTGCTGGCGAAGTACGAGGTCGATAAGAAGAAAGATCCGGATTTCGCGGTCCCGCCAACGGAAGACAACCTGCTGAAACCGGAGCCGAAGAAGGTCTGGCAGAAGGGCGAAAAGAAATGGCACGTCGATGCCCCCGTCTGCGTCGTCGGCGACAAAGTGCTGGTCTGCACGAGCTACCTCGACAAAGAAAAGGTCGGCGAACGGGCCTTGTATTGCTTGAACGCGAAAACCGGCGAGACGCTCTGGACGCAGCCGTTGACCCTGAATCCGTGGGGCGGGGCGAGCGTCAGTGGCGATACCGTCCTCGTCTCGGGCAGTAGCGTCGGGTACTACTTCACACAGTTGAAAGGGGCTAAAGGCGAGATCGCCGCGTTCAACTTAAATGATGGCAAACCGAAGTGGAAGAAGGACGTGCAAGGCGGCGTCGTCGGCGCCGTGGCCATTTCCGACGGGCTCGCGGTCATCACCGCGACGGACGGTAAAGTTCGCGGCTACGCCCTCGCCGACGGGGATCGCAAATGGATCTACGATTCCAAAAACCAACTCTTCGCGCCGCCCGCCATCGTCGCGGGAGTCGTCTACGCCGGCGACCTCTCCGGCGGTATCCATGCGATCTCGCTGAAGGACGGCACACCGAAGTGGAAGCTCGACCTCGGCACTGACCCGACCGTGAAGGCCCCTGGCATGGTCTACGGTGGCCTCACGATCCACGGCGGCAAGCTGTTCGTTGGCACATGCAACCTCGAAGGGCCGAACGCCCGCAAGGGCACTTGCCTGGTCTGCATCGGGGCCAAGTGATGGTGGCCATCATCCACGTCGACGGCGGTTCGCGCGGCAACCCCGGCCCGGCCGCGTACGCGTTCGTCATCCGCATCGACGGCCAACCCGATGTCGAAGGGGCCGCGACCATCGGCACCGCCACGAACAACATCGCCGAGTACACGGCGCTGATCCGCGCCCTCGAACGGTCCGCGGAACTCGGCCTGCCGCACCTAGAAATCCTCAGCGATAGCGAGCTGATGGTGAAGCAGATGAACGGCGAATACCGCGTGAAGAACGCCGACCTGCAAGACCTGTACGCCGAAGCCCAAGCCCTTCGCCGGCGATTCCAAAGCGTCACCCTCGCGCATATCCGGCGAGAGAAGAACAAACGCGCCGACGAACTGTGCAACCTCGTGCTCGACGGTAAGCCATTCGATTATAAGCGAGATTCCACGGCCCCGAAACCTTCGGCTCCGACGCCCTCGGTGCGGGCCAGCGACCGCGCCGTCCGCGCCGATGTCCTCGCTTGCTTGGACGCCGCCGCGAAATCGTGGGCGGCGAACGGGCCCGCCCAACCGGCGGTCTCGCTCGTGTGGGAACAGATTTGGTCGATCCTCGAAGACGGCCACGTGCTGAAGAAGAAGAAAGCGAACTGACCCCATGCCCGATATTCTCCCGTTCGCGGCGATTCCCGGCGACGCCTTGTCGAAGGTCGGCGGCAAGGGTCTCGGTCTCGCCCGCACGGCGGCGGCGGGGTTGCCCGTGCCGCCGGGGTTCGTCGTGTCCACCTCCGTCTACCGGCGCCTCTTCCGGGCAGGTGCCGCGAGCGATTCGGAATTCGTCCAGAAACTCAGTGCGGCTTACCGCGAACTCGGCGGCGGACCGGTGGCCGTGCGCTCCTCCGCGACCGCCGAGGACGGCGCCGAGATGAGTTTCGCGGGGCAGCAAGAAACGATCCTCGGCGTCGTCGGCGACGACGATTTGTTGAAGGCCGTGGAGCGATGCTGGAAGTCGCTGTTCACCGAGCGTTCCCTCGCCTACCGCCGGCAGCAAGGGATCGCGGACGACGGCGCGGCCATGGCCGTGGTCGTGCAGGAATTGATCCCGGCCGAGGTCGCGGGGGTTTTGTTCACCCGCGATCCGCAAGATCCGACGGGGGAGCACCTCGGCATCGAAGCGTCGTGGGGCCTCGGCGAAGCGGTCGTCAGCGGTCGCGTTACGCCCGATCGATTCCGCGTCAATTTGGCGACCGGCCTTGTTGCGGAAAAGCATGCGGGGCTGAAAACCGTGGAGTTCACGCCGACCGGCGAGCGCCCCGTCGACGGCGCCCGGCAAACGGAACTTTGCTTGGGTGACAACGACTTGTCCGCACTCGCGGCACTGGCCCGGAAGGTCGAAGCCTGCTACGGCGCCCCGCGCGACATCGAGTGGGCGCTCGCCGGGAACCGGCTCTACTTACTGCAAGCGCGGCCGATCACGACGGCGACTGCGGCCGAGCGCGAGGATTTGCGCCGCGAGACGGTCACCGCGCTGCGCGGCCTCGCCGACCCCAAGGGGACGGTTTGGGTCCGATACAACCTGAGCGAGGTGCTGCCCGAACCGCTGCCGATGACGTGGTCCATCGTCGGCCGGATGCTTGCGCAAGACGGCGGCTTCGGCGCGATGAACCGCGACCTCGGATCCGCACCGGACGCCACGCTCGAGGGACAATCGGCATTCGATCTCATCGCCGGCCGGCCGATGATGAACCTGTCGCGATTGCCACGGATGCAGTTCGCCCGGGCTCCGTTTGAATACCCCTTCTCGAAGTTCAAAGCCGACCCGCAGCTCGCGCTCAATCCGGTGCCGACGCTGCTCGGATTCGGGGGATTCGGCGGCATCGCCCGGATGCCCGCGACCGTCTGGCGGCTCTGGCGGATGAACCGCGTCCCGCGGATGCTGATGGCGACCTACCCGGATCATTTTCTGAACGCCGTCGTGCCGAAGTTCGTGAGCGCAACGAAGGCGGCGCTCACCCTCGATTGGCCCAAGGTGCCGACGCCGCGACTACTGGAATTGCTCGAAGAATGGACGAATCGGACGCTCGTCGCGTTCGCCCGCGATAGCCTGAAGGCGACGGTGCTGGCCGATCTGGCGTGGAGCAACTTGTTCAATCTGCTGAAACTGAAACTCGGAGACGAGCGTGCGAATGCGGCCCTTGCGGAGATCGCCCAAGGTGCAAAGCCCCCGGGCGAAGCGGCGCTCGCGGACGGCATCCGCGCCTTCGCCAACGGGACGCTCCCCGAGGCGATTTTCCTCGAGCGCTTCGGCCACCGTTGCCGGAACGAAATGGAACTGGCCCAGCCGCGCTGGAACGAGGACCCCGAGGCCGTGGCGAAACTGCGCGGCACGGCCCCCGCTTCCGCCACCGGCT
Organism: Fimbriiglobus sp.; assembly: GCA_025352235.1. GTDB lineage: Bacteria > Planctomycetota > Planctomycetia > Gemmatales > Gemmataceae > JALHQU01. The sequence continues at coordinate 15,768 of JANXTU010000008.1, forward strand.
TCGACGACATCGCCGCCCGGATCGAAACCATCGGCCGCGGCACGACCGACGACCTCTGGAAGCGAATCGCCAACGAAGCGCGGCTGGTCGGTGCCCCGCGCCTCGGCGGTGCGAAGACGGCGGAAAATCTGCGAGCGCTGCTCGGCCTGCGCGAAGCGGCCAAGCATTATTTACTGATGGGCTACGCCGTGATCCGGCGTGTGCTCGTCGAACTCGACACGCGCTGCCAATTGAACGGCGGCATCTTCTACTTGGTGCCCGAAGAGTTGCCGCACATGCTGGCGCTCCAAGATTTCAGCGGCATCATCGCGAAGCGGAGGAAAGCCCGTCGGCTCGCGCTCTCGCTCGAATTGCCGGCGGTGCTCTTCAGCGACGACCTCGACGCCATCGGCCGGGCGGCGCCGGCGCCCGACGGCGCAACGACATTGACGGGGGTCGCGCTCTCGGCGGGGGTCGCGGAAGGATTCGCGCTGGTGCTGACGGAACCGGCGGAGGCACCGGACGGGCCGTTCGTGCTGGTCTGCCCGTCGACCGATCCGGCGTGGGTGCCGCTGTTCGCGAAGGCGAAGGCGGTCGTGATGGAAACCGGCGGTGTGTTGTCACACGGGGCCATCGTGGCCCGCGAGTTCGGGCTGCCTGCGGTGGCGGGGTTGCCGGGGGTCATGCGGAACCTGCGCACCGGCCAGCGCCTGAGGGTCGACGGCGGCCGGGGCACGGTGACGGTTTTGGGTTAGACTTTGCGACGTTTCGCCGCATGGCCGACAATGCGGCCTTTTTTAGTCAGAGCGATCGCGCGAAACACCATTCGATTCCCGTTCGTGGAGACATCCGAAGTGTTGAGCACGCAAGTCCAAGTTCCGTCGCCCGGCGTCAATTGCGCCCCGGCACTGGCGAGGACGCTGCTGTTCGCCGCGCTCGTATCCATGGCGTTGCGCGGTTCCGGGAAATACTCGAACGCAGTCACGACGATGGAGTCGACTGCGCCGGAATCGTAGGTCCCGCTGACGGTGGTCCTCGAGGCGGCTTTCGCGCCTTTTGAGAAAGCAAACGTGATGTTCCCGAAGATGATCGGCGGTGCCGATTGGATGGTGATGTTGGTTTCGCGGGCGCCCTGAGCACCGGCCATATCGGCGGAGAGTTTGACCCCGGTTTGTGCCGGCAGGCCGGAATAGTCCACGAACCACACATCGTTTCCGGGCGTCATGACTGCGCCGCCCGGAATGACGGCATCGGCCGAATTCCGCAGGACGATCACGGGTGTGCCCGTGTTGGGGGAGAATGAGCCGGTCGCTCGGAAGGTCGTGTTGACCGAACTGTTGGACAATGGTTCGCCGATGTCGATCGCAGGCATGGAGGCTCCGGTTCGCCGAGTTAAGGGATACGCACGAGAGAAACGTTCTTGAAGTCGATCGCGGACTTATAGGACCAGATGCCAATGGCACCCCGGTGATCCCAAGCGGGGAGCACCAACGTGGCGGTGTTGTGAACGCCGACGAGTCGCGTGTTGTAATGGTCGATGCGTTCTTGCAACGCCCCTCGACCGATTCCCCCGTCCGGGGTCCCAACGTTGAAGAGGTTTTCCGTTTTGCCGATGACGAATTTCGGGGTGACTTTCTCGGGTTCGTTTTCGATACGAAATTTGCGCCAAGGTCCTGGCAAAACCGCCGAGGCTGTGAACGCCGCGTCCCCAATCCCGTCTTTGAAAGGGATCGGTACTTGTCCGGGGTTGCGGAAAAACTGAAAGCTGATGAAGCGGATCCGTTTGTGCACGTTCACCGTCGGGCCCTCTTCGAATTGCAGTCCGAGAAGGGAGTAAACCGACGTCCCATCGTCGACTGTCGAGACGGTACTGCGCCCCGCGATGAAGAACCCGCCGAACGGGCGGTCGTCCCCGTTGGATCCCGCCCGGGACGCGGTGAAGCGGAGCTCCCCTTCGAGAGCGTATTTTTCGGACGGCGCCTGCGGGTAGAGCACCAATGCGGCCATCTCCAACGCTTCGAACGAACATTCGTGATCCGCAGCCAGCGAATCGGTCAACAGGGAGCCGCCAATGTCCCAACGGTGCCAGTACGGTCGTCCCCCGGGCCCTTGAAGATCCACTCGACCGTCCGCATCGTACCGCTTCTGAAGTTCCTTCAACACTTCTTCATCGCTTTGCGGTTGGTTCCGATTCATCATCAAAAAGGCCGAACCTAACCCCAACAGCGCCACGAGGATCATGGCCACCGGGAACTTCGGCATCCGGCGGGCGCCGCGCCAGACCCGTTGGGCCAGCGTGCTCGGTCGGGCGATCAAGTCGTCCGCCCCGGTTTGCCACGCTTTCAAGTCGGCAGCGAGATCGGCGGCGGTACGGTATCGGTCGGTCGGGTTTTTCGCCAAGCACTTCAAACAGACCGCTTCGAGGGCACGCGGGATCTCCGGTCGCAATTTCCGCGGGGGCACCGGTTCCTCAGACAGCACACGGAGGATCACAGCGACGAAGTCTCCGTCCCCTTTCCGCTCGAAGACCGGCTTGCCGGTCAGCAGACGATACAGGGTCGCGCCGAGGGCGTAAATGTCGGCGCGACCGTCGCAATCCCCGCTGGAGCGGAACTGCTCGGGGGCCGAATACTCCGGCGTACCGCCGATGCCCCGCCCAGTCGGCGTGAGATCGTCATCGCGGTCGAGGCGCTTGGCCAAACCGAAGTCGCCGAGTTTGTACCGGCCGTCGGCGCCGATCAAAACATTTGAAGGCTTGATGTCGCGGTGGACGATTCCGGCCTCGTGGACATTGTGGACGACTTCGGCCAGCTGCCGGATCGCCTCCGCGGCTTCGACCCGGTCGAAAACACCGCGGCCGTGGAGCTGCTTGGCCAACGTGCCGCCGGGGACGTATTCGGTCACCAGCATCGGGTCGGGTCCGCTGACATCGTAATGGTAGAGCTTCACGAGAGCGGGGTCGTCCAAAAGCGATAGGGCGTTCGCTTCGATCGCGAAGCGCTGGCGGTAGCGATCCTCGGTGAGGGCGGCGTGCAACATCTTGACGGCGACGAGGCGTTCGGCGGAATCGACGGCGAGAAATACCACCCCGAAGCCGCCGTCGCCGAGTTTGCTCTGCACCTGGTAGCCACGCCGGCCGAGTTCGACAATTTGCGCTTGCTCCCACGCCGTGAAGGTAGCGAAACGCGGGTCGCGGAACGGATTGAGTTCGAAGTGCAATATCGGAAAGGAGCCTGGTATGAAGTTCACCGTCGGTTCGCGATCCTCGGACGATTTCGTCGGAGCAATCTCTTGGATCAGTTCGAGCAGTGTGTGATCGTCGGCAATTTTTCCCGTGGCGCGCAGGCAGGTCGGACACAACGTCAGTTGCGACTCGTTGGCCAGCGCCAGACCGCACTCGGAACAAGATTTGGAACTCGTCATCGCTGCACCAGTCTGAAATGGCGACACAAGGAACGTGAGTTCGACACAGTATACAGCAGCGCATCTCCGATCCGGACAATAATTCCGAAAATTATTGCACAGCGGTCAAAATCTCGATTTCGGGGAGGTGTCGTTTGAGTTCCTGCTCCATGCTGGAAACGACCGTCATTAAGGTAGCGGGGCAGCTCGAGCAGATATCGCCGAGCCGGACGGACGCGATGCCGTCGAAGACTTCGACAACTTCAATTTCGGACCCGTCGAGGTCCAATGCCGGGGCCACGAGCGTCCGCAAGATATTCTGCACTCGGGCTTCGGGGGTCATGGCTTGGGGCTCCGTCGTGGGTATGCTAATCTTACTGCCTCCCCTTTTGAAAAGGCCCGTCATGCGATTGTCGATTTGCTTGGCACTGCTGGCCATGGTCGGTACGGTGTCTGCCGCGGAGCCGAAAGCGAAGCCGAATGTGGTCGTCATCGTCGCCGACGAACTCGGCCCGCGCGACCTCGGCTGTACGGGGAGCACGTATTACAAGACGCCGAATTTGGATGCGTTCGCCAAACAAGGGGTGAAGTTGGAGGAGGCGTACTCGCACGGGCCCTACGATTGGAAAAAATTCTCGCTCCTCCGGGTCGGCATGCTGGGCGGCGAGTACAACGGGGGCCGGCCCGTGTCGCGTGAATGGACCAAATCCGCGTACAGGCCCGATGACAAACTGATCTGCCCCAAGCCGTATTTGGATTTCGCGAGGGCCCCGTCGAAAGGGGCGCGGAGCGAGGCGCCCGAAGAATTGACCGCGGCCGGTTACTCGGATCGCCTCCCCTTCCTGTGGGACGAGGCCGAACTGCGCAAGCGTGTCAAGGTGGCTCCGCAAACGCCGTTTTTCGCCATCGCGAGCATTTCGGCGGCAACGCCGACCCCCGAACAACTCGTCCCGTACAAAAGGGGCCGCGCGGGATCGCAGGGGGATCCAGCGTACGCGGCGCGGGTCGAGGATTTGGATCGCCAATTCGGTGCGATCCTGAAAGCCATCGACGAATTGGCGGGCGTCGGCGGCACTGTGGTGATTTTCACCGCCGCCTGCGGGGGCAATTCGGTGGCGTGGAAACCGGACGCACCGACGACCTCGAACGGCCCGTACCGCGATGGCCTTGGCCACTTTTACGAAGGGGGCTTGCGGGTCCCTTTCCTCATCCGCGGGCCGGGGATCAAGTCGGGCGGCTTCCCGCTCGTGATCGGGGATATCACGCCCACGATCATCGGGCTGTGCGGATTGAAGGTCGAAGAGCGGTACGCCGGTGTTGACCTCAGCGCCCAACTCCGTGGCGATGCGAAGCCCGACGCGGACCGGGCGTTCCACTGGCACTACCCCCACTATTCCGAATCCTTCGGCAAGCCCGGCGGCGCCATCCGCGTCGGCAGCATGAAGCTGATCGAATACTTCGAAACCGACCGCAAGGAACTGTTCGATCTGTCCAAGGACATCGGCGAGAGCCGCAACCTCGCCGCCGATAAGCCGGAGGTTGTCAAGGAGATGGCCGCGAAACTCGCCGCGTGGAGGAAGGAAGTCGGCGCGAAGATGCCGACGCCGAACCCGGACTACACCCCCAACCCGCAAGCCAAAGACGGTTCGATCACCCTGCCCGCCCGGACGGCGTTCGTCACGGGGACGCAACTCCGCTTCGAACCGGCCCCGCACAAGAACACCCTCGGCTACTGGACCAACGCCGCCGACACCGCCTATTTCGAATTCACCGTGACGACGCCCGGTATCTTTGCCGTGAGTGTGCTGCAAGGGGCTGGCAAGGGGAGCGGCGGCGCCGAGGTCGAACTCGCCGTCGGAGACTCGAACTTCAAATTCACCGTCAAGGATACCGGCGGGTTCCAAGCCTTCGAGAATCGCGATGTCGGCGAACTGACGATCGCCAAAGCCGGCCGGCATACCCTGACCGTCACGCCGAAATCGAAGCCCGGCGTCGCCGTCATGGACCTCCGCGAAGTGATGTTGACCCCGAAGAAATAATTTCACAACAGTCCGCAGATGACGCCGATGATCGCAGATCGGAAACCGAGGGGATCCAAGAATGGCTACCACCTTCGCTCTCTGATTTTTATCTGCGTTTTCTGTGTCATCTGCGGACAATGATTTTTGGATCGCCCATGCTCCACATCGTCCGCTGGAATCCCGGTTCCAACTCCACCGAATCGCCGACCTTCGATCAACTGCCCGCCACGGCCGCGGAGTTGCCGGAGGGCTCCGTCGTTTGGATCGACCTCGCCGACCCGACGCCGGAGGAAGAGGAGCGCGTGCTCAAGGGGTTCCTGCCGGTCCACGCGCTGACTTTCGAAGACATCGTCAAGCCGCGCGCGTCGGGGAGCGCCCACCTGCCGAAGGTCGAGGAGTTCCCGGATTACCTCTTCGCCATCGTCAACCCGCTGCCGCTGGAGCTGCACGGGGAACAGCCGCCGCCGGGGAAATCGCCCCGGGTCCACCGGCTCCCGCGCCCGCAACTGAGCGCGGTTTTGACCGAGACCCTGCTGATCACGCACCACTACACGCCGATGCCCTGCATCGCCGAGAGCCACGGGCACGTCGCCCGCCACGCCGCCAACGCGAAGCGCGGCCCGGATTATTTGTTCCACCTCATCCTCGATGGTATCGTCGACGACTACGCCCCGATGGTCGATCGGATTTCGCAGCAACTCGACCGCCTCGAAACGAAAATGTTCCGGCAACCGACCCCGGCGGTATTGGCGAAACTGCTGCGCGTGAAGCGCGAAGTCACGTATCTGCGTAAGACGTTGATCCTCGAGCGCGAAGTGCTGGCGCGTCTGATCCGCGGGGAGTTCCAACTCGTTGACCCGCGCGAGATGGCCTACTACCGCAACGTCTACGACCACCTCGTGCGCTACACCGACCTCATCGAGAACGCCCGCGAAATGGTCAGCGACCTGATGCAGACGCACCTCGCCGCGACCTCCAACCGCCTCAACGAGATCATGAAAACGTTGACGATGATCTCGACCATCGGCATGATTTGCACGCTCATCGTCGGCTACTACGGGATGAACTTCAAACACATCGGCGAGCTCGAATGGGAGTACGGCCACTGGCTGGCCTTCGGGTTGATGGTGGCCGTGAGCCTCGGTTTGATGGCGTTGTACCGCTGGAAGAAGTGGCTGTAACAACGGCGCCGCCCGCGTGTTGTTCCCCGCGCCAGCACTCCCGGAGTTCACCCATACTGTTCGTAGCACTCGCTTCGCTGTTGCTGATCCCTTCGGCCGACGCCGCGCCGAAGCCGCGGGAGTGGACCGTCAGCGACGCCAAGCGAGAGGCCATCGGCCACAAGGACCGTTTCGGCTCCGATTCTTCCAATTCTTTTAAATGGTTCCAATGTGGGGTGTCCCACACTCTGTTGGAAGCAATTTCCTGAGGTGTTTTCGATGCGCAGCGACGTCGCGATAAGAGTCACCTCCGAACACCGCCTGCGAGGACAACCTCCAAGAATCGTTGCCACACCCCTTTGCACTGGTCCCAACCATGGTACCTCCTGCTTGTGGTATGTAGGCCACCGCTATGCTTCCGTCCACGAGTTCTTGGCCGGGTGCGAAGCTGTACTTTCCCTTGCACTTGACGGTTCCATTCGCCGCACCGCCTTGAGCATCGACGACGATCGGAGCGGCATCCCACGTGATACCATTTGCCGCCACTACGGGCCCCGGAACAGCATGTACGACACCAGTCGCGACAAAGGCCAGCACAAAGAACAAACCAGTGCACAGTTTCATGACACAATCCCTGATGTAAATAACGCGATTCTCTGATGAGTACCGCCCCCCGCAATGTCAAGACCAAGATCGCAAGAAGGCTTTACATACCAAAAGAATTCTCTACCTATGAGAAGGAATTCTTTCGTGTGTCCCGAGAAGACTTATCCTGTAACCCATCCACGTTGCGGGATTGTTCCAGTCAAAAAAATGCAAACCTTCCGCTTCTCAGAGTTCTTGCCGGCTAGAGCGGACATCGAGTTTTCGTAGCGGGCAAATCTGCTTTGTTGGCTGTGGCGACCGTCCGATGGAGTTTGAACCCTTCTTCGCCCCAACGGGGCCGACTTATACAGCCTGGGGCGGAAGCCCCAGGTACCGACGACCT